>NZ_JBSFUW010000004.1:0-294991 GCF_053591995.1 Streptomyces sp. NPDC002835 | reverse complement strand
AGCAGGAGCTGGTCCTGGACGAGCACCGGCCCGCCGACGCCCGCGGTCTCGCTGTTCTGATTGTCGGCGACCGGAGCCCCGGCCTCCGTGGTGAGCGGTCCCTGCGTCACGTGCGCCTCCTGCGTCATGTACTGCCCAGTCGTCTCTCGGCACTTCCCTGCCCTTGGCCAGTGCCGGTGTCGATCCTACAATGGACATTATCTAAGTCAAGCGAGCATCCAAAGTCACACCCGTTCGGGACTGCGTCCCTCTCACTGTTAGGCTGGCCCTATGAGTGACCTTCTGGATCGACTTCGCGGACGCGGCTGGCGGATGACCGCACAGCGGCGTGTCGTGGCCGAGGTCCTCGACGGCGACCATGTCCATCTGACCGCCGACGAGGTGCACGCCCGTGCGGTGGAGCGGCTGCCGGAGATCTCCCGGGCGACCGTCTACAACACCCTGGGCGAGCTGGTGAACCTCGGCGAGGTCCTCGAGGTGTCGACGGACCGCCGCGCCAAGCGGTACGACCCGAACGCGCACCGTCCGCACCAGCACCTGGTCTGCGCCCGCTGCGGCGCCGTCCGGGACGTACACCCGGTGGGCGATCCGCTCGCCGACCTGCCGGACACGGAGCGCTTCGGCTTCACGATCTCCGACGTCGAGGTGACCTACCGAGGCACCTGCCCGAACTGCGCCACCGGCTAGCGCACCCGTACGAAGAAGCAGGCCCCCGACGCTCTGAGCGTCGGGGGCCTGCTTCGTGATGCGCGCCGGATGGGGCACACACGCCGAAGGCCCGGATCTATTAAGGATCCGGGCCTTCTGTCAGTAGCGGGGACAGGATTTGAACCTGCGACCTCTGGGTTATGAGCCCAGCGAGCTACCGAGCTGCTCCACCCCGCGGCGATGAACACAACATTACGTCACGCCGCCGACCAGCGCAAATCACTATGCGGTGAGCTCCTGGAGCAGTGCCTCGCGCAGCCGGGCGGCCCGCTCGGCCACCTCGGCGGGACCGAGTTCGACGGCCCTCGCGCACCACCGCTGCCCCTCGGCCAGCTCGCCCCTGCGGGCCGCGAGCAGCGCGAGACGCAGCGCCGCCCGGCCGTGCCCCGCCCGGGCGGCACGGGTCCACCACAGCGACGCCTCGCGCTCGCTGCCCTCGCGGGCGAGCAGCAGCCCCAGATTGAACGCACCGCTGCGGCTGCCCGTCTCCGCGGCCTCCCGGTACCAGCGGGCGGCCTCCGCCATGTCGCCGCGCGCGGCGGCCAGCATGCCGACCCGTACCTGGGCCCGGCGGTGCCCCTGCTCGGCGGCCCGCTCGTACCACTCCTCGCACTCGTCCTTCGCCGCCACCGGCTCCCCGAGCGCCGGCGGTCCGGGCGGCGGACGGCGGGAGTCCAGCACGGTGGCGAGCCGGAACGCCGCCTCCGCGCTGCCGCCGCCCGCGGCGCAGCGCAGGTGGCGCTCAGCGCCCTGCTCGTCACCGTCCCGCAGCAGGGCGATGCCGACCTGAAGCGCCGCCTCCGTGTGTCCGGCCGCGGCGGCCCGCTCGTACCAGGCCAGGGCCGTACCGTCGTCGTCCCGGCCTGCGTGCAGGATGCCCAGGTTGAAGGCCGCGTCGACGCTTCCGGCCTCGGCCGCCTTGGAGAACCACGGCTCGGCGCCCACGGCGTCGCCGGCCTGCAGCAGCAGGACGGCCAGCGCGTTGGCGGCCTCGCGGTGTCCGGCGTACGCGGCCCGGCGGTACCACTGCTCGGCCTGGGCCGTACGGTCCTGGGCGGCGCAGAGCAGCCCGAGGTTGTACGCGCCGTTGACGTCGCCCGCGTCCATGGCGGCGCGGTACCAGCGCTCCGCCGTCTGCTGCTCGCCGCGTGCGGCGTGCAGCGCGCCCAGGGCGTTGGCCGCGTTGCCGTCGCCCTCCTGGGCGGCGCGCAGCCACCACACGGCGGCGCTCTCCTCGTCGCCCGCGTCGCGCAGCAGGAAACCGAGCGCACAGGCGGCGCGCGCCTCGCCGTCCTTGGCGGCGGTGAGGTACCAGCGGCCCGCCTCCTTGAGCTCGCCGCGCTTCTCGAGGATCGCCCCCAGGTGCAGGGCGGCCCGCCGGTGACCGCGCGCGGCGGACTGCCGGTACCACTGGGCGGCCTCGTCGAGCAGGGCGCGGCCCGGGGCGGTGGGTCCGCCGTCCGTGCCGGTTCCCTGCTCGCCTGTCCCGCCCGTACGGGCCCGGCGTCCCGCCTTGCCCGTGCCGCCGCCGGTACCGGCGGCCTCGTCGCCGCCGGGGGCCCGGTGCGCCTCCTCCGCGTCCGCGAGCGCGCGCAGCGCGGCGTCCGTCTGCCAGAGCCCGCCCGGGCTCGCGGCGTCGCCCTCACGGGCGGCGGCCGGGGCGGTGCGTGCGGCGGGCGCCTGGCCGGCCCGGGCGGGGGCGGCGGGGCGCCACTCGGGGGCAGCGGTGGTCCGGGCACCGGAGGCGGGGCGGACCAGCCGGTCCAGCCCGTCGCTCTTGCGGCACTCCTCCACCGCACGGCGCTCCAGGGCGCGGGCGAGCCGGTACGCCGCCTCGCGGTGGCCCTGTTCGGCGGCCATGCGCAGCCAGCGCTCCGCGCCCTTGTCGCTGCGGTGCTCCAGCAGGTCGGCGAGCGCGTAGGCGCCGAGGGCGTGGCCCTGCTCCGCGGACTGGCGCAGCCAGTACTCGGCGGCGGGCTCGTCGCCCCGCTCGCGGAAGTGACGTCCCAGGGCGTGCGCGGCGGCCGCGGAGCCGGCCACGGCGGCGATCCGCCACCAGCCGGCCGCCTCCTCCGCGTAACCGCGCTGGTGGAGCAGCACGCCGAGATTGTTGGCCGCGGCGCGGTCACCGTCCGCGGTCGCGCCCCGCAGATACGGCTCCGCCGCGTCCAGGTCCCCCCGGCGCAGCAGCAGCGCGCCGAGGACGCTCATGGCAGCGGTGTCCCCGGCGTCGGCGGCGCTCCTATGACGCGCCTCCGCGCCGGCGGTCTCCAGCGCGTCGGTGTTGTCGTCGTCGGTGTGGTCATTGCTGTGACGGCCGGCGCCGACCACCGCGTCGATCGCGTCCGCCATGTCCCCGGCATGCGGCTGCACAAACCGCCCTGTCTCCAACAGAGTTGCCCTGTCCCCCATAAATTCCATCGTCGCACCACCTGCAACCCGCGTACACCTGGTATACCGCAGCCAGTGAGGTCACTTCAGCGTTTTGTCGACATGCCCACAGAGAGATAAGTCAAACACGAACGGCCCCAACTCACGGCCCGCGGCACGCACTTCGGGGCGGGAAAGAAGTGGGCAACACGAAGAAGGCCCGGATCCTGGAAGGATCCGGGCCCTCTTCTTCAGTAGCGGGGACAGGATTTGAACCTGCGACCTCTGGGTTATGAGCCCAGCGAGCTACCGAGCTGCTCCACCCCGCGTCGTTGTGTTGCAACCGTACCACGACGCGGGATGGTGCCTGGTCACTCGCCTGGCGGAGCCCCTCCGTCAGGCTCGGCGTCCGGTTTCGCGTCAGGCTTGGCGTCCGGCTTGGCGTCGGACTCCGCGCCCGGCGCGGGCTCCGGCGGGGCCTTCTGCGCGTCGGCAGCGCGCTTCAGCGCGGCCTCCAGGTCGGCCTGCGCCTTGCCGTAGGCGGCCCAGTCCGTCGGCTCCTTCTCTAGGGCCGCCCTGGCGTCGTCGTACGCCTTCTGGGCGTCCGCGATGGCCTTCTTGAGGGCGGCGTCCCCGGTGGCCGGGGGCTCGGTCGGGTCGCCCGGCGGCTCGGCCGGGTCGGTCGGCGGCGTCTCCTCCTCCGGAGCACCCTCCTCCCCGAAGACCTGAGTGAGGGCGCCGGCGAGGTCGTCGGCGAAGCCGATCTTCTGCCCGTAGACGACCGCCACCTTGCTCAGCAGCGGGAACTCGGAGCCCCGGCCCTGGGCGTAGATGGGCTCGACGTACAGGAAGCCGCTGTCGAGCGGAACCGTCAGCAGGTTGCCGTACTTGATCGTCGAGTCCGCGCCCTTGAGGTCACGGACGTACGTGGCGATCGGGCCATGGCGGTTGAGCCGGCTCTGCACCTGTTCGGGACCGTCGACGTTGTCGTCGGTCACCCGCAGCAGCTGGATCTTGCCGTATTCCTTACTGTTGGCGTCCGCGTCGACCGCCATGAAGGCCCGGAGGTTGGGCCGTCCACTGGGGGTGAACGTGGTCGTCAGCGAGAACTGCTGGGCCTTGTCACCCGGCAGCTTCATCGACAGGTAGTACGGCGGCACCGCGTTGCTGTCCGACTTCGTCGGGTCGTTGGGCACCTGCCAGGCGTCACTCGCGTTGTAGAACTGGTCCGCGTCGGTGACGTGGTAGAGGGCGAGCAGCTCGCGCTGGACCTTGAACATGTCCTGCGGGTACCGCAGGTGGTCCTGCAGCGCGTCCGGGATGTCGGCCTTGTCCTTGACCGTGCCCGGGAACGCCTTCTTCCAGGTCTTCAGCACCGGGTCGTTCTCGTCCCACTCGTACAGCGTGACGGTGCCGTCGAAGGCGTCGACGGTGGCCTTCACCGAGTTGCGGATGTAGTTGACCTGGTTCTGCTGCGCGACCACCGCGCGCTGGCGGTCGGTCAGCGAGTCGGCCGTGGTGTCGCCCAGCGTCGTCCGCGAGGCGTACGGGTACCCGTTGGTGGTCGTGTAGGCGTCGACGACCCACTGGATCCGCTTGCCGATCACGGCCGGGTACGCGTCGCCGTCGATGGTCAGCCACGGGGCGACCGCCTCGACGCGCTGCTTCGGCGTGCGGTTGTAGAGGATCTTGGAACCGTCGCCGATGGCTCCCGAGTACATGATCTGCGGCTCGCTGAAGGCGACGGCGTACGCGGCACGGTTGAGCGGGCCGGAGACGTCGATGCCGCCCTTGCCCGTGTAGCTCGTGGTGACCTGACCGCCGCCGTCCTGCTCGTAGTCGAGCTCCTTCTGGGGGCCGCCCACGATCGAGTACTGCGTGGTCTTCTCGCCGTAGTAGATCCGCTGCTCGTAGTCCCCGAGCATGCCCTTGGTCGGCAGACCGGACTCGGTGAACGCCGGCGAGCCGCTGGTGCCCTCCGCGGTCGCGGTGCCCTTGGCGGTGACGGCTCCGAAGCCGTGGGTGTACGTGAAGTGGTCGTTGATCCAGTTGCGCTTGTCGACCCCGGCGAGGTTGAGCTCACGCAGACCGATGATCGTGTCCTGGCCGGCGTACCGGTCGACGTCCAGGGTGGACGGGAACTGGTAGTACTTACGCTCCTGCTCCAGCTGCTGGAACGTCGGCGAGACGATGTTCGGGTCGTTGATGCGGTAGCTGGCGGCGGCGTCGGCGTTCTTCCGCTGCTGTGCCGGGTTCTTGACCTCGCCGCGGCCCGTGTAGTCCCCGGGCTTCACCCCGTCGATGCCGTAGGCCTTGCGCGTCGCGTCGATGTTCTTCTCGATGTACGGCGCTTCCTTGGCCTGCTCGTTCGGCTGGACCTGGAACTTCTGCACGATGGCCGGGTACAGACCGCCGATCAGGATCGCCGACAGGACCATCAGACCGAAGCCGATCACCGGCAGCTGCCAGGTGCGGCGCCACAGCGTCGCGAAGAACAGCAGCGCGCAGATGACGGCGATGCAGAACAGGATCGTCTTCGCCGGCAGATACGCGTTGGCGTCGACGTAGCGCAGGCCCGTCCAGTTGTCGGTCGCCTTGAAGTCGCTCGACTTCACCGCGAGGCCGTACCGGTCCAGCCAGTACGCCACCGCCTTCAGGGCGACGAACAGGCCCAGCAGCACCGACAGATGGCCGGTGGCCGCGGCGGTCGCGCGGGCGCCCGGGCTGGTGATGCGCAGCCCGCCGTACAGGTAGTGGGTCAGCGCAGCGGCGATCAGCGACAGCACGATGGCCGCGAAGCCGAAGCCGAGCATGAACCGGTACCACGGCAGGTCGAACGCGAAGAACGACACGTCCATGCCGAACTGCGGGTCCTTCTGGCCGAAGGACACCCCGTTCACCCACATGAGCCAGGTCCGCCACTGGCCCGTGGCGGACGCTCCGGCGATCAGCCCGACGAGCGCGGTGATCGCGAGGAGCACCCACTTCTTGTACGGGGCGATGCTCATCCGGTAACGGTCGAGGCTCTGTTGCTCCAGCGACATCGCGCTGAGCGGCGGCCGCAGCCGGTGCGCCAGCCAGATGTTCACGCCGACGGCGGTCGCCATCAGCAGACCGAAGACGGCGAACAGGCCGATCTTGGTCCAGAGAGTCGTGGTGAAGACGGACGAGTAATCGACCGAGCGGTACCAGAGCCAGTCGGTCCAGAACCCGGAGAACATGACGAACACCATGGCCAGGACAGCCAAGGCGCCCAACGTCACAAGCAGGGTGCGGACACGCCGGGACGGCCGGCCCACTCTGATCCGTGGCCCTGTCGGGCCTCCGCCGCGGTCCGGCATCTGGAAAGCCAACGTGCGCCCCTCGAAGTTCGCGGTTGTGTGAAACGGGCCCCGCGATCGTAGAGCCCACCTATGCAACTTACTGAGGCTTTACCTAGTTCCCGTCGCGGGGCAGGAAGGAGGCAGGATATTGGGCATGCCCAACGTTTCCTCTTCCGGCCCCCCGATGGCCGCGACCCCACTCACCCGCGCCGTGCTCGAGATCGACGAGTACGCGGCCGGTCTCGGCTGGGATCAGCCGGCCCGGCTGTTCGCTCTCGTCGACACCGCTCAGCTGCGCTCCCAGGAACCGGGGCTGGCCTCACAGCTCGGCCTTGACACCGCCGAGCAGGCCGCGCCGCTCACCCCCGTCGAACAGGACGAGATCCCGGCCGGCACCCCGCTGGACGAGTTCCTCGGCACCATCGCATGGCCCGACGCGGTCGCCGGCTGCGCACTGACCGTGGAGCGGCTGATGCTGCCGCCCTCGGCGGAGTCCGACGTACCGGTCGGACTCGACGACACGGCCCTCACCAAGTGGGTGGCCGAGCACCCCGACCGGCAGGAGGTCCGGATGACCGTGGCCGTGCTGCGCGACGGCAGCAGGGAGTCCGCGCTGCGGCTGCGCTCGAAGGACTCCCCGAACGAGGTGCTCACCGGGGCCGGCCTCGTTCCCGGCCTGGCCGAAGCCCTGCACGCGACCTTCGAGTCGTAGACGCGACTCGTACGGCGACGCCGCGCCCCGATGGTCGGGGCGCGGCGTCGTGGCTCGCGCGTCTTTGGCCGGCGGCTCGCCGGGGGGCTTGCGGCTGGCGGGTCAGCTCGCCGAGCAGCTCGGCAGCGCGGCGGTGTCGCCCGCCTCGATCTTCGTCAGCGACGCCCGTGCGTCCTTGATGGTGTCCACCTTCACCAGCGTCAGCCCGTCCGGGGTGTCGGAGGCCGCGGCCGCGCAGTTGGCGCTCGGCGTGAGGAAGTACTCCGCACCCGCGTTGCGCGCGCCGACGAGCTTCATCTCGATGCCGCCGATCGGTCCGACCTTGCCGGCCTCGTCGATGGTGCCCGTACCGGCGACGAAGTTGCCGCCCGTCAACTCCCCGGCCGTGAGCTTGTCGACGATGCCGAGAGCGAACATCAGACCTGCGCTCGGGCCACCGACGTCCGCCAGATTGATGTCGACCTCGAACGGGAACGTGTGGTCGGTTCCGGCCTGGATCCCGACGATGGCCCTGCCGTCGTCCTCGGCCTCGACCGTCTCGACCGTGACCTTCGCGGTGTTCTCCGGCTCCTTGCCCGCCTTCTCCGCGGCGGCGGCCTCGTCGACGGGCACGACGGTGAAGACGACCTCCTCACCGGGCTTGTGCTTCACGACGAGCTTCGCGACGTCCTCCGGCTGCTTGACGGGCGTGCCGTCGACGGCACGGATCACGTCACCGGCGTGCAGCCTGTTCTGCGACGGCGAGCCCTTGACGACGGAGGAGACGACGACGCGCGCCTTGACGGGGATCTTCAGCTCGCGCAGGGCGGCGACCTTGGCGCTCTCCTGTGACTGGCTGAACTCCTCGGCGTTCTCCTGCGTCGACTCCTCCTCCGTCTTCCCGTTCGGGTAGAGGGTGTCGTGCGGCACGACGACGTAGTCGTGCGCCACCCAGCCGTAGACCGCCTCCAGGAGGTTCATCTGGTAATCGGCGCCGGTCACCCGGACCGTCGTCATGTTCAGATTGCCGGTCGTCGGGTAGGTCTCACGGCCCGAGATGTCGAGCACCGGCTCGCCGTCCGCGGTCCCGAGAGTGTTCACCGTAGGACCGGGGGACATCTTCGCGTACGGCACGGTGAGGAACACGCCCGCGCAGAGCAGCGCAATGAAGATGAGCGTGGAGGCGAGCATCGTCGCGGTGCGGCGTGGCATGGAACGACAGTACGGGACATGCCTGCGAACGCACCGTCGGGGCCGGTCCGTCCGGGGCCCTGAGCAGCGGCGCGGGACGGCCGGTCGGTTCGGTCAGTGTGTCAGGGACGCACGGCGTCGGTGCCGGAGGGGGAGGCGGCCCGCTCCATGGCATCACGGAAACGGGCATACCCGGCGAGCTCGGCGACATCACCGCTCGTACGGTTTCTGGACGCCCAGCCCGCCCATATCGCAGCACCGACAGCAGCGAACAGCGGAATCAGCAACCAGGCCAGAACTGCCATCGCGACCTCCCTACCCCATGAGCGAAAGCACCGACTGATCAGCAGATTAGTCATCTGCCGCTTCAACGCTCACGGCAGGGGTGCGGTTACGCAAATCGGGCGGATGGGTACTGGTCGGGTTTCAGCGTCATCCCAACGGCACGAGCACGGTCAGCACGCACCCACCCATTCTTCTGCACCATCTGAGAAACGCTGATGCTTCCAGATCGGCACCTCGTGCTTGAGGTCGTCGATCAGCTTCCGGCAGGCCTCGAACGCCTCGCCCCGGTGCGGGCAGGACACGGCGACGACCACCGCGAGGTCACCCACCGCCAGGTCACCCACACGGTGGACGGCGGCCAGCGCCCGAACGGGGTACTCCGCGGCGACCTTCTCGGCGATGCGGCGCATCTCCGCCTCCGCCGTCGGGTGGCAGGAGTACCCGAGGGTGTCGACATCGGCGCCACCGTCGTGGTTGCGCACGGTGCCGACGAACAGCGCCGTGCCGCCCGCGGCATCGTCGCCGACCGCCGTGAATACCTCGTCGAGGGACAGCGGTGTGTCCCGGATCGCCAGCAGACGGATCGGGTCCGTCGCCGCCTGCTCGCCTGGATGGTCGTACGTGCGTGCCATGACGTCCATCGTGCCGTACGGCACCGACAACGCGGAATAGCCCTTTCGACCGTTCGGGATCAATCCTCGTTGGAGCCTCCCACAAGCCCCTGCCCCGACCGGGGCCCGGCGGTCTCCTCAGATCCTCCGGCGTGCCTTGCGTGCCCGGCGGACCAGGGCGGCCGTGCCGAGCAGCGCGACGGTCGCACCGGCGGCGCCCGCGGCGGTGGCGTCCTTGCGGCCGAGACGACGGCCCGCCACCGTGTGGCGGCCCTCCACCTCCTCCAGGAGCGCGGCCAGCACCTCCTCATTGGTCCACTGCGGACGCCAGCCCGCGTCGTGCAGCCCGCTGACGCTCACCACCCAGGGGTGCATCGTGTACGCGAGGTCCCCGGCCGGCGAAGGCGTGAGCCCGATCCGGTGGAGGCGGGCCGCGGCGCCCAGAGCCACCGCCGACGGCAGCTCCATCCGCCGGATGCCGCTGAGCTCCTCGATCTCCTCCTGCTCCAGCCAGCCGTCGCAGCCCACGGCCAGCTCGCCCTCGACCTTCTCGAGGGCGGCGTACTCCAGGGCGCTGACCAGGTCCTCGACGTGGCAGAACTGCCAGGTCGGGCGGGACCCGGCGACCACGAGCAGCCGGGGCGACTCGAAGTAGCGGGTGAGCGCGGTGTCGGTGCCGCCCACCAGGACGGCCGGTCTCAGCACCGTCACGTTGAGGCCGGGGTGCGCGCGGGGCGCGCGGCGGGCCAGTCTCTCGATCTCGAGAAGGTCGCCGACGCCGGTCGCCTCGGCCGTGGCGCGCAGCTCGGCGTCCTCCGAGAGCGGGATGTCGTTCTCGGGCAGCGCCCCGTAGACCATGGCCGAGGTGCACAGGACGACCCGGTGGACCCCGGCGGCGGCGGCCGCGGTCAGCACGGTCTGGGTGCCCCGGACGTTGTAGGCGGTGCGCGCGGCGGGATCGGAGTCCAGGCCGAGGTCGAGCGCCAGGTGCACGACGACGTCGACGCCGCGGAGCTTCTCCGCGATGGCCGGGTCCCGCACGTCGAGGATGTGCCACTGCGCCTCGGTCACCTCGCCGCGGCGCTCGTCCAGGGCCACGACCTGCTTGACCTCGTCGGACTCGGCGAGGCGCCGGGTCAGCAGATCACCGATGCCGGTGGCGGCGCCGGTGACCGCGACGACGGGGCCACGGCCGGACGGCCCGCTGCCTGCGGGGGTTGAGTGGTTTCGCGCTGCGCGAACCTGCGGATCTGGGGAACTCACCAGGCGTCTCCAGCGGTTGTCTTCAGTACGTAAGCGAATGACGCATACGCACCAGGTGGCGTCCATCCTGCCGCAGGCCACGTGTCGGCGGAGCACCGAGCCCGTAAGCGGTTCGGATGTCTACGCTGGGTGGTGATGTCGGGCAGCCGCCGCCGGCAGAAGTCGGCGGCCCTACGAGCCGAGGAAACCCGTGAGTGACACCCCATTCGGATTCGGCCTTCCGCCGGAGGAGCCGGAGAACGGCGACGAGGGCAAGAAGAAGAATCCCGGCGAAGGTGGCCAGGGCTCCGGAGGGTCCCCGGCCGACCCGTTCGGATTCGGTTTCGGGAGCGGCGGGGACAACCCCTTCGCGGCCATGTTCGGCTCCCTGAACCCGAACGACCTGGGCGCGGCCTTCCAGCAGCTCGGCCAGATGCTGAGCTACGAGGGCGGCCCGGTCAACTGGGACATGGCGAAGCAGATCGCCCGCCAGACCGTCTCCCAGGGCACGCCGGACGGCACCAAGGACGCCAGCGTCGGCCCGGTCGAGCGGACCGCGGTCGAGGAGGCGGTGCGCCTGGCCGACCTGTGGCTGGACGGCGTGACGTCACTGCCCTCCGGCGCGAGCACCGCCGTGGCGTGGAGCCGGGCGGAGTGGGTCGAGGCGACCCTGCCGGCCTGGCAGCAGCTCGTCGACCCGGTCGCGGAGCGCGTCGGCCTCGCCATGGGCGATGTGCTGCCCGAGGAGATGCAGGCCATGGCCGGCCCGCTGATCGGCATGATGCGGTCGATGGGCGGTGCGATGTTCGGTCAGCAGATCGGACAGGCCGTCGGCGTGCTGGCCGGTGAAGTGGTCGGCTCGACCGACATCGGGCTGCCGCTCGGCCCCGCAGGCAAGGCGGCGCTCCTGCCGCTCAACGTCGACGCGCTCGGCAAGGACCTCGGCGTTCCCAGGGAAGAGGTCCGGCTCTATCTGGCGCTGCGCGAGGCCGCCCACCAGCGGCTCTTCGCCCACGTGCCGTGGCTGCGCTCGCATCTGTTCGGCGCGGTCGAGGGGTACGCCCGCGGGATCAAGGTCGACACGACCAAGCTCGAGGACGTCGTCGGCCAGTTCGACCCGACGCATCCCGAGCAGCTGCAGGAAGCACTCCAGCAGGGCATGTTCCAGCCGGAGGACACCCCGGAGCAGAAGGCGGCCCTGGCCCGTCTGGAGACCGCCCTGGCGCTGGTCGAGGGCTGGGTGGACGCGGTGGTGCACGAGGCGGCCTCCTCCCGGCTGACGTCGGCGAGCGCCCTGCGGGAGACGCTGCGCAGGCGCCGTGCCTCCGGTGGCCCGGCCGAGCAGACGTTCGCGACCCTGATCGGCCTCCAGCTGCGTCCCCGCAGGCTTCGGGACGCCGCACGGCTGTGGGCCTCGCTGACGGACGCGCGCGGCATGGACGGACGTGACGCCCTGTGGGAGCACCCGGACATGCTGCCGACGGCCACCGACCTGGACGACCCGGACGGCTTCGTCCACCGCGAGCAGCTGGACTTCTCCGAGCTGGACAAGATGCTCGGCGAGGCGGCCGGCGGGAACAAGGGCGGCCCGAAGCTCGACAAGGACCGGCCGGGCGACTCCGGTGACTCCGGCGCGCAGGGAAGCACCGGCACGGACGAGGACCGAGGCGAGGGCGACACCGACAAGTGAGCCTCCATGACGACGCGGTCCTCGTACTCAAGGGCTACGACGCCCGAGGTGAACAGGAAGATCTGCGGCAGACGTATCTGGATCATCTGGCACAGCACCCGGACGGGACATGGAAGTCCTGCCACGCCGGGCATCTGACGGCCAGCGCCCTGGTGATCGACCCGGAGCACGGACGGGTGCTGCTCACGCTGCACAAGAAGCTCGGCATGTGGCTGCAGATGGGCGGCCACTGCGAGCCGGACGACACGACACTCGCCGGTGCGGCGCTGCGCGAGGCGACGGAGGAGTCCGGGATGGCCGGGCTCTCCCTGCTGCCCGGCGGGCCGGTCGTCCTCGACCGCCATCCGATCCCGGCGCCGTGCCACTGGCACCTGGACGTGCAGTACGCGGCGCTCGCCCCGGCGGGCGCCGCCCCGGCGATCAGCGACGAATCCCTGGACCTGCGCTGGTTCCGGTACGACGAGGTCGCGGACGTCGCCGACGCCTCTGTCATACGGCTCATGGAGCGTACGCGGGCGCTTCTTTAGCGGCTCCGGACACAGGCGGGTACGGGCGACAGACACGGGTAAGGGGCGGTCGACAAGGCGACCGCCCCTTACCCGTGTCTGTCGCCCGGGCTAGTTCCAGGCGTTGTTCTGGTTCTGGGCGTGGGAGCCGTGCTGGCCGGCGCCGAACTGCGCGCGCACGCCCTGGCCGATGTCCGCGCTCTGCGGGGGCATGACCTCGCTGGGCTGGACCAGGGCGAAGCCCTGGCCGAGGAAGCTGAGCTCCCAGCCCTCTCCGGTGTTGCCGCGGCGACGGCGCACGCCGGAGGAGTGCGTCTGCGCCTGCATCTGCACCCGCAGGCCCGTGGACCAGGCGACGATGGCATCGGCGTCGGCGTTGACGTACTTGTCCGGGGTGACCTGCATCATCAGCGGCTGACCGGAGGTCATCAGCGCGACCTTGCCCCGGCCCGAGATGTTGAGCTGGTACTTGCCGGACCCGGAGATGCCGTACTGGCTGTCCACCGCGATCACTTCGGTGTGCAGCGTGGAGTCGAGCGCCAGGACGTAGGCGCTGTCGACCGTCATGCCCTCCTGGTCGACGTCCACCACGTGGATGTACTGCGCGAGGTTGGCGAAGTAGACCGTGCCCTGACCCGAGCAGCGCATCAGGTCGAGGCCCTCACCGGTGTTGGCGCGGGACCGGCGCTGGTTGCTCGACTGGTACTCGCCGTCGAAGTCGACCAGTCCCTGGTACGCCACCATGGCGCCCTTGCGGGCGAGGATGTCGTCGTGGCCGGTCAGCGCGACCCGCAGCAGCTGCGGGTTCTGCACGACGTACCGTTCCTGGCTCTGCTGTTCTGCGTAGTTGAAAAGCGGGCTCTGCATGATGTGTTCTCGCTCCCCCTCAGTGCCGGATCCGCAGGCGGTCGGTACTGTCCTCGCTCGGCTGTACGACGACGATGCCCTCGCCGGAGAAGGCCATCTGGTACGCCTCGCCGCTTCCCCGCCCGATCAGCGAGGACGCCTTGAAGCTGCGCTTGCCCTTCACCTTCAGGTTCGGGGACCAGGCGACGAGCGCGTCGGGGTCGACGTACGTCTCGTCCTCGCCGCGGCCGCAGTCGACCACGATCGGGGTGCCGCGCGAGGTCAGGGCGACCCAGCCCGTCCCCGCGATCTCCACGTTCCACAGGCCCTGGCCGGCGAACTTGGCCAGGCCCTTGACCTTGCCCACGCCCCACTGGAGGTGCGCGTCGAAGGCGAGCAGATTGCTGCCGTTGACCGAGAGCGAGTCGTTGTTGAGGTTGATGACGACGATGTCCGCGCCGTAGTCGGCGAGGTAGAGCAGTCCGTCGCCGGAGCACTTCATGACGGGCGCGCCCTCGCCGGTCACCCACTGGCCGGCGATCTGCCGGACGGCGGGCGGGTTGGGCTCGTACTGGACGAAGCCCTCGTAGGCGACCATCGATCCGGTACGCGCGTACAGGTCCTGGCCGGTGGCCATGGCGACCTTGAGCATGGCGCGGCCGTGGTTCTCCATCCGGGCCGCGACGGGGGTCGGGGCGAAGCCCGCGAGTTGCTGGTTCATTTCTTCGGGCTCCCTCAGACCTCGTACGGCTGGACGACGATGAAGTTGCCGGGGGCTCCCCGGAACTGGAGGTTCACGGTCTCGCCGCTGTGTCCCGGATACGCGTTGCGGCGCAGCCGGACCTGGCTGGAGAGGATGACCTGTGAGGCGGCCGACCAGGCGACGACCGCGTTGCAGTCGGCGAACGTGGTGGGCGTGACGGGCAGGACGACGGGGATGCCGTGCGTCTTGACGACCACGGTGCCCGTGCCCTGGAACATCATCGTGAACAGCGCGCCGCCGGGGATGCCGTGGCCCTCGATGCGGCGGACCTCGTGCTGCAGGGACTCGTCGAAGGCGAGGACGTTCTCGGCGGAGACGCAGATCCCGTCGCCCTGCAGCTCGATGGAGTGCAGATGGGCGCCGTCCTCGGCGAGGAAGACCTGGCCGCGTCCGCTGCAGCGCATCAACTGCATTTCCTGGCCGGTCGCATTGCCGACGACCCGGCCGGCGAAACCGGCTCCCTTGTAACCGAAGTCGACCTTGCCCTGGTACATGACCATGCTGCCCTGGCGGGCGAGCACGGGCGTGCCGCCCATGGTCAGGTCGACGCGCATGAGCTGCTGGTTCTGCGGGGTCCAGCGCTGGCCCGTGGCCGTCTCACGGTACGGCTGCAGGGCCGCCTGGAGACCGGCGCCGCCCTGCGGAGCTCCCTGGGGCACGCCGCCCTGGGGCATACCGGGAGGCTGCTGGCCGTACGGGGCTGGGGCCTGCTGACCGTACGGGGCGGGGGGCTGCTGACCGTACGGCGACGGCATACCGGGCTGCGGCGGCTGCCCCGGGACCTGACCGGGCATCTGGCCGGGCATCTGTCCTGGTGGCGCCTGGCCGGGGACCTGGCCGAACTGCGGCTGCTGCGGCGGCTGTCCGTAAGGGGACGGGGCCGGCGGCGCCATAGGGGCGGCCATGGTCGGTGCGGCGTGCATCTGCGGGTTCTGCTGGGCGGCGGGAGCCTGCGGGGCCACCGGTGCGCCGAAGGAGGGCGCGGGCTGCGGCGGCTGCGGAGCCGCGGGTGCGGCAGGGGCCGCCGGAGCTCCGAACGCCGGTGCCGGTGCGGACGCCTGCGGAGGCGGGGCGAACGACGGAGCCGCGCCCTGCGGCGGCTGCGCGACCGGCTGCTCCTCCTCGGCAACCTCGCCGCCGAAGTTCTTCAGCAGGGCGTCGAGACCGCCGTCGAATCCCTGGCCGACGGCAGCGAAACGCCATACGTCCTTGAGGTAGAAGTCCCCCAGCATGACGGCGCGCTCGGTCGTGAACTCGGAGCCCGTGAAGGCGTACCGCACGACCTCTTCGCCACCGGCGACGATGCGGATGTACCCGGGGCCGATCTGCGACATCTGGCCGGCACCGTCGATCGTGGCGGTGAAGGACAGACGGTGGATGTTCGCCGGGATGCGGTCGAGCGTGACGCGGAACGACTCGGTGTCGCCGGACTGCGCGCCGAGCAGCTGAATGGACTCCTCGGGCGACTTCGGCTGGTTGAAGAAGATGAAGTACCGGTCGTCGGACAGCTGCTCGTTGACATCGAGCCCGAAGCAACTGATGTCGAAGGTCAGACCAGGAGCGGCGATCTGCACGCCTACGTACAGATCTGTTCCCGGAGTGAGATCACTGATCTTGGCCTTGTGGCCGCGTTGAAATTCCCTGGCCATACGTTACGACCGTCCCCCATCCCGAATTGAATGCGTCGCGTCAGGCTAACCGCTGGGGCGGACATTGAGCCAAGCCGGTACACATTCGGTACAGGACCGTTGACCGTCACTCTCCGCGAGCAGTCGGCAGATGCGGCAGCCGGTCGGCGGAGACGACGCCCTCCAGATAGCCGCGGGCGCGCTCGGTGCGCGGGTAGGCCTCCATCAGCCGCCAGAACCTGGGGCCATGACCGGGAACGAGCAGGTGGGCCAGCTCGTGGACGAGCACGTAGTCGACCACGTACTCGGGCATGCCCTGGAGCCGGTGGGACAGCCGGATACTGCCCTCCGCCGGAGTGCAGGACCCCCAGCGGGTGTTCTGGTTCGTCACCCAGCGTACGGAAGCCGGTCTGGCGCGCCCGTCGAAATACTGGGCCGACAAACGCTCCGCACGCTCCGTGAGTTCGGCGTCACCGAGGACCCGCTTGCTCTCCTGTGCGGCGAGTTTGTCGAGCATGACGCCGACCCAGCGCCGTTCCTCCGCCTCCGACATCCTGGCCGGGATCAGCACGATGGTGCGGTCACCCTCCCGGTACGCGGAGACCGTTCTGCTGCGCCGGGCGCTGCGACGGACCTCGACCGCGCTCGTCCCCGATCCGCGGGGCGGGTGGCGTGGCGCGCTGCGCTGCTGACCTCCCGCAACGCGCGGCGAGGTCTCCCCAGCGAGGCGAGGGGGAGGATCGACGGACACGCTTCGACGTTACCCGCTGCCCCTGGGAGAAGTCCCGTCCCTGGGACGCCTGCCACTTGATCCACCCCATGGCTGCACCATTTGAACGACTAATACCCCCTGCCTGTGGACAACTTTTCACACGCATCGCGGCCGCCCCGCATTCTGGCAACGGTTCGGACACGGCTCCGGATCACCGCGGCAAAGAACGAGCCGTGCCTGACGACGGCCGTGCAAAACGACGAGCCGTGCAAGCAACGAGCGGTGCCAAAGACCGACGGGGGAACGGAAATGCATCCGATGATGAAGCCCGCTTTGCGGCGGGCATGGCGGGACCGCCAGTCCGTGCAGTTCGGGGTCACGCCCGCGCACGCCGTGACTCTGGGGCCCGTGGACACGGCGACCGGCGCCCTGATGGAGTTGCTGGACGGAACACGCGGCCTCCCACTGCTGCGCGAGGAGGCACGGGCCATGGGCCTGCCGGACGGCAGGGCGGAAGCCCTCGTGAACCGCCTGACGGCAGCGGGCCTGCTCGACGACCCGACGGCCGGGGGCCCGGCGGTCGCCGCGCTGCGCAAACGGGCCGCGGCCCACGACCGGTTACGGCCGGACATCGCCTCACTGTCCGTGATCCATCCCGAACCGGGCGGCGCAGCAGGGCGGGTGGCCGCCCGGCGGGCCATACGGGTCCAGGTGCGCGGAGCGGGGAGGGTGGGCGCGTCGATCGCCGCGACGCTCTCGGCCGCCGGTGTGGGGCGGGTCGAAGTGCTGGACGGCGGATACACGGAGCCCGGCGACGTGGCACCCGGCGGCCTGCCCACCGAGGCGGTCGGGGACCGCAGGGACGCGGCGGCCCGGCGGCTGGTGCGGCGCGCCGCCCCGGCCGGCCGGCCGCGTGCCGCCGAGACCCGGGACCCGGTGGGTGCGGAGCCGGCGCTCAGCCTGGTCGTTCTCGCGCCGCGCGACGGGCTGGCCGCGTACGCGCCCGCCCTCCAGGAGGCCGAGGAGCGGATCGCAAGCGGCATTCCCCACCTCTATACGGGTGTAGTGGAGGCCACCGGCGTGGTCGGCCCCCTGGTGCTGCCCGGCTGCACGGCGTGCGGAAGCTGCATGGAGCGGAGGCGGGCGGATCTCGATCCGGGAAGGCCGCGGCTGCTCGCCCAGTGGCGGTCCGGCCGGCGCAGGACCGTGGCCGCCTGCGACATGACGCTGGCCACGGCGGTGTCGGGCCTGGCCGCCTGCCACGCACTATCGTTCCTCGACGGCGGAGCACCCGCGAGTGCCGGATCCAGGTGGGAGCTTTCGCTGCCGCAATTGTCATGGCGGTCCGAACGGATCCACCCTCATCCCGACTGCGTCTGCGGCGCGGCGGGAAAAACTGAGAGGGGGAACACCTCGGCGGTGGCCGCGACGCACGCGACAATGAACGGGTAACCGCGGTCGGCGGACTTCACCGCCGGCAGCCGCGGCAGGCTGTCTGGGATTTGGAGGGGCGCATGTCTGATCTTCCCCGGAAGGCGGTCACCCGGACCGCCAAGCTGGCAGCCCTGCCGCTGGGCTTCGCCGGCCGGGCCACCTGGGGGCTGGGGAAACGCATCGGCGGCAAGTCGGCCGAGATCGTGGCCCGCGAGCTGCAACAGCGCACGGCAGAGCAGTTGTTCCGCGTTCTGGGGGAGCTGAAGGGCGGTGCGATGAAGCTCGGGCAGGCACTGTCCGTCTTCGAATCGGCGCTGCCCGAGGAGGTCGCCGGCCCCTATCGTGCCGCTCTGACCAAACTTCAGGAGGCGGCGCCTCCGATGCCGACGCGGACGGTCCACGCGGCGCTGGAGGAGCGCCTGGGCGAGGACTGGCGAGAGCTCTTCCTGTCCTTCGAGGACAAGCCGGCGGCCGCCGCGTCGATCGGTCAGGTGCACCGAGCGGTGTGGCACGACGGACGTGACGTCGCCGTGAAGGTGCAGTACCCGGGCGCGGGCGAGGCGCTGCTGTCCGACCTGGCCCAACTGAGCAGGTTCGCCCGCCTCTTGGGGCCGCTCGTCCCGGGCATGGACATCAAGCCGCTGATCTCCGAGCTGCGCGACCGCGTGTCCGAGGAGCTGGACTACGAACTGGAGGCGCAGGCCCAGCGCGAACACGCCGCGGAGTTCGCCGACGACCCCGCCGTACTCGTGCCGGACGTCGTGCACCAGAGCGACCAGGTCCTGGTGACGGAGTGGATCGACGGCATACCGCTGGCCGACGTCATCTCCGGCGGCACGGACGAGGAGCGGGACCGGGCGGGCCAGCTCCTGGCGCACTTCCTCTTCTCCGGCCCCGCCCGCACCGGGCTTCTCCACGCCGACCCGCACCCGGGCAACTTCCGGCTGCTGCCCGACGACCAGGGCGACGGCTGGCGCCTGGGAGTGATGGACTTCGGCACCGTGGACCGGCTGCCGGGCGGGCTGCCCGACACCATCGGTGAATGTCTGCGGATGACTCTCGAGGGCGATGCGGAGGCGGTCTACGGGCTGCTGTGCGAGGAAGGCTTCGTCAAGGAGTCCATCGACCTCGACCCGGACGCGGTGCTGGAGTATCTGCTGCCCATCATCGAACCGGCCGAGGCGGAGGAGTTCACCTTCACCCGCAGCTGGCTCCGCACCCAGGCCGCCCGGATCGCCGATGTCCGGTCCCCCGCCCATCAGCTGGGCAAGCAGCTCAATCTGCCGCCGTCGTATCTGCTCATACACCGCGTGACGCTGAGCACGATCGGGGTGCTCTGCCAGTTGAACGCGACGGTGCGGCTCCGGGCCGAGCTCGAGGCGTGGCTGCCCGGGTTCCTGGAGGAAGAGGCGGAGGAGGTCGCGGAGGCGGAGGGCGCCTGAGGCGCACTCACCACCAGGACGAGTCGAGCCGGCCCTCGATCGCTCTGAGGTTGGCACGGGCGCAGTCGTCACAGAAGTAGCGCCGGACACCGTCCTCCACGGAACAGGTCCAGGTCACCGGTGTCTCCTCGGCGACTGTTCCGCAGCCGGCGCACACGACGTGCGCGCCACCCGGCTGCTCGGGCTGAGGGGTCGTGTCCTGTTCCACCTCGCGACGATACCGCCGCCCGCTTCCCGGGGCCGGAAGAACGCACCGCGCCGCCGACGGAAACCCCGACCGGTGCCGAGGCGCCACGTCCAGCCGTGGGCCGCGGCAGCACGCCCCACCGCCGGACCGGGCCCAGCCGGATGCCCCGGCCCGGCCAGCCGGCCGCCCCCACTTGAGCGCACCGCCGGCCCCCCTCCGAACGCGCCGCGGGGGCCGGTCCGTTCGGACCGGCCCCCGCGGGGAGTGCGTCGTCTTCACTGCATGATGGCCATGGCCAGGGCGCGACGGGCACGCATCGTCGCACGCTCGGCACGGCGCTGCATCCGCCGGGCGGCAACCAGGCGCACGGCCTGGCGTTCCGCGTCGACTTCGAGCAGGCGCTCTTGCATATGCGCACGGGCAAGGGCTTCTGGGATGAGTTGCATTTCGCGGGTCCTGTTCTGACGCGAGGCGTTCTCGCGGATGGTGGTGACGGCTCGGGTGGCGGAGCCCTGCGGCTCGCTCGGGGAAGAGGTCATCGGGGCCTGCTTCTTGGGGTCGTGCGTGACGGGTCGATCGATGGTTCCGAGGGCGTTCATGCCGCGACCGGGTTCTTGCGCGGGCGGCCACGCGGCCGCTTGCGGGCGACGACCACACCCTGGACGAAGAGCTCTCCGCCCCAGACGCCCCACGGCTCACGCCGCTCCTTGGCGCCCGCGAGGCAGGCCTCCATCAGCGGGCAGGTGCGGCAGAGGGACTTGGCGTACTCGACGTCGGCCGGCGACTCGGCGAAGAAGACCTCCGGGTCGTAGGACCGGCACGGGACGGGTACGCCCAGCTTCTCGATGGCGTCGTCGAGCGCGGTGAGCGCGGTGAGCGCGGTGAGGGGAGTCAAGTTCGAGTCCTCGGTAGGAGCGGGCGGGATGGTCTCGGAAGGCGGTACGGACGGGGCGTGCGCTTCGAGTTGCACGGTGTGTTCTTCCTCGTCTGGTCGTTCCGGCCGGTCGGCCGGGTGGCAGTTGGTACCGGGTGCTGCTGGTCCCGAGGCCCCTTCGCGCTGTCCCTCGTCGGGGAAAACAGAAGGGCCGCGGATCCCGGGTGGGGTTCCGCGGCCCTGAAGGCGCCGGCCTGATGTCGTATCAGGCTGGATCACTCCAGGGTTCGAGCCCGCGGAAGGCCCACTTCTTCGTCTGGTGCTTCGTCGTCTGCTGCTCGGTGCCGGCACTGGCCGCCGCGAGGGCATAGGCCTGAGCCTCTGCCGCTGCTACTCCTGCTGCCAGTGCCTTGGCCGGTCGCTCATTGCGCTCCCGGACGGGCAGGCCGCCCAGACCGGACACGGGAAGCGCGGCGGGAATGCCGGACATACCGGTGCCGTGGAACGCGGACGAGAAGCCGAGCGAGCAGGCGGAGGCGACCGCGAGATCGGTCATTTTGGCGGTGCTGACGAAGCTGCTGTTGATGCTGATCACTGGAATCGCCTCCTCTCGGCGTCTCGGGGACCGGACGAACCGGTCACGCTGTTCGGGTAAGTACAGCACGAAGACAGGGCTTCGAAGAAGCCGCTGTTTCCGTGGTTAAGAACCTATGGGGCTGGCCGGGGGCTGCGCAAACTATTTTTTCGACGAGTTTGCATCAGTCGTCCTCATCGCCCTCGCCAGGCTCTTCACCTGCGCAGATGGCCAGGACATCGGCCCCGAAACGATCCAGTTTGCGCCCACCGACCCCGGAGATCCCGGCCAGTTCGCTCTCGTCGCCGGGCACGGCCTCCGCGATCGCCATCAGCGTCTTGTCGGTGAAGACGCAGTACGCGGGCTGGCCCAGCTCCTTCGCCTGGCCGGCCCGCCACTCGCGCAGCCGCTCGTACAGCGCCTCGTCCATGTCCGAGGGACAGTCCTCGCAGCGCATCAGCTTCATCTCGCCGGCGTCCGTGAGCGTCTTGCCGCAGACCCGGCAGAGAACCGGGCCGCGACGCTTGCGGCGCCCGCCGCCGCGCTCGACACCGCCGCCGCCTCCCGCCGCCCGCGGCCCGGCGGCGGCGGCGGAGCCGGGACGCAGTCCGTTCAGGAAGCGGGTCGGACGGCGCGAGGCCCGGCCGCCGGGGGCACGCGACAGGGCCCAGGAGAGGGAGAGATGCAGCCGCGCACGGGTGACGCCCACGTAGAGGAGCCGGCGCTCCTCCTCGACCTGCTCGTCCGTCTTGGCGTAGGTGATCGGCATCATGCCCTCGGTGAGCCCGACGAGGAACACGGCGTCCCACTCGAGACCCTTCGCCGAGTGCAGGGAGGCGAGCGTGACGCCCTGGACGGTGGGCGCGTGCTGGGCGGCGGCGCGCTCGTCCAGCTCGGTCACCAGATCGGCGAGGGTGGCCTGAGGCCTGGCCCGTACGAAGTCCTCCGCAAGGCGGACCAGCGCGGCCAGCGACTCCCAGCGGTCACGCACCGCGCCGGAGCCGGCGGGCGGCTCGGTGGTCCACCCCTTGGTGGACAGCACCGCACGCACCTGGGAGGGCAGATCCTCCACGTCGTCGAGGAGCGCGTCGTTGCCCCCGGCCCGGGCGGCGCCCCGGAGCGCGACCCCCGCCTCGCGCACCTCCTGGCGCTCGAAGAACCGCTCGGCCCCGCGCAGCTGGTACGGGACGCCCGCGTCGGCCAGCGCCTGCTCGTAGACCTCGGACTGGGCGTTGATCCGGTACAGCACGGCGATCTCGCCGGCCGGGACGCCGGCGGCGATCAGGTCGCGGATCCGGCGGGCGGTGCCCTCGGCCTCGGCCGGCTCGTCCGAGTACTCCACATAGGCCGGCTCGGGGCCCGCCTCGCGCTGGGAGATCAGCTCCAGGCGGTGCTCCGCCGCCCGGCCGCGGGCCTGGCCGAGCAGGCCGTTGGCCAGGTGGACGACCTGTGGGGTGGAGCGGTAGTCACGGACCAGCTTGACGACGGTCGCGCCGGGGTGGCGGGTGCGGAAGTTCAGCAGGTGGTCGGGGGTGGCGCCGGTGAAGGAGTAGATCGTCTGGCTGGCGTCCCCGACGACGCACAGGCTGTCCCGCTCCCCCAGCCACAGGTCCAGCAGGCGCTGCTGGAGCGGGCTGACGTCCTGGTACTCGTCGACGACGAAGTGCTGGTACTGGCGGCGGACGTGGTCGGCGATGTCGTGCCGGTCCTGCAGGATGCCGACGGTGAGCAGCAGCACGTCCTCGAAGTCGATCACCGAGCGGTCGCGCTTGAGCTGCTCGTACATCGCGTAGACCTGGCTGATCTCGGCCGGGTCCCGGGGGGCGTCGCGCAGCGACTTGGCGACCACCGCCGGGTAGTCGCCCGGCACGGTCTGGGTGACCTTGGCCCACTCGATCTCGCCCGTGACGTCCCGCAGCTCGTTGCGGTCGAGCCGGATACGGCAGCGCGCGGCGGCCTCCGCGACGAGCTGGATCTTGCGCTCGAGCAACCGGGGCAGCTCGCCGCCGACCGCCTTGGGCCAGAAATACTGCAGCTGACGCAGCGCGGCGGAGTGGAACGTACGCGCCTGGACGCCGCCCGCGCCGAGCTGGCGCAGCCTGCCCCGCATCTCGCCGGCGGCACGGTTGGTGAAGGTGACGGCCAGCACGCTGGCGGGCTGGAGTATCCCCGCGCGCACCCCGTACGCGATGCGGTGGGTGATCGCGCGCGTCTTGCCCGTGCCGGCTCCTGCCAGCACGCACACCGGTCCTTGCAGGGCGGTCGCCACTTCACGCTGCTCGGGATCGAGCCCGTCGAGCACGGCGTCCGCCGAATCGGGGACCTGCGGGAAAAGGGAGGAGTGCGTTGCTGCTGTCACCCCGCCATGCTGCCAGGTCGCCCGGGACGGATGCGGCGGTTGTCCACAGGGGTGCGACATTCGTCGTACGGATCGGGCCGGGCCCCGGAGAGGCGGTCACCGCAGGGTCACCGAAGGAGCGGGAATTGTCACGGGGTCATGTGTGTTCTAGCCGCTGGTGATGACTCACCTCCGACCCCGACCTAGGGAGCAGAAGACGATGCAGGGAACTGTGACGATGTACAGCACCACCTGGTGCGGATACTGCCGTCGGCTGAAGAGCCAGATGGACCGCGAGGGCATCACGTACACCGAGGTCAACATCGAGCACGACCCTGACTCGGCAGCGTTCGTCGAGAAGGCCAACGGCGGCGACCAGACGGTTCCGACCGTGCTCTTCCCTGACGGGTCGACGCTGACCAACCCGTCGCTCGCCCAGGTCAAGCAGAAGGTCGGCGTCTAGTCACCCGAAGCACTGAAGCGCCTGAAGCGCCCAGAGGCGTCCGACGGCCGCGGAGAGACGTCGCCGGGCCTGGGGAGCGGCTTGCCGTACCAGAGCTCGATGAGACGGGCCGCGATCGAGATCCCGTAGGGAGGCAGCACCTCCCCGGACTCGAACGCGGCCCGCAGGTCTTCGCGGGAGAACCAGCGCGCCTCGTGGATCTCCTCGCCGTCGACCTCGATCCGCGACGAGGTGGCCCTGGCCATGAAGCCCAGCATCAGGCTCGACGGGAAGGGCCAGGGCTGGCTGGCGACGTACTCGACCTCGCCGACGTCGACGCCCACCTCCTCGCGGACCTCCCGGCGCACGGACTGCTCGATCGACTCCCCCGGCTCGACGAAGCCGGCGAGCGTCGAGAAGCGGCCCTCCGGCCAGTGCACCTGGCGGCCGAGGAGGGCGCGGTCCTCGTCGTCGGTGACCAGCATGATCACCGCGGGGTCGGTACGGGGATAGTGCTCGGCGCCGCACGCCTGGCAGCGGCGGATGTGGCCCGCCGCGGCGATGACGGTGCGCTCGCCGCAGCGGGAGCAGAAGCGGTGGAGCCGCTGCCAGTTCTCCAGGGCGACCGCGTGCACCAGCAGCCCCGCGTCGCGCGGGGACAGCAGCAGCCCGGCCTCGCGCAGCCCGGCGGGTCTGGCCGACTGGTCCATACGGCCCGGCAGGGCGTCCTTCTGGAGCGCGAAGTAGCGCACCCCTTCCTCGTCGGTGCCGAGGAAATAGCGGTGGGTCTCGGTGACCGGGGCCTCGAAGGCCGGCGTCATGACCAGTTCGGTCCGGCCGTCAGGGGTGTCGTCGACCAGCGCCTGGCCGCCCGAGACGACGAAGACACGGGTCGTCGGGTGGCTCCACGCCGCCGCGAGCCATGCCTCGTCGAGGCGGTTGTGCGCCTCGCGGTCGATGCCGCTGGGCGCGGTGAGACTGATCGGGCGCTCTGCGGCGTCGGCATAGCTCTTGGTGCTCACGGTTCTTCCAACTCCCCCGGACGGGTGGTGAATGTGTTCAGCGAAGGGCTGCGGCCAGGTCGCCCCACAGATGGGCGGCCGTCTCCGCGCCCTTGAGGAGGAGATCCAGCTCGACCTTCTCGTTCGGTGCGTGCCAGCCGTCGGACGGTACGGAGATGCCCAGGAAGAGCACGGGCGCGGCGAGCACGTCCTGCAGGTCGGCCGCCGGTCCCGAGCCGCCCTCGCGGGTGAAGCGGATCTTGTGGCCGTCGAAGGCGCGGCCCATGGCCCGTACGACGGCCTGCAGCGCCGGGTGGTCGAGCGGCGTCAGACACGGGCGGGTGGCGGCCCCGAACACGATCTCGTGACGAATGCCCGCGGGGATGCGGGCGGCGACCCAGTCGGCGACGGCCCGCTCGATCTTGTCCGGCTCCTGACCGGCGACCAGCCGGAAGGACAGCTTGAGGTGTGCGGACGACGGAATGATCGTCTTGCCGCCGGGGCCCTGGTAACCGCCGCCGATGCCGTTCAGCTCGGCCGTCGGGCGGGCCCAGACGCGCTCCAGCGTGGAGTAGCCGCTCTCCCCTAGGGTCCCGTGGGACCGGGCGGTGCGCAGCCAGGTCTCCTCGTCGAAGGGCAGTTCGGCGAAGAGTTCCCGCTCGGCGTCGGTGAGCGGCGCGACGCCCTCGTAGAAGCCGGGGACGGTGACCTGCTCGTTCTCGTCGTGCAGGGCGGCGACCAGGCGGGCGGCGACGGTCGCCGGGTTGGGCACGGCGCCGCCGAACGACCCGGAGTGGATGTCCTGGTCGGGGCCGTACAGCGTGATCTCGCAGTCCGCGAGGCCGCGCATGCCGGTGCAGACCGTGGGCGTGGTCTGTGACCACATGCCCGTGTCGGACACGATCACGGCGTCCGCGGCGAGGCGCTCGGCCCGCTGCTCGACGAGGGCGCGGAAGTGGGTGGAGCCCGATTCCTCCTCGCCCTCGATCAGCAGTTTCAGGTTCACGGCGGGCGCCGTGCGCCCGGTGACCGCGAGGTGGGCCCGCACGCCGAGGGTGTGGAAGAACACCTGGCCCTTGTCGTCGGCGGCGCCGCGGCCGTACATCCGGCCGTCGGCCGTGTGCGGCTCGAAGGGGTCGGTGTGCCAGCCGTCCTCGCGGGCGGCGGGCTGCACGTCGTGGTGGCCGTAGACGAGCACGGTGGGCGCGTCCGGGTCGCCGGACGGCCACTCGGCGAACACGGCGGGGGCGCCCGGTGTGGGCCAGATCTCGGCGACCGGGAAACCGGTCCCGGTGAGCTTGGCCGCGAGCCACTCGGCGCTGCGCCGTACGTCCCCGTCGTGCTCGGGCTGTGCCGACACCGACGGGATGCGCAGCCACTCGGCGAGGTCGTCGAGGAAGGCGGCGCGGTGCTGCTGTATGTACGTACGGACGGCGTTGTCCGGGGTCTCGCTCATGCTCTGAAGCCTAACGGGCGACGGCACCGGCCCGGTCTGCCGTCCCGTCCAGCAGGATGCGCTCCAGCCCGGCACGGTCGGGAAGGCCCTCGGGACGCACGACCTCGCCGGTGCGTACGAACACGAAGGTGGCGGTCACGGCGTCGAGCGGGATGCCGTGGCGCTCGGCCCACGCGAGGCGGTAGACGGCGAGCTGGAGGGGGTCCGCGGTGCCGCCGCGCGCGGTCTTCCAGTCGACGATCTCGTACGTGTCCTCCCCTGTCCGGTACACGGCGTCGATACGGCCCCGGACGACCCGCCCCGCCAGCGTGAACTGGAAGGGGACCTCGACGCCGTGCGGAGTGCGGCGGGCGTACGGCGTGCGCTCGAACGCCTCCTTGAGCGCGGCCAGGTCCTGCTCGTCCGCGATGTCGTGCTCGTCGGGACCGCCGAGGTCGCCGTCGCCGCCCGGGAGCTCGTCCGGGCCGAGCATGGGCAGCGGCAGCTCCTCGAAACGCGCCTCCACCCAGGCGTGGAACCGGGTGCCTCTGCGGGCCGCGGGCTGCGGCGGGCGGGGCATGGGGCGGGCCAGCTCCTGGGCGAAGCCGTCGGGGTCGGCGGCGATACGGAGCAGCTGGGACGCGGAGAGCGAGGGCGGCACGAGGACGTCGCGGACGGTGGCGCGGCTGCGGCGGAGCTCGCCGGCGAGGGCGTCGAGGTCGCGGTCCCAGGAGGCGATGGTGCGGCTCTCCTCAGGCGTGAGGCGCGCGGGGCTCGCCGCCTCGGCCGCGGGCACGGGGCCGACTCCGCCGTCCTGAGCGGGGGGCACGGGGCTGACTCCGCCGTCCTGAGCCGGGGGCAGATCCTGGGGCTGGAGGCGCGTGGGGCTCTCGTCCGCCGCCGGGGACAGATCGTCGCGTCCCCGGGTGGCCTGGTGGGGGACGGTGGTCTCCGGGTGGTCGTCGAAGGGCGGCGGGGCTTCGTCCTCGGGCGGCGCCTGATCCGGCCAGTCCCAGTCGTCGGGCTCCTCCAGCTCGTGCAGCGCGTCGTACTCGTCCGGCTCGTCCAGAGCAGCCGGCCCGCCCGGGAAGGCCGGCCGATCGACCGGTTCCGGCCCGCCCGCCGGGTCGTCGGCGGGGGCCGGTTCCGGTGCCGCCGCCAGCGCTTCCAGGTGGGCCAGGACCGTGTCCGCCGCGGCACGGCGGCGGGACAGCGAGACGGGGTCCAGCGGCAGCGGCCAGGCGTGGTCCGCGGTGGCCGCGCCGAGCGCCGGGTTCTCGGCGTCCTCCTCGGGCTCCTCCGCCCAGACCTCGATCTCGCCGTGCCCCTGCTCGCAGTGGTCGTACAGCGCCTGCAGGAACGCCGACGGGCCGCGCCGCCGCTTCTGGCTGGGGCCCCACCAGTGCCCGGAGCCGAGGAGGAGCGAACGGGGGCGGGTGAAGGTCACGTACCCGAGGCGGAGCTCTTCCGTGTGCTGGTGGTCCGTCATCGCCTCCTTGAACGCCTTCAGGCCCCGCGCGTCCCACGACTCGACATCGGGGAGCGTGTCCGCGTCGCCGCGCAGGGCGTGCGGGAGCACCTTGGACCGGGAGGTCCACGCGTCCCGCGCCTGGTCGTTCGGGAAGTGCTTGGCGACGAGCCCGGGGACGGCGACGACGTCCCACTCCAGTCCCTTGGACTTGTGGGCCGTGAGCACCTTGACCGTGTTCTCGCCGCCGGGGAGGGCGTTGTCGAGACCCTTCTCGTACTGCGCGGCGGTGCGCAGGAAGCCGAGGAAGGCCAGCAGGGTCGCCTCTCCGTCCAACGCGGCGAAACCGGCGGCGACGTCGAGGAAGTTGCCGAGGGTCTCGCGGCGGCGCGCCGCCAGGGCATGGGGCGAGGCGGCCAGTTCGACCTCGAGGCCGGTGGTGGACAGCACCCGGTGCAGGACGTCCATCAGCGGGTCGGCCAGCGAGCGCCGCAGGTCGCGCAGCTCGGCGGCGAGGCGGGCGAAGCGGATCCGGGCCTCGGGGGAGAACGCCAGGCCGTCGTCCTCACCGCCGGCCGATTCGAGGAACGTGTCGAGCGCGTCGGCCAGCGAGACGATCTCGGCGGGGTCGGTGCCCTCCACCGCCGCGGCGAGGCGCTGGTCCGGGTCGTCGCCGGCGGCGGCGCGGTGCACGAGGAGCCGCGCCCGGCGGCCGAGGAGCGCCAGGTCGCGCGGCCCGATGCGCCACCGCGGGCCGGTGAGCAGGCGCACGAGGGAGGCGTTGGCCCCCGGGTCCTGGAGCACCTCGCACACCGCGACGAGGTCGGCGACCTCCGGCAGGTGCAGCAGCCCGGACAGGCCGACGACCTCGACCGGGACGTCGCGGGCGACCAGAGCGCCCTGGATCTCCGGGAAGTCCCCCGCGGTACGGCACAGGACCGCGATCTCGCCGGGCTCCTTGCCGGTGCGCACCAGGTGCGCGATCGAGTCCGCGAGCCACTCGATCTCGTCGGCGTGCGTCGGCAGCAGCGCGCAGCGCACGATGCCGTCCCGCTCGGCCCCCGGGGCGGGCCGCAGCGCCTCGACGCCCTCGTGCATGGCGCGCAGCGGGGTGGCGAGGCCGTTGGCGAGGCGCAGGAGCCGGCCGCCGCTGCGGCGGTTCTCGCTGAGCGAGTAGCGGGTGGCCGGGCTGCCGCCGGCGTGCGGGAAGTGGACGGGGAAGTCGTCGAGGTTGGCGACGGACGCTCCGCGCCAGCCGTAGATCGCCTGGCAGGGGTCGCCGACCGCGGTGACCGCGTGGCCCGTGCCCTTCCCGAACAGCCCGGAGAGCAGCAGCCGCTGCGCGACGGACGTGTCCTGGTACTCGTCGAGCAGGACCACCCGGAACTCGTCCCGCAGGAGGGCGCCCACCTCCGGCCGGGTCATCGCCAGCTCGGCGGAGAGGGCGATCTGGTCGCCGAAGTCGAGCAGGTCCCGCTCCCGCTTGGCGGCGCGGTACCGGACCGTCAGGTCGAGCAGTTCACGGCGCGCCGCCGCGGCCTCCGGGACCTTGCGCAGGTCGGCGTTGGTCAGCCGCGCGCCCTCCAGGGTGCGCAGCAGCTCCGCGTCGTACGCCGCCAGGCGCTCGGTGGACACCAGATGCTCGGCGAGCTCGGCGTCGAGCGCCAGCAGGTCGCTGACGAGGGACGGGAAGGAACGGGTGAGCGCCGGATACGGCCCCGGGGCCTCGCGCAGCACGCGGGCCGCGAGCTGGTACCGGGTGGCGTCGGCGAGCAGCCGGGCGGTCGGCTCGAGTCCGATGCGCAGGCCGTGGTCGGTGAGGAGCCGGCCCGCGAAGGCGTGGTACGTGGAGATGCGCGGCTCGCCCGGAGGGTTGTCCGGGTCGATGACCTCGGGGTCCGTCACCCCCGCGCGGACCAGGGCGGTGCGGACGCGCTCGGCGAGCTCTCCGGCCGCCTTGTTGGTGAACGTGAGGCCGAGGACCTGCTCGGGGGCCACCTGGCCGGTGCCGACGAGCCAGACCACGCGGGCCGCCATGACCGTCGTCTTCCCCGAACCGGCTCCGGCCACGATGACCTGCGGCGCGGGCGGCGCGGTGATGCAGGCCGTCTGCTCCGGGGTGAAGGGGATCCCGAGGAGCTCCTTGAGCTGCTCGGGGTCGGTGATACGTGCGGTCACCTCGTAGAGGCTAACGGGGGCCACTGACAGCCGGTGGCCCCCATGTCTCCCGGTGCACCCCGGTATGCCCGGAAAGCTCCTACGAGGCGCTCTCGCCGTCCGCCGCGGTCCCGGCTCCGGACCCCGTGTCCTGCCCCCCGGTGTCCGTACCGGTGCCGCTGCCCGACTCGGAGGCGCCGCCCGAATCGGCGCCGGTGCCGGTACCCGTGTCGGAGCCCGCGCCGTTCCCGGTGCCGGAGCCCGGGTCCGTGCCGGAATCAGACCCGGCCCCGGTGTCGGATTCCGTGTCGGCGTCGGTGCCCCGGTCCGTCCCTGCCTCCAGGCCGACGTCCGGCCCGGTGCCCGACTCCCCGTCCCCGTCGCTCCAGTCCCCCGACTGCTCCCCCGTCTGCGACTCGCCCGCCTCGAACCCCTCGCCCCCGGTCAGGCTGTCGAGGTCGATGACCTCCTCCGACGGCGGGGCGTCGACCCGGACCGGCTTGTCGTAGCCGGAGAGGACGATCGTGCCGGTCTCGTCACCGCCCGTCCTGACGATCTTGAGAACGCGGGGCTTGCCCTCCTTGGCGACGTGGACCGTCGTGGTCGTGCCCTGTTCCCTCTTCACCAAGGTCACGGTCGGCGCGCCGTCGACCGACGAGTCCGGGCCCTTCTTCATCCGCTTCCGGTCGGCCTCGTCCACGTCCATCCGGGCGAACATCGACTTGAGGTCGCAGACGCGGTCCATGTCCGCGACGCTGCCCACGGGCATCTTGATCCAGCGGCCCGTCATGAGCTCCACCACGGCCCCGTTGTCGGACCCGTCGGGCGAGCCGGAGGAACGCTCCTGCAACGAGGCCCGCCAGAACGGCTCGTCACCCTTCAGATACATCGTCTCGGCCAGCTGCCGCAGCTCGGCCCGGCCTCCCTTGACGCCGAGCCGGCCGGTGCAGTTCTGGGCGGAGTCCAGGGCGAGGTCGACCGAGACCGGCTCGCCGTCCTTCTCGATCCGGCCCGCCATGGTCAGCGACCTGGCGGACCTGGTGGCCTCGACCGCCTTGTCGGCGATCTGCCCCGCGTCCAGGCCGGCCAGCGAATCGGCGCTGGTCGCGGCCGCCGGCTCCTTCCGCTCCCCGGGGGCCCCCTTGGCCTTGGTGTCACCGTCCTGGGAACAGCCCGCCAGCACGACGATGGCACTCGCCCAGGCCACCGCCGTGGCCAGGGACTTCCGCTTGGCCGTCATGTTGTGTCTCCTCGCGATCCGCAGGGTCCCGCCATCGGCCTTCGGCGGCCGGGCCTCCATTGGAGCGGGGCGAATGCGACGTCGCATGACAAACACACCGGCCGTTCGGCTCATTCGACTATTTGGCGGCCCTCCGGCTGCGCACTGCACGAGGCGCGGAAGGTGCAGTGCGTGCAGTGCTGGCCGGTGGAGGGCGTGAAGCGCTCGTCGAGCACGCGGCCGGCCGCGGTGGCGAGCAGATCGCCCACCCACTCGCCCGCGAGCGCCTCCTGCGCCTGCACCTTGGGCAGGGCCTCGCCGCCCTCCTTCTTGGCGGCCGGCTGCCGCAGCTGTACGAGTTCGGCGCCGCCCGGCTCCGGCCTGCGGCCGTCGAAGATCTCGTCGACCGCGCCCTCGCGGACCGCGAGCTGGTACACGGCGAGCTGCGGATGGCGGGCGACCTCGTCCTTCGTGGGCATCGCCTTGCCCGTCTTGAAGTCGACGACATACGCACGGCCCTGCTCGTCCTGCTCGACGCGGTCCATGGACCCGCGGATGCGCACCTCGAACTCGCCCGCCGGCAGCGTCACGTCGAAGTCGTGCTCCGTCGCGGCGGGGGTACGGCCGCCGCGGTCCATCACGTGCCAGCGCAGGAAACGTTCGAGCGCGGCCCGCGCGTGCTCCTTCTCCTGATGCGACTTCCAGGGAGCGTCGAAGACCAGCGCGTCCCACACCGAGTCGAGACGCTCCATAAGAACGGCGAGATCGGCGGGGGTACGGCCGGAGGCGACCTCGTCGGCGAGTACGTGCACGACGTTGCCGAAACCCTGGGCGGCGGTCGCGGGCGCGTCCGCCTTCACCTCGCGGCCGAGGAACCACTGGAGCGCGCAGCTGTTGGCGAGCTGGTCCAGCGCGCTGCCGGAGAGCGTGACCGGCCGGTCGCGGTCCCGCAGCGGTTTGGCGCTGTGCGTGGGCTCGTACAGGCCCCACCAGCGGTAGGGGTGGGCGGCGGGCACGAGCGGCCGGCCTTCGTCGTCCGTCAGGGCGGCGAGCCGGGCGAGCCGGCGGGCGGCCGCCTCCCGCAGTTCGGGGGAGGCCGCCGGGTCCACGGTGGTCGCGCGGAGCTCCGCGACGAGCGGGGCGACGGCGAGCGGGCGGCGCGGACGGCCGGTGACGTCGCGCGGCTCCTGGCCGAGCTCGGCCAGGAGACGGGACGGCTGGTCGCCGTCGTCCGCCGGCGCCTTGACCGCCGTGACGACGAGACGGTCGCGGGCACGGGTCGCCGCCACGTAGAAGAGCCGGCGCTCCTCTGCCAGCAGGGCGCCGGGGGTGAGCGGCTCCGCGAGACCGTCCCGGCCGATGCGGTCGGCCTCCAGGAGCGAGCCTCTGCGGCGGAGGTCGGGCCACAGGCCCTCCTGCACGCCCGCGACGACGACCAGGCTCCACTCCAGGCCCTTGGAACGGTGAGCGGTCATCAGTCGGACGGCGTCCGGGCGGGCCTCCCGCCGGGAGAGCGTGTCGGCGGCGATGTCCTGGGCCTCGATCTCCTTGATGAAGTTGAGAGCGCCGCGGCCGCCGGTGCGCTCCTCGGCGCGGGCCGCGGTCTCGAAGAGAGCGCAGACGGCGTCCAAATCGCGGTCCGCGTTACGGCCGCCCGCGCCGCCGCGGAACGCGGCGCGCTCCAGGCGGCCGGGCCAGGGGGTGCCGTCCCACAGCAGCCACAGGGCCTCCTCCGCGGTGCCGCCGCCCTCGAGGAGCTCGCGCGCCTTGCGCAGCAGCGCGCCGAGCCGCTGGGCGCCGCGGGCGTACGCGGGGTCGTGCGCGACGAGCCGCTCAGGCTCGGCGAGCGCGCGGGCGAGCAGCCGGTCGGACGGCGGCGGCAGCATGTTGCCGCCGGCCCGCTCCTCGTCCCGCAGGGCCCGGCCGAGACGGCGGAGGTCGGCGGTGTCCATGCCGCCGAGGGGGGAGGTGAGGAGGGTGATCGCGGTCTCGGTGTCGATCCAGCCCTCGTCCCCACCACGATCCCCGGCATTCGCCGCGCCGTCCGTGCCGTCCGGCTGGTCCCCGGCCGCCTCCGGCACGCCGGCCCCGGCCGCGCCCCCCTCAAGCGCGTCCACCGCACCGGACGCGTCGTCCGCCCCCGCAGCACCCTCCGCACCAGCCAGGACGTCCGGCGCTTCCACCGCCCCCGGCGCCCCGTCGGCCCCCCGCGCCTCGCGGCCGGGCTCCGACGCCCCCGTACCCCCCGTACGGCCCGACCCCGACGCCGCCGTCGCCACCGTGCGGAGGGCGGTCAGGAGCGGGGCCACCGCCGGTTCGTGGCGCAGCGCGACGTCGTCGCCGTCGACCTCGAGGGGGACGCCCGCCGACGTCAGGGCGCGGCGGATCGACGGGATCGTGCGGCCGCCCGCGCGGACGAGGACCGCCATCTCGTGCCAGGGGACGCCGTCCTCAAGGTGCGCGCGGCGCAGGATGTCCGCGACGTTGTCGAGTTCCGCGGAGGCCGTCGGGTACGTGTACGCCTCGACGTGGCCTCCCTCGCGGACGGCGGACAGCTCGCGGTGTGCGCGCACCTTGTCGGACGGCAGCCGCGTCAGCGGCATCCGGCGGGTCAGCAGGCGGGTCGCCTCCAGCAGCACCTCCCCGCTGCGCCGGGAGGTGGTGAGCACCGCGACGTCGGCGGGCCTGCCGTCGGCCCGCGGGAAGGCGTCGGGGAAGTCGAGGATGCCGTTCACGTCCGCGCCGCGGAACGCGTAGATCGACTGGTCCGGGTCGCCGAAGGCGACCAGCGTCCGCCCGCCGCCCGCGAGTGCCGTCAGCAGCCGCACCTGGGCCGGGTCGGTGTCCTGGTATTCGTCGACGAACACCGCGTCGTACGAAGGCAGGGGCGTCTCCTCGGCCAGCAGCACCGCCCGGTGCACCAGCTCCGCGTAGTCGAGCACGCCCTGCAGGTCGAGGACGTCCAGGTACTCGGCGAGGAACGCCGCGGCGGCCGCCCAGTCGGGCCGTCCCGTGCGGGCGGCGAAGCGGGCGAGGGAGTCGGGGCCGAGGCCCAGCTCCCGGCTGCGGGCGAGCACGGCCCGCACCTCGTCGGCGAAGCCGCGGGTGGTGAGGCAGGCCCGCAGCTCGTCGGGCCACCGCACGCCGCCGGGCAGGCCGATCTGGCCGGCCAGCAGGTCGCGGACGGCGACGTCCTGCTCGGGACCCGACAGCAGCCGCAGCGGCTCGGCGAACAGGTCGGCGTCCTGGTGGGCGCGGACCAGCGCGTAACAGAAGGAGTGGAACGTCGTCGCCTGCGGCCCCCGCGTGCCGCCCAGCCGCAGCGCCATCCGGTCGCGCAGCTCCACCGCAGCCTTGCGGCTGAAGGTGAGGACGAGGATGCGGGCCGGGTCCACACCCCGGGCGATGCGCGCGGCGACGGCCTCGACGAGCGTGGTCGTCTTGCCCGTGCCCGGTCCGGCGAGGACGAGAAGCGGTCCCTCTCCATGGTCAACCACCGAGCGCTGAGCTGCGTCCAGGAGAGGGGGAGCCACCGGGCCCGGAGGGGTCCGCACCAGCCGGTACGCGCCCGGGGACCCGTCCCTGCGGCCCTGCGGGCGCACGGGAACCCCCGGCCGTACCTGCTGCGGGTACGGCGTACGCCCGGTGGTGGAGGAGGAGCTCACGTGGTTCGCCGGTCCTGGGTCTGCTGGTGGTGAGACTGCGCTGCGTGCCGCGCGCTGAAGACGCTACGCCAGCGGCCCGCGGGCGGACGGCGGGGCCGTTTCGTCCCTCGTACGGTCTTCGCACTCCCCGTACGGCCGCCACTTGGCGGAAGCTGTCATATGTGAGCTTCGTCGCTGTGCGTCCCGGCGCCGTCCCATCGTGCGCGTCTCATGTCGAGACGCGGCACATGGCCCTCCGCGGCGCGGGACGCCGCGCGCAGCGGAGTCCCCTCTTCGCGGTACCGCTCCAGGGCGCGCAGCTCGTTGCCGGGGAGCAGGACCCCGTCGGAGCGCACGACGCGCCACCAGGGCACGCCGCCGCCGTACAGCGCCATGACCCGGCCGACCTGGCGGGGTCCCGCCTCGCCGAGCCACTCCGCGACGTCCCCGTAGGTCATGACGCGTCCCGGCGGGATCAGCTCGGCGACCTCCAGAACCCGCTCGGCGTACTCAGACAGCTCGTCCATCCGACTCATCCTGCCGTACGCCACCGACAGTGCCGTGGCCGCGAGCGCTCCGGAGACCGGGAGGCGAATCGGCACAGGGGCGGCAAAGAGGTGTACCGTACGCGCCTCGAACCCCCGCATTGCACCCTGACACCCCTCTCTGTCGGCGGCTCGTGCCACCATCGTGCGGGCGGTGACTGGTGATACGAGATCAAGAAGAGACCGAGACGGCGAAGGATCAGGGCGTGAAGCCTTCGAAGGCAGCAGGCACCCCTGACTCCGAGCCGCACCCGAAAGCACCGGCCCGGGACAGGGAGACCGAGGTCGCCCACGCGGACCAGGTGTCCGGGGACGAGCCGCTGCTCGCCGCGCGGGTGCACCGCCCCTCGGACCTGATGCGGCTGCTGATCGGCATCCTGGCGATCGCGGTCGTCCTCGCCGTCGCCGCGTTCGCCCAGGGCACCACGACCGGCCTCGAGCAGGACATCAACAAGGGCACCGGCCAGGCCCCCGACCTGCTGGTCAAGATCGCCGGGCTGGTGTCCAGCATCGCCGTGCTCCTCGTCCCCGTGGCGTTCGCCATCGAGCGTCTGATCAAACGGGACGGGCTGCGGATCGCGGACGGTGTGCTCGCCGCGGTCCTCGCGCACGGGGTCACCCTCGCCACCGACCTCTGGGTCTCCAAGAGCGCGCCGGGCAGCCTTCAGGACGCCCTGACGCAGCAGCAGACCGGCGGCGAACTGACCGATCCGGTGCACGGCTATCTCGCGCCGGTCATCGCGTACATGACGGCGGTGGGCATGGCCCGCAGACCGCGCTGGCGCGTGGTGCTGTGGATGGTGCTGATGCTCGACGCCTTCGCGATGCTGGTGGCCGGCTACACCACCCCCTTCTCCGTGCTGCTGACCGTGCTGCTGGGCTGGACCGTCGCGTACGGCACCCTGTACGCCGTCGGCTCGCCGAACGTCCGGCCCACCGGCCAGAACCTGCTCGCCGGGCTGCGTCACGTCGGCTTCCACCCGGTGACGGCCATGCGCGCGGAGGACGACGCCCCGGAGAGCGCGGACCAGGACCGCGGCCGGCGCTATCTGGTGTCCCTCGAGGACGGCCCACCGCTCGACGTCACCGTCGTCGACCGCGAACAGCAGGCGCAGGGCTTCTTCTACCGGGTGTGGCGCCGGCTGACGCTGCGGTCCATCACCACGCGCCGCTCCATCCAGTCGCTGCGCCAGGCGCTGGAGCAGGAGGCGTTGCTGGCGTACGCGGCGATCGCCGCCGGCGCCAACGCCCCCAAGCTGATCGCCACCTCCGAGCTCGGCCCCGACGCCGTGATGCTCGTGTACGAGCATTCCGGCGGCCGTTCCCTCGACTCCCTGAGCGACTCCGAGATCACCGACGACGTGGTGCGCGGCGCCTGGCGGCAGGTGAAGGCGCTCCACTCGCGCCGTATCGCGCACCGCAGGCTCGCCGGCGACGCGATCCTGGTGGACCCGGGCGGCCAGGTGATCATCACGGACCTGCGCGGCGGCGAGATCGCCGCCGGGGACATGGTGCTGCGGATGGACATCGCCCAGCTGCTGACCACCCTCGGTCTGCGGGTGGGCGCCGGCCGCGCGGTGACCGCGGCGGTCGACGTGCTCGGCCCGGACAAGGTCGCGGACTGTCTGCCGCTGCTCCAGCCGATCGCGCTGAGCCGCTCGACCAGGGCCACCCTGCGCCAGCAGGCGCGGGAGCGGGCGCAGCGGGAGCGCGAGTCGGTGCTGGAGGCCTCCCAGTCGGCGAAGCGCGCCCGTACCGGTGAGCTCGCGGCCGACGACCGCAAGGCCGCGAGAAAGGCGGAGCGCGCGGAGAAGCAGGCCGACAAGCGGGCCATGGACGAGGCCATGGAGGAGGTCCGCGAGGAGGATCTGCTCTCCCAGATCCGCCGGCAGGTGCTGCTCATCAGGCCGCAGGCGCCGGTCGAGCCGGTCCGTCTGGAGCGGATCAGGCCCCGCACGCTGGTCAGCTTCATCGCGGGCGCCGTCGCCGCCTACTTCCTGCTGTCGCAGATCGCCGGCATCGACTTCGGCACGGTGTTCGCCAACGCGCACTGGGGCTGGGTGGCGGCCGCCCTCCTGTTCTCCGCGCTCAGCTACTTCGCCGCGGCGATGAGCCTGCTCGGGTTCGTCCCGGAGCGGGTCGGGTTCCTGCGGACCGTGCTGGCCCAGGTCGCCGGGTCGTTCGTCAAGATCGTCGCCCCGGCGGCGGTCGGCGGCGTCGCTCTGAACACCCGGTTCCTCCAGCGCTCCGGGGTCCGGCCGGGGCTGGCGGTGGCCAGTGTCGGCGCCTCGCAGCTCTTCGGCCTCGGCGCCCACATCCTGCTGCTGCTGTCCTTCGGTTATCTCACCGGCACGGAGAAGACGGCGTCGCTCACCCCGTCCAGGACCGTGATCGCCGGTCTGCTGACGGTCGCCGTGCTGGTGCTGGTGGTGACGGCGATCCCGTTCCTGCGGAAGTTCGTGGCGACCCGGCTGAGGTCCCTGTTCGCCGGGGTCGTGCCGCGGATGCTGGACGTGCTCCAGCGGCCGGTGAAGCTGCTCACCGGCATCGGCGGGATGCTGCTGCTGACCAGTGTGTTCGTGCTGTGCCTGGACGCGTCGGTCCGGGCGTTCGACGGCGGCAACCAGCCGGTGAGCTACGCCAGCATCGCCGTGGTGTTCCTCGCGGGCAACGCGCTCGGTTCCGCGGCGCCGACGCCCGGCGGTGTGGGCGCCGTCGAGGGCGCGCTGCTCGGCGGTCTGGTGCTGGTGGGCGTGCCCAAGGAGGTCGCCGCGCCGGCCGTGCTGCTGTACCGGACGATGACGCTGTGGCTGCCGGTGCTGCCCGGCTGGTTCGCGTTCACGCACCTCACCCGCAAGGGCTCCCTCTGAAGGAGCGTGCCGCCGCCCGGTGTCACCCGGGCGGCGCAGCGCACGGGCCGCCCACCCGCATGGACGCCGGGCGTCCGCCAGCCCGTGCGGGGCCCGCGGGGGCGGCGCACGATGGCTGCATGCCGATGACTTCCGCCGCCGTACGCGCAGCCGCCGCCACAGTGACCGCCGTACTGCTGGCCGCCGGCTGTTCCGACGGGGGAAGCGGCTCCGAGGACCGGCAGGACTTCGCCGCCCAGGAGCTGGAGTGGCGCGCCTGCCCGCCTCCCACCGACGCGCAGGGCAACGGCCCGTCGCCGTCGCCGCTGCCCGGGGGCACGCAGTGGCAGTGCTCGTTCATGGACGTCCCGCTGGACTACGAGAAGCCCGACGGCGAGACCATCGAGTTGGCCCTGATCCGGGCGCCGGCGCGGGATCAGAAGAACCGCATCGGCTCCCTCGTCTTCAACTTCGGCGGACCCGGCGCCTCTGGCGTGTACACGCTGCCCGCCCTCGCCTCCGACTACGACGGTCTGCGGTCCCGCTACGACCTGGTGAGCTTCGACCCGCGCGGAGTGGGCCGCAGCGTGCCGGTCGAGTGCCTCGACGACCGGGAGCTCGAACGACTGGCCACCGTAGACCCGACGCCGGACGACACCGCGGAGGAGCGGGCGTACCTGGACGGGATCGAGCGGTTCACCGACGGCTGCGAGGAGAACTCGGGGGACGAGCTCCCGTACGTCGGCACCCGTAACGCCGCTCGCGACCTCGATCTGATGCGCCAGGTCCTCGGTGACAGGAAGCTGCACTACTTCGGCATCTCGTACGGCACCGAGCTGGGCGGCGTCTACGCCCACCTGTATCCGAAGAACGTCGGGCGGGCCGTCTTCGACGCCGTCGTGGACCCGACGCAGGGCACCGTCCAGAGCGCGCTCGGCCAGGTCAGGGGCTTCCAGCAGGCGCTCACCAATTTCGCGGAGGACTGCCTGGAGCGCGGCGACGCCTGCCGGCTCCCCGGTTCCTCCGTCCAGGAGATCGAGGACTGGATCACCGGTTTCCTCGACCGGCTCGACAAGAAACCGGTCAAGGGCATCGGGGAGCGGATGCTCACCGAGGGCCAGGCGGCGAACGGCATCATCCAGACGCTGTACTCGAAGGAGTACTGGACGCTGCTGGAACAGGGCCTCGACGAGGCCGACGGCGGCGACGGAGCCCTGCTGATGGCGTTCTCCGACGCGCTGAACGGCCGCAACGAGGACGGCAGCTACAGCAACATCCAGGCGGCGGGCACGGCGATCGGCTGTGTCGACTCCAAGGCCCGCCACACGCTGGACGAGGCCAAGGCCATGGTGCCCGAGTTCCGCGCGGCCTCCCCGGTCTTCGGCGAGTACCTCGCGTGGGGTCAGGCGAGCTGCACGAAGTGGCCGGTGCCCGGCACCTGGGTCCACCCGGACGTCTCCGCGCCCGGCGCACCGCCCATCGTGCTGGTCGGCACCACCGGCGACCCGGCGACGCCCTATGAGGGCACCGAGGCGATGGCCCGGGCGCTGGGCGAGGGAGTGGCGGCCGTGGTCACGTACGAGGGCGAGGGCCACGGCGCGTACAGCAGCAGTCCGTGTGTGCGGAAGGCCGTGAACACCTATCTGCTGGAGGGCGAGCCGCCGTCCGACGGCACGGTGTGCGGGTAGTCCCGCCCGGCGATCTAGGATGTCGAACCTGTCTTCGAAAGCCGTGGGGGGCGTCATGAGACATCGGACAAGGGCGGGATCGCTGGCCGTCGCCGCGCTGCTGACCGTGGGCACGCTCGCCGGGTGCGACAGCGGGCCGGGCACGGCCGACGGCCGGGCCGCGCCGTCCGCACGGCCGTCCGCCGGCGGGGAGCTTTCCGCCCTGCCCGCGGCGCTGACCGGCCAGCGGCTGGAGTGGAAGGGCTGCGACGCCCCGGTGGAGGCGCGCGGCAGCGACGCGGAGAAGCCCGGCAAGGAGTGGCAGTGCGCCACGCTCGACGCGCCCCTCGACTACCAGGACCCGGCGGGCGAGACGATCGGCATCGCCCTGATCCGGAGCGAGGCCCCTGATCCGGAGCGGCGGATCGGCTCGCTGCTGTTCAACTTCGGCGGCCCCGGCGGCTCCGGCGTGGCCACGCTGCCCAACGCCGCCGACGACTACGGGAATCTGGCCAAGCGCTACGACCTGGTCGGCTTCGACCCGCGCGGGGTGGCACGGAGCTCCGCCGTCGACTGCCGCGACGACGCGGAGACGGAGAAGTCGCTGGCGATCGACCCCACCCCGGACGACGCGGCGGAGGAGAAGGCCTATCTGGCCGACGCCGCGGACTTCGGCGCGGACTGCGCCGCGCGGTCCGGCCGGCTGCTGCCGCACGTCGGCACGCTCGACACCGCGCGCGACATGGATCTGATGCGGCACGTCCTCGGCGACGAGAAGCTTCACTACGTCGGCTTCTCCTACGGCACCGAGCTCGGCGGGGTCTACGCGCACCTGTTCCCGCAGAACGTCGGGCGGCTCGTCCTGGACGCCGTGGTCGACTCGACCGCCGACGACGTGGCGCACTCGCGCAACCAGGTGCTCGGCTTCCAGCGGGCTCTGGAGAACTACTTCAAGAGCCGCGGGATCGGCGCGACGGAGGGCACGGACCGCGTCGTCGCGCTCCTCGAGAAGCTGGACCGGGAGCCGCTGCCCACGCGGGACGGCCGGGTGCTGACCGAGGGTCTCGCAACCATCGGGATCATCATGCCGCTCTACTCTCGCTCCGACTGGCAGTACCTGACCATCGGTCTGCAGGCCGCAGAGCGCGGTGACGGGAGTGTGCTGCTGGCCTTCGCGGACGCGTACCACACCCGTGACAGCGAAGGGCACTACTCCGGTCAGCACGAGTCCCATGCCGCCATCACCTGCGCGGACACGGCGGTCGAGGCGACCACGGCCGACGCGAGGGCCCGTCACCTCGCCGAGTTCACGAAGATCTCCCCCGTGTTCGGTCCGCCCCTCGGATGGGGGCTGGCCGCCGGGTGCGCCGACTGGCCCGTCAAGGGCGCGGCGACGACTCCGGACGTCTCCGCGAAGGGCGCGGCGCCGATCCTGGTGATCGGCACGACGGGCGACCCGGCGACGCCGTACGAGGGCGCGCGGAAGACGGCCGACGAACTGGGCAAGGGCGTCGGGGTGCTCATCACCAACGAGGGCGAGGGGCACGGCTCGTACGGCGAGGGCGCCTGTGTGACCAAGCTCGTCGACGCCTATCTGCTGCGGGGCACGGTGCCGAAGGACGGCACGACCTGCTCTTCCTGAGCACCGGGCGGGCTCGTCGCGCACACGGAAGGCCCGGGACACACGGAAGGCCCCGGACCGCTCGCGGCGGTCCGGGGCCTTTCGTGGTTTCGCGCGATCAGTAGATCGGCTTCTCCGGCTCGATCTGGTTGACCCAGCCGATGACGCCGCCGCCGACGTGCACCGCGTCGGCGAAGCCCGCCGACTTCAGCACGGCGAGGACTTCCGCACTGCGGACACCCGTCTTGCAATGCAGGACGATCTTCTTGTCCTGCGGCAGGTCCTGGAGGGCGGTGCCCATCAGGAATTCGTTCTTCGGGATCAGCCGGGCGCCCGGGATCGAGACGATCTCGTACTCGTTGACCTCGCGGACATCGATGATGTCGATGTTCTCGCCCTCGTCGATCCACTCCTTGAGCTGCTTCGGAGTGATCGTCGCACCGGCCGCCGCCTCCTGGGCCTCCTCGGAGACGACGCCGCAGAAGGCCTCGTAGTCGATGAGCTCGGTGACGGTCGGGTTCTCGCCGCAGACCGCGCAGTCCGGGTCCTTGCGGACCTTGACCTGGCGGTACTGCATCTCGAGGGCGTCGTAGATCATCAGTCGGCCGACCAGCGGCTCACCGATGCCGGCGAGCAGCTTGATGGCCTCGTTGACCTGGATCGAACCGATCGAGGCGCAGAGCACGCCCAGCACGCCGCCCTCGGCGCAGCTCGGGACCATGCCCGGCGGCGGGGGCTCCGGGTAGAGGCAGCGGTAGCAGGGGCCGTGCTCGGACCAGAAGACGGACGCCTGGCCGTCGAAGCGGTAGATCGAGCCCCAGACGTACGGCTTGTTCAGCAGCACGCACGCGTCGTTGACCAGGTACCTGGTCGCGAAGTTGTCCGTGCCGTCGACGATCAGGTCGTACTGGCTGAAGATCTCCATCACGTTCTCGGCCTCGAGCCGCTCTTCGTGGAGGATCACGTTCACGTACGGGTTGATGCCCTTGACGCTGTCACGGGCGGATTCGGCCTTGGAGCGGCCGATGTCGGCCTGGCTGTGGATGATCTGGCGCTGCAGGTTCGACTCGTCGACCTCGTCGAACTCCACGATGCCGAGCGTGCCGACACCGGCCGCCGCCAGGTACATCAGGGCCGGCGAACCGAGGCCGCCCGCGCCGACGGCGAGCACACGGGCGTTCTTCAGCCGCTTCTGCCCGTCCATCCCGACATCCGGGATGATCAGGTGGCGGGAGTACCTGCGGACCTCGTCTACGGTGAGCTCGGCAGCCGGCTCGACCAGGGGTGGCAGCGACACGGGGGCTCCGTTGGTCGGTATGTCAGTACGGTTGTTCTCTCCGTAACACTGCCATGGCCCTTCTCATTCCGAGACACCACGTCCGATCTGCGAGACGATTTCGTCCCAGTACCCGGGCAGTGTCTCGTACGGCCCGCTCTGCCCCTTTCCTGCCCTGCGGCCGCCCCGGTCGGTGAAGAAGATCGTCCCCGCGCCCTGCCAGCGGGCGATGCGCGTCGCCTCCTCCAGATGCGTGCGCGGCACTCCGTGGACGAAGTGGACGAACCGTTCCGGCGGATACTCCGCGGTCCACTCGGCCACCTGTGACCAGCGGTACTCGGTCCACGGGCCGGAGAAGGTGACGAGCTGGTCCGCCGCCTCCGCGTAGCCCGGGTACGGGTGCGAACCGTGCCCGAGGACCAGGTGACCGCCGTCCAGTACCGCGTCCAGGGTGGCCGTCGTCCGCCGCACCTGGGCGAGGTCGGCCCGCTCCGTGGGGCAGCGGTCCAGCATGAACCCGTCGGTCTGGTACCAGTCGGCGAAGTGCTGGGCGTCACGGACGAGGTCTCCGAAGGGACGCGACCCGTCGGCCATGTCGATGTGCCCCAGGACGCGCACGCCGGCGTTGCGCAGCCGGCCGGCGGCCTCCAGGCAGTGCGGGTCGGGCAGTTCGCCCGGTCCTCCCGCGACATTGAGCACCACCCAGTGCAGCGGCGTCCCCGGACGGGTCAGCTCGGCCCATTCGACCGGGGCGAGCATCGGGTGGGCGTACCCGGGGACGCCGAAGCCGAGCCTCTCCGCGCCGGTGGCGGAGAGCGGTGTGTCCGTCGTGGTCAGATGCGGCATGCCGCCTCCATCCAGATGTCGGCGAGGGACTCCTCGAAGTTGATACGGGGACGCCAGCCGAGCCGGTCGCGCGCGGTGCGCACATCGGCCTGCTGCCAGCCGCCGCAGCCGTCCGGGTACGGGGAGGGCGTGGCGCCGAGGTGCTCGATGATCGACTCGGAGCGCGGGCTGCCGACGACCGGGCGGCCCGGGGGCGTGTCCAGTTCGTGCAGCGCGCCCGCGTAACCGGCGACCCGGGCGAGGGTGGCCGCGGCGTCCCTGAGCTTGACCGCCCGTCCGGTGCCGATGTTGACGACGCCCTGCGCGGCGGAGAGCGAGGCGGCGTGCACGGCGCGCGCCACGTCGCGCACGTCGACGAAGTCGCGCTGCACGCCGAGGCCGCTGAGCTTGAGCTCGCCGTCGCCGGACTGCATGGCGCGCCGCATGGCCTCCGCGAGCCGGCCGAGCGGGGAGCCGGCCGGGGTGCCGGGACCGACGGGCGAGAAGACGCGCAGGACGACGGCGTCCAGGCCGGAGCCGAGCACCAGCTCGGTGGCGGCCAGCTTGCTCACCCCGTACGGACCGCCGGGGCGCGGGACGGCGTCCTCCGCCGTCGACGAGCCCTGCTGCGACGGCCCGTACTCGGACGCGCAGCCGACCTGGACGAGGCGGGCGCCGCAGCCGCTGCGGCGCAGCGCCTCGCAGACGGTCGCGACGGCCACCGTGTTGTGCCTGGTGAGCTCGCGGGCTCCGCCGCGGGTGGCGCCCGCGCAGTTGATGACCACGCCGGGGTGGACGGCGCCCAGGAAGCGGGTGAGCGCTCCTGGGCTGCCGCCGGAGAGGTCGAAGCGGACGTCGGCGTCGTCGCCGCGGCCCAGAGTGGTCAGGTGCACGGCCGGATCGGCGAGCAGCCGGTCGGCCACGAAGCGGCCGAGGAATCCATTGGCACCGAGCAGGAGCACCCTCATCGCGCCGCTCCTCGGGGCCGACGGGCCGGAGCTGGGTGTTGCGGGGTCATGTCGCGTTCTCCTTCACGATTGCTGTCGATGCCATGGCGGCCGGTACTGCGAGGTGTCGGCTCCGCGGAGTGCGGCGGATGGTCCGGCGGCATTCAAGGGGCAGGTCAAGGGGTGTGGGCGGAGGCCCGGGACAGGGCCACGGCGGCATGGACGAGCAGCCCGGCGGCGGCCGCGCCGCAGGCGAGCGCCGGCACGGCCGCCGTGCCCCAGACGCCGACGACCGCGTCGACGGGACGCGCGAGGGCATCGAGACCGGGCAGACGTCCGGCCAGCAGCAGGGCGGGTGCGGCGGCCTCGGCGGCGCAGGCGGCAGCCAGGGCGGTCGCGGCGGACTTGGGGAAGCCGTGGACGACGAGCAGCCGGGCCAGGAAGAGGAGCGTGCCGAGCGCGGCGGTGGGCGCCGGCGAGCCGCCCGGGAGAACGAGCCCGGTGAGGATGAGCACGACGGTGAGTGCCCCCATGTGGAGCACCAGGACCGCGAGAAGCAGCGGCCGCGCCCCCGCCGCGAACTCGTCCAGCCCGCGGCACCGTTCGAGCCGGCGCCGGGCGAGCACGGAGTAGAGGTGAGCGCAGCAGGCCGCCGGGGCGACGGCGAGGGCGAGCCCGACCAGCGGCGTGGTGTCCATCGGCCATGCGCGGTCCGGTCCCCCGCTGATCACCTCGTGCAGGAGCCCCTCACCGAAGGCGGCGAACGCGAGCAGGCAGAGCGTCCACATCTGTACGGAGGCGACGGTGCGGCCCTTCGCCCGGAGCGGTCCGCGGCGCAGGCACAGCGCCATCGCCACGGCGACCCCGACGGCCCCGGCCACACCGGCGAGGAGCCGCAGGTTGCCCTCGGCCGCCTCCATGCCCGCCACGGCGAGAGCGCACACGGCTCCCGGCAGGAGCGCACGCAGCAGCCAGGGGGCGGATCCGGTCCGGCCGGCGCGCGAATCGGCGGCGCGCGCCGGCCGGACCGGAGCGGGGGTGTGTTCCGTGGCGCGGGGCACCCGCGCGTACATCTCCTCGGCGAGTGCGAACACGTCCCGGTGACGGAAGCGTGCCGCGGTGCGGTCCGTGACCCCGTGCGCCTCGAGCCCGGCGGCGATCTCCAACGGATCGACGGCCCGCTCGCACAACTCGCGATGACGGTGCATGAGCGCCTTCACGGGGTCGGCTGCCCCTCGGCGGCCGGATGCGCCGCCGCGGCGTTCGGCGGGCCCCGTGTCGACCGCCCCCGGACCCGACCGGCTCTCCCTGGACCGGGCGCCGCCCGGGGCCTCCGGGCCCGCGCCGGGCCGGTTGCCCGCCAGGGCCTCCGGGCGCTCCGGGCCGGGCTCCGCCTCCTGACCGGCCCATGGGCCGGGCCGTCGGTCTGCGCCGGACCGGCCACCCGCTGCGGGCTCCGTCGGCCGCGCCCGACCGGGCGTCGCCAGCCCCTCCGCCTGGACGTGGCCCAGGGCCGTCAGAGCGCGTGCGGCGTCGGGCGCGGTCGCCGTGCCGAGGGCCGCGGAGCTCTCGGTGGTGCGGGGAGCCGTCATCGGTGGGCCTCCTCAGGCGTGTCCCCAGGGGCTCCGGTCGCGACGAGGCGCGGCTCGTCCGCCCAGCTCGGGGTGTGCGGCCCCGCCGCCGTGCCGGTCCAGTGGCCCGGCACGTGCGACTCGGCGGGGTGCGCGAAGGGCAGCGGCTCGCCGTCCGCGTCGACGGCCTCCCGCTGCACCGGGGAGTGCGATATGAGTTCCAGGTAGATGCCGCGAAATGCCGTCAGGTTCTGCTCCACGGTGAAGAGTTCGAGCGCGCGGGCGCGCGCCGCCGCGCCCAGCCGCTCCCGGCGGGCCGGGTCGCGCAGCAGCGCGACGCAGGCGTCGGCGAGCGCCCGCGGGTTGCGCGGGGGCACGACCAGCCCGGTGCCGCCGATGACCTCCACGACCGCGCCGACGTCCGTCGACACCGTCGCGCGGCCGCAGAACATCGCCTCGACCAGGCTGACGGGGAAGCCCTCCACGACGCTGGAGAGGACGACCACTCCCCCGGCGGCGTACGCGTCGACGAGCTCCGGGGCCTCGGGCCCGCCGATCTCCTCGAAGGAGACCGGGTTGTCGCCGACGGCGTGCGCGCCGTCGGCCTCGTCGGGGAAGAGCTGCGCGGCGAACGCCTTGCAGTGCCCCAGGTAGGTGACCGCCTCCGGGCTCGCGGCGGGCGGTGCGAACAGCCGCAGCCGGGCCGCCGGCTCCTCCTTGCGGATCTCGGCGAAGGCGTGCAGCAGGGCGACGATGTCCTTGGCGGGCTCGATCCGGCCGACCCAGACGAGGGTGTGCGGTTCGCCGGTGTCGGCGCTGTCGCCGACGGCCGCGAAACGGTCCGCCTCCATTCCGGGGTAGACGGTGCGCAGCTTCCGGCGGTCGGCGCCGCACTTCTCCTGCCACCGCCGCGCGTGGGTGTTGCCGGGGGTGATGACGGCGGCCTGCCGGTAGACCTCGGTGGCCAGCTGCCGGTGGAAGGAGGCGAGGAGGGCCCGTACCGGGGTGCTCAGGCCGGCGTCTGTGGCCGCGAGATAGTGGGCGCGCAGCTGGACGCCGTACTCGGTGACCAGCAGCGGCACCCCGCAGAAGCGTTTGGCCAAAAGGCCGGGCAGGGCCGCCGGTCCGCCGGACGCCGCGTGGCAGAGGTCGACCGCGCCGAGGCCTTCCTCGTCGTACCAGTCGAGGAGCAGCGGACGCAGCGCGCGTTCGAGACGGTCGGCGAAGGCGAGGTGGTCGACCACGGTCGCGCCGTGCACCGTACGGCGGGTGCCGGGCGCACGGCACGCGGACTCGAGGGCGCGCACGGCGGTCTCCGACCGGAGCGCGGCGTACAGTCCGCCGTGTTCGCGGGCGAGTTCGGCCAATCCGTACAGTCCGTCGGCGAATCCGTCGCCGTCGGCGCACACCGCGGCGGCGAGGTCCTTGAAGTGGCCCGCGAAGCGCCGGCGCTCGCGCCGCCCGTGGCTCAGGCCGTCGTCCGCCGGGGCCCACAGCGCGGCGGTGCGCACCCTGCGCACCTGCGGGGGAAGCCGCATACAGCCCTGGTCCTCCTGCCGGGCGCTGCGGCTGAGGGCGTACAGGTCGAACTCGTGCTGACCGAGTCCGCGCACCAACCGGTCGCACCAGAGCCTGGACTCACCGGTCGCATACGGGTAACCACCCTCCGTGAGCAGTCCGATCCGCACGAGTGCACCCCCGTTCTCCCTTGTGGCGGCCGCCGTTGGTTTCCGGCGACTCACAGCGGAACGACGTTAAGCGGACATGCCGGTGGCGCGACGGACGGTTGTCCGTCGCACCACCGGAAGGGGTGAATGCACGTAACTTTCGCACCCGGGTGGCGTTCCGTCGCGCTACGGCGCCGATCGACCACGGAGCGTCATGCACGGGCCAGGCCCGCGTGTGATCATTCGCCGGGGTACGCCCAGGGGTTGGCGCGGCACTTGATGCCGCCGATCTCCAGCGTCTTGGTCTGCTGCTGCATCACGGGCGCGAGCGCGCCGGGGGTGCCACAGTTGACGTGGTTGTACCCGAGCCGGTGGCCGATCTCGTGGTTGATGAGCATCTGCCGGTAGGCCAGCATCGCGTCGTCGCCGTACGTCTCGGCGCCCCGCGCCCACCGGAAGGCGTTGATCATCACGCGCTCGGTGGAGGCGGAGTCGCAGGAGACGTTGTCGACGGTGGTGTCGAGCCCGGACTTCGCGCACCAGACGGCGGTCGTGCCGGGGCTGGCCAGTGAGATGACGAACTCGGGCTCGCCCGAGGAGATCCGCTCGAAGGTCATCTCACCGCCGTGCGCCCAGCTGCGGTCGTCGTTCAGCGTCTCCTGGACCGCCCGGGCGAAGAGCTCGGCGTCCATGTCGAGGCCCTTCTCGACGTCCACGCGGTAGCGGATCTTGCGGCCCTTGCCGGGCGCCTTGTCGAAGCCGGGCACGGCCGCGAAGTCGCCGGAGGCCGTCAGCTCGGGGTCGATCGGGAACTGCCGCGCCATCAGCTGCTGGTAGCTCGGGGCCACGGCGGGGGGCTCGGCCCCCTGGGGCGGCGTGGGCCTGCCCTCGGAGCGGCCCGGGCGCTGCTCCTCCACGGGGCGCTCCCCGGGGGACTGGCCGCCGATCGTCTCCGACCGATCGGCCGCGACCTGCCCGGCGACGACGACGGCGAGCACGGTGATCACCGCGGCGGCCGCGATCCCGGTGAATGCGCGGCCCTTGCCGCCCTTGGCCGGCGGCTCACCGTCCGGCAGTTCCTCGTCCGGCGTCCCGGCAGCGTCGGATAGGGCGTCGGCCTCGCGGTCGTCCGCGATTTCGGGGGGCCGTCCGTGCCCGGTGTCCCAGTCGGTGCGAGCGGCGTACGGATCGGCCGAGTACGGATCGGGGCGGGGGGTGCGGGCGGGCGGCGCCTGGTCGAAGGCGTCGACGTACTCGCGTCGCGGGCCCGGCACCCGCGGCCCGGCGATCGTGCCCGCCTGCGGCGGCTGCGGACGCTGTCCGGTCTGCGTCCAGTCGCCCCAGCCGCCTCCGGCCTCGTGGTGCTGCGGGTGCTCGCGGCGGGGCGGCGGCGTCCCGTACCCGGGGGCGTGCTGTTCGGGCCGGGAACCGTCGTCCGGGCCCGCCGGGCGTCCGCGCCGGCCCCTGCCGGGTAGAGCGGCCTCGGCGTCCCGTTCGGCGGGGGCCGGTCCGCTCTCCGTGCGCGCGCCCTTGCGACTGTGTCGTCCCACGCCCCGGATCAGCTCCTACCGCATTCGTCGTCGAGCAGCTCCCGGAAGGCCTGGGCGACCGCTTCCGGGTACTCCATCATGGCAACGTGCCCGGCGTCCGGGAGCGTCAGCAGCCGGGAGTCCCGGAAGGCCACTGCCGCCTTGCGCGCCATACGGTACGAGACAAGCTGGTCCTTGCGCCCGTAGACGAGGAGCGTCGGCGCGAGTACCCGCTCCGCCTGCCGCCACAGCCCCTGCTGTCCGCTGAGCGTGTACGCGTCCACGATTCCCCGCGCCGACCTGGCCATCGCGTCCCAGAAGTACGGCAGGCTCATCCGCCGCTCCATCTCCTCGACAGCATGACGCAGGGCTTCGTCCGTCACTCGCGAGGGGTCTCCGTAACAGAGCGCGACCACTCCTCTGGTGCGCTGCTCCGCGGTCCAGTCCTTGGTCATCCGGGCGAAGAGACCGGCGATGCCCGGCAGCGCGAGCAGCGCGGTCGGCACGGCGGCACGCTGCACGCGCAGCTCCGGCAGGGCGGGCGAGACCAGCGTCAGGGTGCGCACCAGGTCGGGCCTGACGGCTGCGACCCGGGTGCAGACGGCGCCGCCCAGGGAATTGCCCAGCAGATGTACGGGGCCTCTGCCGCCGGAGTCGAGGAAGCGGATCACGGCTCTGGTGTGACCGGTGACCGAGTAGTTGCCGTCGTCCGGCGGCGGGGAGTCCCCGAAGCCGGGCAGGTCGAGCGCCTCACCGTCCACGACGTCGTCGAGCCGCGCCATCAGCGCCGACCAGTTCTGCGAGGAGCCGCCCAGCCCGTGCACGTACAGCGCGGGCGGCAGCCCGGTGCGGGCCGGGGGCCGCGAGCGCACCGTCAGAGTCAGTCCGGGCAGGGCGACGGAGCGCAGCTCCTCCCCCTCCGCGACGCGCACGGTCGCGACCTTGGGAGCCGCCGCGGCACTGAGGGCGCGGGCTCCCGGCAGCTCGGTCGAAGACATGGGGCAATGTTACGAGACGATCACGCGGGTTCCTGTGTGTTCGGCGTCACACATCGCCGGCGTCCACCGGGGCACCCGGAAGGGGCGAGGGAATCACCACGTAGCGCCATGAATCACTACCTCCTAGGCTCGTATGAAAAGGGCGCTCTCAAATCGAAAGCGGTGCCGCATGTCAGTCGACCCGACCGATCCCGAGACTTTTGAGGAAGACGAACAGAACACCGGAACGCGCGACGAAGAGGTCCCCGAGGCGGACGCCGCCGAGCAGCACACCGAGGTGCGCACCGAGCGCGACGACCCGGTGGACCGCGTCGACCCGGCCACCGCCAACGAGGCGGACATCGTCGAACAGACGCGTGTGGTCAGGCTCGACGAGGACGACTACCGGTGACCTGCGGCCCGTTGCCCCGATATGTCCAGGGTCGATTCACGAAACTGCAGCTTCCACGACTGTCCGGTCCGTGAAATCCTGCGTCCACGCGACACACGGCCGGGTTACCCAAAAGTACGATGGCGTGCGCGGCGCGCAGCGCACGCGGGAGACCGCGACGGTCCAGGCAAATGCTTGTTCAGGCAGGCACCTGTTCAAACTGTGCTCGTTCGAACTGTGCTTGTTCTTACATTGGGAGGCGGCGTGACAGCCATCGAGCAGACAGAGGCGGCGCGCCCGCGGGGCACACGCCTGCCACGCCGAGCCCGCAGAAACCAGCTCCTGGGCGCCGCCCAGGAAGTCTTCGTGGCCCAGGGCTACCACTCCGCGGCGATGGACGACATCGCCGAGCGGGCCGGAGTCAGCAAGCCCGTGCTCTACCAGCACTTCCCCGGGAAGCTCGAGCTCTACCTGGCGCTGCTCGACCAGCACTGCGAATCGCTGCTCCAGGCCGTCCGGGGCGCCCTGGCCTCCACCACGGACAACAAGCTCCGCGTCGCGGCCACGATGGACGCCTACTTCGCGTACGTGGAGGACGAGGGCGGCGCCTTCCGGCTGGTCTTCGAGTCGGACCTGACCAACGAGCCCGCCGTCCGCGAGCGCGTGGACCGGGTGTCGCTGCAGTGCGCGGAGGCCATCTCCGACGTGATCGCGGAGGACACGGGCCTGTCCAAGGACGAGTCGATGCTGCTCGCCGTGGGCCTCGGCGGCGTCTCGCAGGTGGTGGCCAGATACTGGCTCTCCAGTGGCTCCAACATCCCGCGCGACACCGCCGTGCAGCTCCTCACCTCGCTGGCCTGGCGCGGCATCGCCGGCTTCCCGCTGCACGGCAGCGACCAGCAGCAGCAATGACACGGGCCCTGCGCCGGCCGCTCCGGCGCGGGGGCTGTTCGCTCCTGGCGTTTCCCGGCGGGTCCTGACCCGTCCCGACTCCGGGCTAATGTGTGCTGCGTACGGCGCGGCTGACCGCGCAACGCACTGACCGTTCGGAGGGACATAGCCGTGGAGGTCAAGATCGGCGTGCAGCACGCGCCCCGGGAGATCGTTCTGGAGAGCGAGCAGTCCGCCGAGGAGGTCGAGCGCGCGGTGGCCGATGCGCTGGCCGGCAAGGCGCAGCTGCTCAGCCTCACGGACGAGAAGGGCCGCAAGGTCCTGGTGCCGTCCGACCGGCTCGCCTACGTCGAGATCGGCGAGACGACGGCGCGGCGCGTGGGATTCGGCGCGCTGTAGCCGCAGCGGCCGCGCCGCCGGACACGATCCGGACAAACGCGCGAAGCACACGGAAGAGGGCCCGGCGGGAGACCGCCGGGCCCTCTTCGGCTGCTCGGCCCTCCGCAGGTCGACGCTGCTCCGAACCGCTCCCTGGAGGGTTGCGCTGCGTGTACGTCGGGTAGTACGGGCTACGACCGACTGCCCGTGTCCGGCGTCCGCGAGGTGATCAGCAGTGCTCTTGGAATCGCTCGGTTCAGTCCTGCTCGGGCTCGCCCTCTCCTGGGCGGCGGTCCGGCACCTCGCCGATCGTCTTCCCTCCCGCAGGGCGGTCTTCACCACCGGCACGCTGGGCGCGCTCTTCGGCGCCTACGTGACGCACGTGGCCCTGGGGCCCGGGTACCCGCTGGCGACCCTGCTGGGCGCGGTGGCCATCGGGGCCGTACTGCTCTCGCTGCTGATCCGCCCGTCCACACGCACCCGCACGCTGAGCCGCGCGTTCCCTTTCTGAGCCGGCACAAGAGCCGCCCGCCCCACCGGCGGGCGCAGCGGCCCGGGAGCACGCAGACGTCCCCGGGCGACGCAGCGCCCGGGTCCGAGTCCGGGCCGCCGCTCGAGGGGCCGGACACGGCGCCGCCGCCCGGTAAACCCGAGGAGCCCGGTCCCCGGACGCGGCGCGGAAATCGCTCCTGACGCTCCCCCGGCGCCGCTGCCCCGCCGCGCTACGCCGCGAGGCCCAGCGCCGCCATGCGCCTGGTGTGCGCCTTGGTGATCCGGGAGAACATCTCGCCGACCGCGGCCAGGTCGAAACCGTCGGCCACACCGCCGACGAGCATGGTGGACAGCGCGTCGCGCTCGGCGACCACGCGCTGCGCCTGGGACAGCGCCTCGCCCATCAGCCGCCGCGCCCACAGGGCGAGCCGGCCGCCGACCCGCGGGTCCGCCTCGATCGCGGCGCGGACCTTCTCCACGGCGAAGTTCCCGTGACCGGTGTCGTCGAGCACCGCGAGCACCAGGGCACGGGTGTCGCTGTCCAGGCGGGCGGCCACCTCGCGGTAGAAGTCGCTGGCGATCGAGTCACCGACATAGGCCTTGACCAGGCCCTCCAGCCAGTCGGACGGCGCGGTCTGCCGGTGGAAGTCGTCCAGGGCCTGGGCGAACGGCTCCATCGCGGCCGTGGGCTCCGCGTCGATGGCCGTCAGCCGGTCGCGCAGTTGCTCGAAGTGGTGGAACTCCGCGGAGGCCATCTTCGCCAGCTCGGCCTTGTCGGCCAGCGACGGCGCCAGCTTGGCGTCCTCCGCGAGCCGCTCGAATGCCGCCAGCTCGCCGTACGCGAGCGCCCCGAGCAGGTCCACGACGGCGGCACGGTACTGCGGTTCCGCGGAGGCCGCCGCCCAGTCCTGGGCGGCGATCCCGGTGTGTCCGGTGGATTCAGTGGCGTTGTCAGGCGTCTCCATGACGGCACAATAGCCCGCCCGCCGCGGACAGTAAGGGCCTGGTCAGCCATGCCCCGAAGACAGTTCTCGTGAATTCACCCAACACACATGCGCGAATCCGGGGTACAGTGGTAAAGCGCCTGCTGAGCGTCGGAGTACTTCTGCGCCTTCAGTGGGCCGTCTGATGAATGAGGATGCCCGGTCGGTGCCACGATCGGCTCCGACCCGACCGCCCTCCCGGTGGATCGTCCGCACCCTTGCGTACGACCGCAGAAGAGGGGCCCCCTCAGCGGTACGAGCGCTCGAGCGACGGCAGTGGTCCCGCACCGTCCGGCCGACCCATGGCCGGTCAGACACCGGGTGCGGTACGACCCCCGCGTTCGCCTCGCGCCGCGTCTCACAGAAGAGGCAACACCCTGACTACGCAGACTTTCCGGGATCTCGGGATCCTGCCCGAGACCGCCGAAGCCCTCGAGGCCGTCGGCATCGTGAACCCCTTCCCCATCCAGGAGATGACGCTTCCCGTCGCGCTCTCCGGCTCCGACGTCATCGGCCAGGCCAAGACCGGCACCGGCAAGACGCTCGGTTTCGGCCTGCCGCTGCTGGAGCGCGTCACCGTCCCCGCGGACGTCGAGGCGGGCCGGGCGAAGCCCGAGCAGCTGACCGACGCCCCTCAGGCGCTGGTGGTCGTTCCCACCCGCGAGCTGTGCACCCAGGTGACCAACGACCTGCTGACCGCCGGCAAGGTACGTAACGTCCGCGTGCTCGCCATCTACGGCGGCCGGGCCTACGAGCCGCAGGTCGAGGCGCTCAAGAAGGGCGTCGACGTCATCGTCGGCACGCCCGGGCGCCTGCTGGACCTGGCCGGCCAGAAGAAGCTGAACCTCTCGCACGTGCGTGCGCTCGTCCTCGACGAGGCCGACGAGATGCTCGACCTGGGCTTCCTGCCCGACGTGGAGAAGATCATCCAGCAGCTGCCCGCCAAGCGGCAGACCATGCTGTTCTCCGCGACCATGCCGGGCGCGGTCATCGGCCTCGCCCGCCGCTACATGTCGCAGCCCACGCACATCAGCGCCACCTCGCCCGACGACGAGGGCGCGACCGTGCGCAACACGACCCAGCGCGTCTACCGCGCGCACTCCATGGACAAGCCCGAGATGGTCTCGCGCATCCTGCAGGCCGACGGCCGCGGACTGGCGATGATCTTCTGCCGTACGAAGCGGACGGCGGCGGACATCGCCGACCAGCTCGCCCGCCGCGGCTTCGCCTCCGGAGCCGTCCACGGCGACCTGGGCCAGGGCGCCCGTGAGCAGGCGCTGCGCGCGTTCCGCAACGGCAAGGTCGACGTGCTCGTGTGCACCGACGTCGCCGCGCGAGGCATCGACGTCGAGGGCGTCACGCACGTCATCAACTACCAGTCGCCCGAGGACGAGAAGACGTACCTCCACCGCATCGGCCGCACCGGCCGCGCGGGGGCGAAGGGCATCGCGGTCACGCTGGTCGACTGGGACGACATCCCGCGCTGGCAGCTGATCAACAAGGCGCTGGACCTGGGCTTCCCGGACCCGCCGGAGACGTACTCCACGTCGTCACACCTGTTCGAGGAGCTGTCGATCCCGGCCGGCACCAAGGGTGTCCTGCCGCGTGCCGAGCGCACGCGCGCGGGTCTCTCCGCGGAGGAGGTCGAGGACCTCGGCGAGACCGGTGGCCGCGGCCGCCGGTCCGCGTCGCCGGCGCCTGCCGCCGTCGAGGAGCGTCCGGCCCGTACGCGCACGCCGCGTCAGCGCCGCCGCACGCGCAACGGGGAGACGGTCGTACCGGAGCAGGCCACCGGCGACTCGCCGACGGCCGAAGCGCGCACCCCGCGCCGCCGCCGTCGCACCCGCGTGAGCGCGCAGGCGTCGCCGGAGGCGACCGCCGCGGTGGAGACGGCCGGCGTGGGCAGCGTCGCCGTCGAGACCGCCGAGGGCACCACGGTGACCCGGCCTCGCCGCCGCACCCGCGGCGCCGTGGCCGCCGTCACCGAGGCCGAGCCGGTCGCGGAGGCCGTGGAGGTCTCGGAGCCGGCCGTTGCGACGGAGCCGGAGCCGGAGGCCAAGCCGCGCCGCCGGACCCGTGCGGCCGCCGCCACCGACACGGTCGAAGCCCCCGAGGCCGAGACCAAGCCCCGCCGCACCCGCACCCGCAAGACCGCGGAAACCGCCGAGACGGCCGAGGCCACCGCCGAGCCGGAGACCAAGCCGCGCCGGACGCGTGCCCGCAAGGCCGTGGCGACGGCCGAGGGTGACGTCGAGGCCGCGGCCGAGACCAAGCCCCGCCGCCGGACCCGTGCGGCCGCCGCCACCGACACGGTCGAAGCCCCCGAGGCCGAGACCAAGCCCCGCCGCACCCGCACCCGCAAGACCGCGGAAACCGCCGAGGCGCCCGAGGCCACCGCCGAGCCGGAGACCAAGCCGCGCCGGACGCGTGCCCGCAAGGCCGTGGCGCAGCCGGAGAGCTGACGCCCGCGCACCTGTGACGGCCCGGCCCCCTTCGCGGGGGCCGGGCCGTCGTGCGTTCGTCCCCGCCGGGGCCGACCCGTGGGGTCACCGGGTGGCGCGTCCCGCGACGCGCGGGCCCCGCGCTAGCCTCGTGCGCATGAGCCGGCCTCCCACCTTCGTCCCGCCCCCCTGCGCCGTCTCCCGCGCGCTGTCGACGTCGCGCGGCGAGTTCGCCGTGCTCGACGCGCGGCCGGCGGCAGGAGACAGCCGCGGCACCGCGCTGATGCTGCCCGGATACACGGGCAGCAAGGAGGACTTCATCGCGCTGCTCGAGCCGGTGTCGGCGGCCGGCTACCGCGTGGTCGCCGTCGACGGACGCGGGCAGTACGAGACCGACGGCCCGGCGGACCAAGCCGCGTACGACCAGGAAGGGTTGGCGAAGGACGTCCTGGCGCAGGCTGCCGCGCTCGGCGGCGACGGCGGGCCGCTGCACCTCGTGGGGCATTCACTGGGCGGCCAGATCGCCCGGGCCGCCGTGCTCCTCGACGCCGCCCCGTTCGCGACACTGACACTGATGTCCTCGGGCCCCGCGCAGATCAGTCCCGCCCAGCAGCAGCGGGTGAAGCTGCTGAGCGACGCGCTCACCGTGATGTCGCTGGAGCAGGTGTGGCAGGCGATCCTGGCCTTCGACGCCCCGGAGGACGCGGCGGAGGAGGCCACCGAGGGCCGTGAGGACCTGCGGCGCCGGTGGCTGCGCCACAGTCCGGCCCAACTGCTCGCGACGGGCCGTCAGCTGACGACAGAGCCGGACCGGGTCGCGGAGCTGGCCGCCGTACGGCCGCTTCCCAAGCATGTGCTGTCGGGCGAGCGTGACGACACCTGGCCCGTGCCGCTGCTGGACGACATGGCCCGGCGGCTGGACGCGCACCGGACGGTGATCCGCGGGGCGGAGCACTCACCGAACACGGACCGTCCTCTGGAGACGGCCACCGCGCTCGTGGACTTCTGGGCTCAGAACTGACCCTGCAGGTGCTGCCAGAACCCGTCCCGCAGCGCCCGCCTGAGCACCGCGTATCCGCGCAGTGAGCGCTGGAGCCGCCGTTCGGCCTCGATGAGCAGGTCCTGGTCGACGGGGCCTGGCAGATACGGGTGGCCGGGCAGCAGTTCGGCCATCTCGGCGCGCCCCCGCTCCACCAGCCAGGTCGCGGCGATCTGCGCGCCGACGAAGCGCACCTCGTCGCGCGAGGGCGGCGGGGTGCCCTCGTTCTCGTAGGTCGTGACGGGCCTGCGGGTGATGTACGGGCGGCAGAAGTCCAGGTCGAAGGTGCGCTGGCTGTCGACCTCCCACAGCAGCGGCTCCGCCTGGTTGCGCCCCTCGCCGGCCTCGATGCCCCAGAGATGGACCCGGGCGCCGTAGCCCTGGGCGGCCTCGACCGCGGAGACCAGGTCCTCGTCGCCGCCGACGAGCGCCGCGTCGCTGATGGCACGGTGCCGGGCGAGGGACTCCAGGTCGGTGCGGATCAGGGAGTCGACGCCCTTCTGCTGGTTGTTGGCGTTCAGGTTGCCGAGCCGCACCTTGACGTCGGGGAGTTCGGCGACGGACTGCTGCTCGGGGGTGTGGATACGGCGCCTGGCGCCGTCGTACCAGTACACCCGCAGCAGCCGGCTGTCGGCGAAGATCGTCCGCGCCTTGTCGATGAACGCCTCGATCAGGCCCTCCGCGTCCAGGTCGAAGGAGCGCCGGTCCTCGGTGCCCGCCACCAGCAACCCGGCCGCAGCATAGACGTAACCGGCGTCGACGAAGATGGCATGGGTGGAAGGGGTCTTCGCGACCTCGGCGAGCATCCGCTGCAGGAGCTCATTGGTGCGCTCCAGGCGGGTCGCGATGTCGCTGATCTCGGCGTCGTCGTTCATACGCGGCTCATTGTCCGTGGCCCGAGCGCTACTCGCCAGTACTTAGGCATTCGAAAAATTTCCTTAGCGTAGGGAATGTTTGCAAGCTACATCTCGTTGTACCCGTAGGTACCAGGACGGGGGACACCCGTCTGCCACACAGTTCTCCTGCAGGAGGATCACGACGAAGGGAGAAGCCTTGCGCTTCGAAATCATGCGACTGGACGACGTCAACGGCAGCGCCGTGGACAGTACGGTCGTGGATGCCGCCTCCGTCAACCGGATCGTGCAGCACGCCGCCAACACCGGCCAGCGCATCTACATCCGGCCCGCCGACTCCACCACTGCTTCATAACGCTTGCGAGTTCCCGGCGTGTGACGCCCCCGTACGGACGATCCGTACGGGGGCGCGTTGTCCGCGGGGGGCGTGGCTCACGCGCCCTGGATCACCTGGGTGACGCCGTTGATGATCTGCTGCACGGCGATCGCGGAGAGCATCATGCCCGCGAGCCTGGTCACCAGGACCACTCCGCCGTCCTTGATCACGCGGATGATCACCAGCGAGTAGCGCATCGTCAGCCAGAGCACGGCGTGCATGGCCACGATCGCCGCCCACACCGAGATCTGCTCCCCGGCACCGTCCGCGTGCTGCACGGCGAGGATCACGGAGACGATCGCACCGGGCCCCGCCAGCAGCGGCATGCCCAGCGGCACCAGCGCCACATTGACGTCCTTGGTCTGCTGGGGCTCGTCCGTCTTGCCCGTGAGCAGATCAAGGGCGATCAGCAGCAGGAGCAGCCCGCCGGCGATCATCAGCGCGGGCACGGAGACATGCAGATAGTCGAGGATCTGCTGACCGAGGATGCCGAAGACGGTGATCACACCGAAGGCGACGGCCACCGCCTGCCAGGCCATCCGCCGCTGCACCTTGGTGGCGCGGCCGGAGGTCAGGGCCAGGAAGATCGGCGTGATCCCGGGGGGATCCATGATGACGAAAAGGGTCAGGAACAGAGAGCCGAAAACGGCAGCGTCGAACACAGTGGGGACCTTGCGGGAAGAGAGTGGTACGCGGTGGACGGGCGAGGGTTACGGACGGACTCCGCCCGTGCCCGGCACCGGGAACGCGCCCGTGGCGCGGCGGGTGATCTCGCCGTAGATCTCCGGGTCGGTGGTGTACTCGCCGAGCCGGCAGGTCTTGCGGCTGCCGTGGTAGTCGCTCGAACCGGTCGTCAGCAGCCCGAGCTCCGCGGCGAGGGCGCGCAGCCGGGCGCGCGTCGGCTCGTCGTGGTCCATGTGGTCGACCTCGATGCCGTCGAGGCCGCAGGCGGCCAGCTCGGCGACGGCCGCCTCGGGCACCACCCGGCCGCGCTTCACGGCGAACGGATGGGCGAGGACGGTGACCCCGCCGGCGGCCTTGACCAGACGGACGGCGGTGAAGGGGTCGAGCTCGTGCTTCTCGACGTACGCCCGGCCGCCGTCAGCGAGCCACTCGGGGGTGAAGGCGTCGGAGACGGAGGGCACCACGCCGAGTGCGACGAGGGCCTCCGCGATGTGGGGCCGGCCGACGGAGCCGTCCCCGGCGATACGGGCGACCTGCTCCCACTCGACGGGCACGCCGAGTCCCTGCAGCTTGCCCACCATGGCCCGGGCGCGCGGCACCCGGTCGTCGCGGACGAGCTCGCGCTCGCGCAGCAGCTCGGGCTCCTCCGCGTCGAACAGGTATGCGAGCATGTGCACGCCCACGCCGTCGAGGCGGCAGGAGAGTTCGGCGCCGGTGACGAGGGTCACGCCCTCGGGGACGGCGGCGGCCGCCTCGGCATGGCCCCGGGTGGTGTCGTGGTCGGTGAGCGCGACGACGTCCAGACCGGCCGCGGCCGCGTTCCGTACGAGCTCCGCCGGAGTGTCCGTACCGTCCGAGGCCGTGGAGTGGGTGTGCAGATCGATGCGCACGACGCGTGACTCCGGGGCTCGGGGGTGGGCAGGGGACACCTCAGGATAACTGCCGCGCAAGCACCCTCCGGCCGCCCTGCCGCGGCGGCGGAGGGCGGCACGGCGCCTCCGCTACGACAGGAGCCGCGGCGACAGCGCCCCGCACGGCAGCAGTTCGACCTCCGCCCCCGCGTCCCGCAGGTCGGTGAGGACCAGCTCGTCGTACATCAGCAGCCCGGACTGCTCCGGCCAGACGACGGCCCACAGCCACAGCCCGCGCGCCTCGCCCGCGAACACCGCGCGGTCGTCGGGCGAGCCGCTGACGTGCCACAGCGGGGTGGGCCGGCCGGCCGCCAGGACCTTGGCCTGCGGCGGCTTGGCGACCTCGATGTGCGGTCCCGGGTCGGGTCCGTCGATCCCGGCGTACCGCGATCCGAGCCCGACGCCGAGCTCCTCGGCGATCAGCACCAGCTCGCCGATGCCGCCGAGCGGCCCCGGACCGGAGCACGCCACCGCGGTGGCACGGCCGCCGCTGCGGTCGTCGCCCGCGTAGGCGACACCCGTGAACAGCCAGCCGACCGGCAGTGGCCAGGGCATCCACACCGGGACCTGAGCGCGGTGCACCACGACACCGAGGGCCTCGACACTGGGCGGGATCACCGGCTGGAGAGGGTGCACAGCACCGTGCACACCACACTGCCAGGAATCGGCGAAGAGACCGGGCGCCCTCACCCGGCCACCGCACTTCGGGCAACTGGGTTCGCCCCTCATAAGGACCAACGGTCCTCTCCGGCCGACCCCGCGTCAAGGACGATCACCCGTCCGGAGCGCGCCCTGGCCCTGGAAGTGGTAGATGCGCGGTGCATTTATCGGCGCCTCCCAGGTGATGCGACCCGGTGCTGAAGGCCCGTCATGCGAGGGTGCTGCGGCCCGCCGGCCGGCCTCAGTCCAGGGTCACGGACCTGCGCAGCGGATCGCGGAGGTCCGTGCCGTGCGTCAGCCAGCGCTCCTGGAGCTCCGCCGCGCCGTGCACCCGCTTCCACGCCGCCTCGTTCGACGTCATGGGCAGCAGCGGCAAAAAGCGCACCGGGTCCATGGGTTCGTCCAGTTCGAGATCCTCGACCAGACCGCCCGGCTCCGCGACCAGCACCGAGCTGAAGGGCGCCGACGGCCAGAGCGGCTCCCCCACGTCGAGCGAGGCGCCCGGCGCCACGATCACGCCCTCGACCTGCGGCGAGGCGGCCAGCACGGCGAGCGGGCGCAGCACCTTGTCGGTGTCCGCGAGGCCGGCCCGCACGGTGAGCACCAGCTCGGCGCGGGGCCCCTTCACGGGGTCGGCAAGGGTCGCGGTGGGGTCGGCCATCGGGTGCGCGGACATGCCGAGAGTGGCGTATCGCACGATGTCCTTGCCGCTGTCCCGGCCCTGGAAGCGCAGGACCTCGATACGGTCGGTACCGAGGAACGTCACCGCGGCGCGTGCGTCCGGTTCGCCAAGTGCGCTGCGCAGCCGGGCTTCGACGAGAGCGAGAACATCTTCCATGTGGCGAGCATAGGTCGCGTAAGGAACGGGCAAACACAGGGATTGACCCGTAGTCGGCTGATAGGCTTGGCCGCTGGTCGGGACGGCACACAGAAGTGATGCCTTCAAGTCCTGACGACACGTCGTCCCTCACGGGGGACCGGCCGGAGGAGGTGAGGCTGCGGTGGATCGAAGTCGATCGTGCAGTACCGGCAGCTCTTCCGCACGGCACCCTTCCTCTCGACGGTCCTGACCCGACGAGCCGGATCCGGTGAGCTGAGGACTTCTCCCGCACGGGGCCCTACGGCATTTCGCATGACGGAAGAGCGCCAGCACTTCGTTTTTGCCTGTCTGTAGCGAACGCCGTCACCGCGTCCCCGCGGTGCCGCCCGCTTTGCGGACGTACGCCTCACGTCCCCATTCCGGGCTGTGCCACGCCACCGCCGACGGCCTCTCCGTGAAGGAGCCAGCCATGTCGATGATCCGTGACCTGCGCGCAGCGGTCCGCCCCTCGCTGCGCAAGAGCAGCACCCCCTACAGCGGCTACGACACGACCCGTGACCCCTCGGCGTCCAGCGCGGTCGTCGACTGCGCCGTCTACCGCGACGGCCGTCGCCTCGAGAGCACCGTCTGCCTCACCCCGCACGAGGCGATGCTGCGGGTGCGTGAGGGCGGCGGCTTCGCCTGGATCGGGCTGCACGAGCCGACGGAGGCCGAATTCGCGGGCATCGCCGCCGAGTTCGGGCTGCACCCGCTGGCCGTCGAGGACGCGGTCCACGCCCACCAGCGGCCGAAGCTGGAGCGCTACGACGACACGCTGTTCACGGTCTTCAAGACGATCCACTACGTGGAGCACGCCGAACTGACCGCGACCAGCGAGGTCGTGGAGACCGGCGAGGTGATGTGCTTCACCGGCCGGGACTTCGTCATCACGGTGCGGCACGGCGGCAAGGGCTCGCTGCGTGCGCTGCGGCACGGCCTGCAGAAGGACGCCGAACTGCTCGCCAAGGGCCCCTCGGCGGTGCTGCACGCCATCGCGGACCATGTCGTCGACGGTTACATCGCGGTCGCGGAGGCCGTGCAGGACGACATCGACGAGGTCGAGATCGAGGTCTTCTCCGCACCCGCCAAGGGCAGCACCCGCGGCGGCGACGCCGGGCGGATCTACCAACTCAAGCGCGAGGTGCTGGAGTTCAAGCGGGCCGTCTCCCCGCTGCTGCGGCCGATGCAGCTGCTGAGCGAGCGGCCGATGCGGCTGGTCGACCCGGACATCCAGAAGTACTTCCGCGACGTCGCCGACCACCTCGCCCGCGTGCAGGAGGAGGTCATCGGCTTCGACGAGCTGCTGAACTCCATCCTCCAGGCCAATCTGGCCCAGGCGACGGTCGCCCAGAACGAGGACATGCGCAAGATCACCTCCTGGGCGGCGATCATCGCCGTCCCCACGGCGGTCTGCGGGATCTACGGCATGAACTTCGAGCACATGCCGGAACTCCAGTGGAAGTACGGCTACCCGCTGGTGCTCACCGGGATCGCCGTGGTCTGTTTCGCGATCCACCGCACGCTCAAGCGCAACGGCTGGCTGTAGGCCGGTGGCGGGAGCCGGTCGATAGGCTGAGCGCATGACATCGCATCTGCTCGACCGGGCGCTCGTCGAGGAGGCCACCAAGAAGTCCGGCCTCGTCTGGGTCCGCGGCGACGGCCCCACGCGCGCCCTGTGGCACGTGTGGCACGAGGGCGCCGCGCACATCGTCGGCGACGGCCCCGGCGAACAGCCGCTGCCGGGTCTCGCCGACGGCGGGGACGCGGAGGTCACGGTCCGGAGCAAGGACAAGGGCGGTCGGCTGGTGGCCTGGTCGGCCCGCGTGGCCGAGCTGGTCCCGCACTCCGAGGAGTGGCACGCCGCCGTCGCCGAACTGAAGGGCAAGCGGCTGAACGCGCCGGACGCCGAGCAGATGACGGAGCGCTGGGCGCGTGAGTGCCGCGTGCTCCGGCTCGAGCCGCGGAATGTCTCCACGGAGCTGCCGGACGGTTCGCTGGCGGCCGCGCCCCTGCCGACCGTCGCGACCACCCGGCGGCCGGCGCCGGCGGCGCTGCCGCGGCTTCTGCTGAAGCGGCGGGGGCGGCGCGGCTGACGGGGGTGCGGGCGGGGGTGCCGCTGCGCGGCCGGGCTTCGCCCGGGCCCGGTACCGCGCTCCGCGCGGTGGCCTCACTCAGCCTCGCCGGCGCTTGAGGCGCGGAGGTCCGGGGGGCAGCGCCCCCCGGTCACGAGAAGGGGGCGGGTAGGGGAACACGTCCGCCGTGAGCCTTCCGCGCGCCGGGATGCGGCGCTGCCGCGACCATGGAAGCGCAAGCCCCTCCGGCCCAAGGAGAGCACCATGGTGACGCTCCACATCGAGCACGCGATCACCGACATGGAGACATGGAAGTCCGCGTTCGACCGGTTCGCCGACTTCCGTCGCCAGGGCGGCGTACGCGGCTACCGCATCCAGCAGCCCGTCGACAATCCGAAGTACGTCGTCGTCGACCTGGACTTCGACACGGCCGGGGAGGCCGAGAAGTTCCGCGACGCCCTGGTCGCGAACGTCTGGCCGTCGCGGGAGAAGGCGCCCGCGCTGATCGGTACGCCGGAGACGAAGGTCCTCGACGTGGTCGAGGAGGGCTGACCCCCCGGTCTCAGATCCGCTCGACGTACGGAGCCCGCCACGCAGGGGAGGGGTCCGCGCCGAGCTCCGTCCAGTATTCGCGGCCGCCGGTGATCCGGCCGTCGTGAACGGTCCAGAAGGACACCACCCGGTGGACGCCCATCGTGTCGTGCGGGACCTCGACCTCGGAGACGACGTCGTTTCCGGACGCCACGATGCGCAGGACGTCGATCGACCATCCCTCCGGGTACTCCGCGTTGATGCGCACATAGTTCTCGCGGCCGAGGATGCGCTCACCGCTGACCGGCCACTCCACGACCACATCGGCCGCCAGCAGTTCGCCGACGCCTGCCCAGTCCCGGTCCTGCATGCGGTCCCAGAGCAGCTGAACGGTCTTCGAAGGTTCCATGACCCACATCCTGCACCGCACCACTGACAGCGGCGTCAGTCGTCGGAGTCCGAGCCAGAGCCGGAGTCCGAGTCGGACGTCTTGGGGAGCTGCTTCCCGTAGTCCACCGTCTCGCCCTCCGCGGGCTCGGCCAGCGGGAAGTCCTTGTCCCAGTCCGCCAGGGTGAGCACTCCCGCGCCCCCGGCCCGCCGGAACTGCAGCGGATACGGCTTGCCCTCCAGCGACACGTCGAGGACACCGCCCCGGCCGCCCTCGCCCGCCTTCACCTTGATGGTGCGCACCCCGCCGACGCGGGTCCGGTCGCCCTTGGTGAACTCGCCCTGCATACCGAGCAGCCCGTCGAGCAGCACGTCCATGTCGGTGAAGCCGCGGAACTGCTTGTAGGAGGGGTCGCCCTTCGGCACCTTCACGTACTTGTCCGCCAGCTTCTTCGCCGCGTCCAGGTCGGACTTGGCCGGCTCCTTGTCCCCGTCGCCGTCCGCGTGGCTCCAGAAACCGGCGTCGGCCTTCAGGAAGAGGGTGTCGCCGATCCGCAGCAGTTCGAAGGCGTTCTCCTCCGAGGTGAGGGAGCCGGTGCCGCCGTCCTGCTTGAGCCGCATGTCCAGCTTGTAGGTGCCCCCCTTGCTGACCAGCGTGCCGGAGAGGCGTACGGAGTTCGCGGCGTCGGCTGCCGCCCGCGCCTTGGTCTCGATCTCCTCCGCCGTGAGTTTCCCGATCCCGTTGGTCCCCGCGTCCGGGTCTTCTGCGCACGCCGTGAGCGCCACGGCCAGTCCGGCGCAGAGCACCGCAGAGAGCGCGGCCCGGCGCACTCGGCCGGCCGGAGGGAGGGGAGTCACGAGCGCTCTGCCTCTCATCTTTGGGGGGATGGCAGACCGCAGCGTACCCGTGTGGGGTGCACCGTTACGCAGGCAGCCGTACGGACGTCAGCCGGGGGCGGGCCGGATCGGTACCGGCTAGCCTGAACCCATCGAAAGCCAGTATTTCCGGGCATAAGAGAGGGGCGAGCATGGCGGCGGGCGCTCCTCGGGTCTTCGTCTCGCACCTCGCGGGCGTGCCTGTGTTCGACCCCAACGGCGATCAGGTCGGCCGGGTGCGGGACCTGGTCGCGATGCTGCGCGTGGGGCGGCGTCCGCCGCGGCTGCTGGGCCTGGTGGTCGAGGTCATCAGCCGCCGCCGGATCTTCCTCCCGATGACGCGGGTGACCGGCATCGAGTCGGGACAGGTCATCACGACCGGCGTGCTCAACGTGCGCCGCTTCGAGCAGCGGCCCACCGAGCGGCTGGTGCTGGGCGAACTGCTGGACCGCCGGGTCCGCCTGGTGGAGAGCGGCGAGGAGGTCACCGTTCTCGATGTGGCGATCCAACAGCTGCCCGCCCGCCGCGACTGGGAGATCGACAAGGTCTTCGTGCGCAAGGGCAAGGGCGGGGCGCTGCGCCGCAAGGGAGAGACGCTGACCCTGGAGTGGTCCGCCGTCACCGGCTTCTCGCTCGAGGAGCACGGGCAGGGCGCCGAGAGCCTGCTCGCCACCTTCGAGCAGCTGCGGCCGGCCGACCTCGCCAATGTGCTGCACCATCTCTCGCCGAAGCGGCGCGCCGAGGTGGCCGCGGCCCTCGACGACGACCGGCTCGCCGATGTGCTGGAGGAGCTCCCCGACGACGACCAGGTGGAGATCCTCGGCAAGCTCAAGGAGGAACGGGCCGCCGACGTCCTGGAGGCCATGGACCCGGACGACGCCGCCGACCTGCTGTCCGAGCTGCCGGAGGCGGACAAGGAGCGGCTGCTGGCCCTGATGCGGCCCGACGACGCGGCGGACGTCAGGCGGCTGCTGGCGTACGAGGAACGCACGGCGGGCGGGCTGATGACGACCGAGCCGATCGTGCTGCGTCCCGACTCGACGGTGGCCGACGCGCTCGCCCGGGTGCGCCAGCAGGACCTATCCCCCGCCCTCGCCGCGCAGGTGTACGTGTGCCGGCCGCCCGACGAGACGCCGACCGGCAAGTACCTGGGCACGGTGCACTTCCAGCGGCTGCTGCGCGACCCGCCGTTCACGCTGGTCAGCTCGATCGTGGACAGCGATCTGCCACCGCTGCCGCCGGACGCCCCGCTGAGGTCGGTCACCCAGCACCTCGCCGCGTACAACATGGTGGCGGCGCCGGTCGTGGACGAGAGCGGGTCGCTGCTCGGGGTCGTGACCGTCGACGACGTACTGGACCACCTGCTGCCGGACGACTGGCGCGAGACCGAGTTCGAGGACCCCGCGCATGGTTAGCGGGCGGGACCCCGGCCTGCCCGACCGGAGCGAGCGGGAACGCATGCCGGCCGGGGCGAGCGCCGCGCCGCGGACCCGGGTGCGGCTCGACCTGCCGCGGCCGCCGCGCCGGAGCCTGCTGCCCGAGTACGACCCGGAGGCCTTCGGGCGGTTCTCGGAGCAGATCGCCCGGTTCCTGGGGACGGGCCGCTTCCTGGTCTGGATGACGATGACGATCATCACGTGGGTGGGGTGGAACGTCACCGCGCCCCCGGACCTGCGGTTCGACGAGTACCCGTTCATCTTTCTGACCTTCGCGCTGTCGCTCCAGGCCTCGTACGCGGCGCCGCTGATCCTGCTGGCGCAGAACCGGCAGGACGACCGTGACCGGGTCAATCTGGAGCAGGACCGGAAGCAGAACGAGCGGTCGATCGCGGACACGGAGTATCTGACCCGTGAGATCGCGGCGCTCCGGATGGGCCTCGGCGAGGTCGCGACCCGGGACTGGATCCGCTCGGAGCTCCAGGACCTGGCGCGGGAGCTGGAGGAGCAGCGGGCCGCCGTCACGTACGAGCAGTCCGGCCGGAGTGACGAAGACGACCGCTGACGGGCTTCCCGGTGGCGGGAGGCAGCGCCGTACCATTCCCGTATGGCTACGGAAGACGCGGTGCTTGAGGCACTGGCGACGGTGAACGACCCCGAGATCAACCGACCGATCACCGAACTGGGCATGGTCAAGTCGGTGGACATCGGGGACGACGGCACGGTCGCCGTCACGGTGTTCCTCACCGTCTCCGGCTGTCCCATGCGAGAAACGATCACCAGGAACGTCTCGGAGGCGGTCTCGCGCGTCGAGGGCGTCTCCCACGTCGACGTCACGCTGGACGTGATGAGCGACGAGCAGCGGAAGGATCTCGCCGCGTCGCTGCGGGGCACCACGGCGGAACGCGAGGTGCCGTTCGCCAAGCCGGGTTCGCTGACGCGGGTCTACGCGGTGGCGTCCGGCAAGGGCGGTGTCGGCAAGTCGTCGGTGACCGTGAACCTGGCGGCGGCCATGGCGGCCGACGGCCTCAAGGTCGGCGTCGTCGACGCGGACATCTACGGCCACAGCGTGCCGCGCATGCTGGGTGCGGACGGCCGTCCCACCCAGGTCGAGAACATGATCATGCCGCCGTCGGCGCACGGCGTGAAGGTGATCTCCATCGGCATGTTCACCCCGGGCAACACGCCCGTGGTGTGGCGCGGTCCGATGCTCCACCGGGCGCTGCAGCAGTTCCTCGCCGACGTGTACTGGGGCGACCTGGACGTGCTGCTGCTCGACCTCCCGCCGGGCACGGGCGACATCGCGATCTCCGTCGCGCAGCTCGTCCCGAACGCGGAGATCCTCGTCGTCACCACCCCGCAGCAGGCCGCGGCCGAGGTCGCGGAGCGTGCCGGGTCCATCGCGGTGCAGACGCACCAGAAGATCGTGGGCGTCGTCGAGAACATGTCGGGGCTGCCCTGCCCGCACTGCGACGAGATGGTCGACGTCTTCGGCACCGGCGGCGGTCAGAGCGTCGCGGAGGGCCTGACCAGGACGACCGGCGCGACAGTACCGGTGCTGGGCTCGATCCCGATCGACGTACGGCTCCGCGAGGGCGGCGACGAGGGCAAGCCGGTCGTCCTGACGGACCCTGACTCCCCGGCCGGCGCGGCGCTGCGCGCGATCGCCACCAAGCTCGGCGACCGCCAGCGCGGTCTGTCCGGCATGTCCCTGGGGATCACGCCCCGCAACAAGTTCTGACGGGTCTCCCCCGCGTGACGCCCCGCTGAGTCGCGAAACCGCACAGGAGAAAGGCGCCGCTCGGTCCGAGCGGTGCCTTTCTCACTGCGCGTACGCGGCCGGGTTGGGCACCACGGCGAAGCCCAGGCCGTACGCGCTCATCCCGCGCCCGTACGCCCCGATGTGGACGCCGGAGCCGGTCGTCCCGGCCAGTACCCAGCCGAACTCGGACTCGCGGTAGTGGAACGGCGTCGGCACCCCGTCGACCGGCAGCGAGAGGGCCGACCACGCGGGGCCCTCCAGGTCGTCGGCCAGCTCGAACGCGGTCTCCGTCTGCTGGTCCAGCCAGTCGTCGCGCAGCGCGTGGTCGAGCTTCTCCGGCCAGGTGTGGGCCAGCAGGCCCGAGCCGGCGAGCCACGCCGCCGAGGAGACCGTGGTGGCGTCCAGGACGCCGGTGCCGTCGCCGCTGCGTCTGACCGGGCTGGCCGCGACGGTGACCACGACGGCGAAACGCTCCTTCTCCGCGCCGGCCGTCTCGGACCGTATCGTCGGCTCGTCGCCGTGGCCGATGGCCCCGTGCTGCACCGTGCCGTCCGCGGCGGTCCCGACCTGCATCAGGCGGCGCGGGCCGGTGAAGGCCGCGTCCAGGGCGTACCAGGGGAAGGCGGCGTTCTTGAATCCCTCCACCGCACGTCGGGCCGCCGTGTCCCCCTGCGCCGTACGGGACCTGTAGCCGCTCTCGGCCGGCGAATCGCCCGCCGACTCCTGCTGCTCCGTCACCCGGCTCGTCGTCGACATGTGCCGACCGCCTCCTCTGTCTTTCACACCTGCAGCGGACCCGCCCCCCTCGGGCGTCCTCACTGCCGGACAGATGGAGAATAGCCACCCTGCCGCCGGTCTCCGGGCAGGACGGTCCTCAGGTGGCGTCTGCGTCGAAGGGCGGGCGCTCGTCGCGGGCGGGCTTGTCGGCCTTCTTGAGCAGGTCGGGGCCGCCTGTGGAGGAACCGTTCACCGCGGCGGGGACGGAAGTCTCCGACACACCGGAATGCTCCGTTCCGTTGACGGCGTCGGCGACCTCGGTGATCTCCTTCTTGAGGTCGAAGCTGCTGCGGAGGTCCTTGAGCTCCTTGAGATCGTCGTTCTCCGCGAGCTGCTTGCGGAGGTACGTCTTCGGGTTGAGGTCCTCGAACTCGAAGTCCTTGAACTCCGGCCCCAACTCGCTGCGGATGTCCTCCTTCGCGTTCTCGGAGAACGCGCGGACCTTCCGGATGAAGCGGGCGGCGTCCTGGATGACCTTCGGCAGCTTGTCCGGGCCGAAGATGAGCACAGCGAGAACCACGAGCACCACCAGCTCAAGTCCGCCTACGTCATTGAACACCCTGCTGCTCCTCGTGTTCTTTGTGCTCGCTGTGTTCTGCCTGCCCGGTGTTCTGCCTGCCCGCCAGGGACCGCTGTCCGGCCTGGGCGTGGGCCCGGTCCAAGGTACCTGGCGGAGCTGTCGGGCCGGTACCTTCCGGGCGGCCCGGAGATGGTCACGAGCTGTCCGCAGAGCCGAGGACCAGCGTCAGGGTCCGCTCGTCGCCGCCGCGCCGCAGGGTGAGCTCCAGCTCGTCCCCGGGACGGTGGGCACGGATCTTGACGATCAGCTCCTCGCCGCTGTGCACCCGTCGGCCGTCGACCTTCGTGATGACGTCGCCCGGCTTGACGCCCGCCTCGGCGGCGGGGCCGCCCGGGGTGACGGCGGGGCTGTCGTCCTGCCCCTTCTCGCCGACCCGGGCGCCGTCACCGGTGAAGCGCATGTCGAGGCTGACCCCGATCACCGGATGCGTGGCCCTGCCGGTGCTGATCAGCTCCTCGGCGACGCGCTTTCCCTGGTTGATGGGGATGGCGAAGCCCAGTCCGATGGAACCGGCCTGGCCCCCGTCCGGCCCCGCGCCGGTGTCGGCGGCCCGGATGGCGCTGTTGATGCCGATGACCCGGGCCTGGCTGTCCACCAGCGGGCCGCCCGAGTTCCCCGGGTTTATCGGCGCGTCGGTCTGCAGCGCGTCGACATAGCTGATGTCGCTGCCGTCGCCCTTCTCGCCGCCGGCGGTGATCGGTCGCTCCTTGGCGCTGATGATTCCCGACGTGACCGTGTTCTGGAGGTCGAACGGCGCGCCGATCGCGACGACCGGGTCGCCCACCCGGACGTTCTCCGAGTTGCCCAGCGGCAGCGGCTTCAGGCCGTCGACACCGGTGACCTTGACGACCGCCAGGTCGTAGCCGCTGTCCTTGCCGACCAGCGTGGCCTTGGCCGTTTCGCCGCCGCTGAAGGTGATGGAGATGTCCCCCGAGGTGCCCGCCGGGTCGACCACGTGGTTGTTGGTGAGGATGTGGCCCTGCTCGTCCAGCACGAAGCCGGTCCCGGTGCCCTGCTCGGTGTCGCCGCTGACGTGCAGGGTCACGACGCTGGGCAGAGCCCGGGCGGCGATGCCGGCGACGCTGTCGGGCGCGCGGTCGACGCTCTCCGGAGCGGCCTGCGGAAGCTCGATCCGGGTCACGCCGCCGTTGCGTTCCACGTACGCGCCGACGGCGCCGCCGACGCCGCCCGAGACGAGCGCGAGGACCAGGGCCCCGACGAGCAGCGGGCCGCGGCGGCGCTTACGGGGTGCGGGCGGCTCTCCCGGGTGCGTGAGCGGCTGCCCGGGGGCGCTCCAGGGGTCGTACCGGAGCCACACCGACGACAGCGGCTGCGGCCGCTCGTCGGCCGCGGCGAGCGCGGGCGCCGGAGGGACGGGGACGGCGGCGGGGTGGGCCTGCGGGTGCGAGCCGGGCTGATGCGGGTGCGGAGGCTGGGCGTGCTGGTGCGGGGAATACGGGTGCGGCTGCGGGTGGGGCGGGTGCTGGGCGTAGCCGCCGGCGGTCTCGGCCCCGGCCGCCGCGTACTGCGGGGGCAGCGGTGTGCCGTGGGCCGGCGTCGGCACCGGCCGCTGCACGGGCGGGGCGGGTGCCCAGGGTCCCGGCCCGCCGTACGGCGGGGTGCTGTAGGCGTCCGGCTCGTGCAGCGGCGTGGGCCTGGCCGGGGCGGGGGGCGCCTCGGGCGCCGGGGCCGCGACGGGAGCGGTACCGGTGGGGTCCGCCGGTTCGGGCAGCTCAGCGGTGGCCTCCGGCGGGCCCGCCGGCGCGGTGGGCGCCTCCTGGACCGTCGGCGCCGCGTCCGGCGCCGCAGGCATCACGTCGGAAGCGGGAGCCTCCGCCTCGGGAGGAGCCCCGCGTCCCGTGCCGGGGCGGCTCCACCACTTCGCCTTGGGTCCGGTGGGCTTCCCGTCGTCCATGCTCTCCCCGCAAACTGCCGGCCGATGCGGCGCCCACGCGGACGCCCGCTGAGATTCAACCAGGTTTGCGAATAACCGCGCAGGGCCCTGGTCAGCTCCCGCTCAGGCCCCGCCGGGCCGCCGGTCAGCGCGAGGGCGACAGCGGCGAGGCGGACTGCGTGGGAGCCGCCAGATGCATGGGCACGGGAGTGGCCGCCGGGCCGACCGCCGGGGCGGCGGCCGGCTGGAACACGGACGCCGACGGACGTATCAGCGGGGACGCCGACGAGGCATGGGCCAGCGGCGACACCCCGAGGGAGCGGTTCAGCGACTGACCGGCGGGCTCACCCGGCACAGCGGCGACGACCGGACCGGAACCCGGCCTGTCCTGGCCGTTTCCCGGCCCGCGACGGCGGTCGCCGTCCGTGCCGCGCAGGGACGTCGTGCCGCCGGCGGGTCCCGGCGTCGTGCCGTTCGCGGCGGTGGTCGGCGTCGCCGTACGCAGCGGCGTCACCTTGCTGCCGCCGCCCTGGCCACGGGAACCGGAGTCCGACACGACGTCCAGCGGGACCGCACCGCCCAGGGCGATGGCGGCGAAGGAGACGGCGCTGGCCGCCGCGAACGCGAAGCGTCTGCGGCGCCACGGCGAGCGCTCAGCCTCGGCGCGGCCCACCTCGTGGATCCGGAAGCCGCTCCCGCCACCGGGCAGGACGGCCGCGTGGGCGCCCCCGGGGACGTAGGCGAACGTCTCCGCGCGGGGGTCGCGCGGTCTTCCCGCGGACGGGTTCAGTCCTCCGAACATCCCGCCGCCCGCCATACGGCCGCCGCCGAACGGGCCGGGCTCGTCGTCGTCCCCGGCGCCGGGGCCCGCGGGCAGCCCTTGGAGCCGCGCGAGCAGCGCCTCGGAAAGGGGCGGCGGCGCGGACTGGGCAAAGGCGCTCTTCAGGCGACGCTGGGCGTCGGCCTCGGCCTTGCACCGTGGGCAGGTCGCCAGATGCGCCAGGACGCGGTCCCTGGCGTCGTGCTCGAGCTCACCGTCGACAAGCGCGGCGAGCCGGTCCCCCAGGTGCTGTTCCGCGGGGGTCGGGCCTGTACCGCTCACGCCGGTCCGCCCTCCCCCGCCACAGCGACGGCGCCCGCGAGCGAGCGCTGCTGCTCCGCGCGGGCCTCCGGGGAACGGTGCGACAGGGCCTTGCGCAGGTGGGAGCGGCCGCGGTGGATCCGGCTGCGCACGGTCCCGAGCTTCACGCCCAGGGTCGCGGCGATCTCCTCGTACGACAGGCCCTCGATGTCACAGAGCACGACCGCGGCACGGAACTCGGGCGCGAGGGTGTCCAGCGCCTGCTGCACGTCCGCGTCGAAGTGGCTGTCGTTGAAGACCTGCTGCGGCGACGGCTCACGGCTGGGCAGCCGCTCGGCCGCGTCGTCGCCGAGGGCGTCGAAACGGATGCGCTGCTTGCGGCGGACCATGTCCAGGAAGAGATTCGTGGTGATCCGGTGGAGCCAGCCCTCGAAGGTGCCGGGCGTGTACGTCGACAGGGAACGGAAGACGCGGACGAAGACCTCTTGCGTGAGGTCCTCCGCGTCGTGCTGGTTCCCCGTGAGGCGATACGCGAGGCGATAGACCCGTGCGCTGTGCGTGCTGACGATCTCCTCCCAGGTGGGGGGAGTCCACGCCTGCGATTCCGCATCCGATGCGAAGGTCGCGGTGGTGACGGAGTCGGAGGGCACGGAACGGTCAGCAGTGTTGGTCACGGATTTCGGCTCACCCACCGACCTGAGAAGGCGCCTCAGCACTCCTCCCCGATCCGCAGGTGCAGCCGCACCTCCCCTATCGGCTCTGGTGGTGTCCAGCGGAGCCCCTACCATAGCCACCTCGCCCGTTAGCTCCGGATAAGAATCTTTACGTGGATTTGGGTCCGGCTTCCGGCCCCGCTCCACGTGCTTCCTTCTGCCCTGAACAACGGCCGGTCCCATCTGCGGGTTCCCGCGCGCAGCGGATACAGTCAGCGTCGCGCCAATCTACGGGGACGGGAGAGGGTCATAACCGCCAACCAGCAGACCAGCTGGGCGTTCGCCGACGCCTTCGTCGCCGAGGACGACGCTCTGCACTGGGCCCGGGACCGGGCCCGGGAGTCAGGGCTGCCCTCGGTGTCGCCGGGCACCGGCGCCGCGCTGCGACTGCTGGCGGCCACGGCGGACGCGAAGGCGGTCGCCGAGATCGGCACGGGGACCGGGGTCTCCGGGATCTACCTGCTGGACGGTATGCGCCCCGACGGCGTCCTGACCACGGTGGACCTGGAGCCGCAGCGCCAGCAGTTCGCCAAGGAGGCGTTCCGGGCGGCCGGCTTCGCCGCGAACCGGGCGCGCTTCATCCCGGGGCGGGCGCTGGACGTCCTGCCGCGGCTCGCCGACGGCGGCTACGACCTCGTCTTCTGCGACGGCGACCGCACCGAGTCCCTCGACTACCTCGCTGAATCGTTGCGCCTGCTGCGGCCGGGCGGGCTCGTCTGCTTCGAGGGCGTCTTCGCCGACGGCCGTACGGTCGACTCGGCGGCGCAGCCGGCGGAGGTCCTGCGGGTGCGTGAGCTGCTGCGGGCGGTGCGCGAGAGCGCGGAGCTCCTGCCGACGCTGCTGCCGGTCGGCGACGGGCTTCTCTGCGCGGTGCGCAGGGCCTGACGGGGTCGCGGGGCGGGGACGGTCACGCTGCGCGGGGCCGTTCCCCACCCCGCCCCTTCCCGAACCTGGCTCTGCCCGGACCCGCGCCTCAATCGCCGGCGAGGCTGACACAGCCCGGCCGGCGATTGAGGCCACCGCGCGGAGCGCGGTACGGGGGTCCGGGGCTTGCCCCGGTTCGGGAAGGTGGGGGTCCCCCCGCGGCCGCCAGACCGTAGGGGGAGGGTAGGGGAACAGCCCGCCGCAGGCGAGCGGCCCAACGGGACCGGAACGCGCAGCGCCCCCGGCATTCGCATGCCGGGGGCGCTGGAGACTCAGGATGCGTCAGCCGACGACCTTCTTCAGGGCGTCGCCGAGTGCGTCGGCTTCGTCCGGAGTCAGTTCGACGACAAGACGACCGCCGCCTTCGAGCGGAACGCGCATGACGATGCCCCGCCCCTCCTTGGTCACCTCGAGCGGGCCGTCGCCCGTCCGCGGCTTCATGGCCGCCATGCTCGTTCCCCTTCCTGAAACCAGCTCATCGCAGCCGGCGGCCCCATGAGAGGTGCTGTGTCACCGGCATCGAACACATTGCTTCCAGGCCATTATCCCGCATGGCGGGACCCAAAGACCAACATCAGTCGGCATCGCTTGCGCAACGCGCTCTCTCAAAACCACCCAATTCGGCGATGTGCCTGCGATACTTCGCCGCCGCTTGCCAGGCGGCACACGGGGATTCTTTGACGCAGGTCACATGTGCAGGCTCAATGATCTCCGTCATGCTGGCTCCGATACTGACGTCAGAACGACGCAGAACCACCAGCCGAACCACCTAAGGGGACCCGCCATGGCCGACTCCGTGCTGTACGACGTGACCGACGGACTCGCGACGATCACGATCAACCGGCCCGAGGCCATGAACGCGATGAACGTCGACGCCAAGGTCGCCCTGCGGGACGCGGTGCGGGCCGCGGCCGACGACGGCGCCGTGCGTGCGGTGCTGCTGACGGCTGCGGGCGGCAAGGCGTTCTGCGTGGGCCAGGACCTCAAGGAGCATGTGTCGCTGCTCGCCGCGGACCGGGAGTCCGGCAGCGGGGGGACGATGAGCACGGTCCGCGAGCACTACAACCCGATCGTCCGCGCCCTGACCGGCATGGCGAAGCCGGTCGTCGCCGGCGTCAACGGCGTCGCCGCCGGAGCCGGTCTCGGTTTCGCGCTGGCGGCGGACTACCGCGTCGTCGCCGACACGGCCAAGTTCACGACGTCGTTCGCGGGCGTGGCGCTCACCGCCGACTCGGGAGTGTCGTGGACGCTGCCGCGGCTGATCGGGCAGAGCCGCGCCGCGGACCTGCTGCTGTTCCCGCGCTCGTTCTCCGCGCAGGAGGCGTACGAGTGGGGCATCGCGAACAGGCTCGTCCCGGCGGAGGCGTTGGCCGCCGAGGCCGCCGCCGTGGCGCGCGCCCTGGCCGACGGCCCCACGGTCGCGTACGCGGCGCTGAAGGAGTCCATGGCGTACGGCGCGGACCGTTCGCTGAGCGAGGCGCTGGACAAGGAGGACGAGCTGCAGACGAAGGCCGGCGCCTCCGAGGACCACGCGATCGCGGTGCAGGCGTTCCTGTCCAAGGAAGCGCCCAAGTACCTGGGCCGTTAGGGCCGCTGCGGCCGTACGCGGCCCGTGCCGCCGCCCCGGAAGACGCAGTCGGCCAGGTGGTCGTCCACGAGCCCGCAGGCCTGCATGAGGGCGTACGCCGTCGTCGGGCCGATGAAGCGCAGGCCGCGCTTCTTGAGCTCCTTGGCCAGCGCCGTGGACCCGTCGGTGACGGCCGGCACGTCGGCCACGGTGCGCGGCGCGGGCCGGCGCGCGGCGTCGGGCGCGTACGACCAGATCAGGCTGTCCAGGTCGCCGGAGGGCCAGTCGGCGAGCACGCGCGCGTTGGCCACGGTCGCCCGGATCTTGGCGCGGTTGCGGATGATGCCGGGGTCGGCGAGGAGCCGCTCCTCGTCGGCGTCGGTGAACGCGGCCACCGAGGCGATCTTGAAGCCGTCGAAGGCGCCGCGGAACCCCTCGCGGCGGCGCAGGATCGTGATCCAGGACAGGCCGGACTGGAACGCCTCGAGGCAGAGCCGTTCGAACAGGGCGTCGTCGCCGTGGACCGGGCGGCCCCACTCGTCGTCGTGGTAGGCGACGTAGTCCTCGGTGGACAGGCCCCAGGGGCAGCGCAGTCCGCCGTCCGGGCCCGGTGCGGCGGCACCCGTCACGGCGGTCACCGGCCCGGCTCCTGTCCCGGCTCGGTGAACATGTCGGGCCGACCGGCGGCGGTGGCCTGCGCCCCCGCGAGCGCCGACTCCAGTTCGGCGATGCGCGCGTCCCGCTCGGCGAGCTCCGCGCCGAGGCGGCCGAGCACCTCGTCCACGTCGGCCATCCGGTAGCCGCGCATGCCGACGGGCAGCCGCAGCGCGTCGACGTCGCCGCGGCCGACGGGCCGGTCCAGCGGCAGCGGGTCGACCAGCTGCTCGGGCGCGGTCTCGGGCAGTGCCGCGCTGTCGCTGCCGCCGAGCACGACGAGGGTGACCGCCGCGACGACCACGACCATCGCGATCAGCAAGAACCAGAACACGAACGACCCTCTCCCCGGACTTCCCGCAGCTTCCCGTACGACCGCTTCCCGTACGTCCCCGGGGGAACCTACCCGAGCGGGAAACCGTCCTGTGCTGATCGTGCCACGGGACACTGACAGCTAGGGTCGCAGGCGTACGAGCACTGAGGAGGAAACAGCGGATGCTGCGGCTGGGACGGCGCGAGTTCGACGCGCACGAGCCGGTGATCATGGCCATCGTGAACCGGACGCCGGACTCGTTCTACGACCAGGGGGCGACGTTCCGCGACGAGCCCGCGCTCGCCCGGGTGGAGCAGGCCGTGGCGGAGGGCGCCGCGATCATCGACATAGGCGGTGTGAAGGCCGGTCCCGGCGAGGAGGTCACCGCCGAGGAGGAGGCGCGGCGCACGGTCGGTTTCGTGGCCGAGGTGCGGCGGCGCCATCCGGACGTGGTGATCAGCGTCGACACCTGGCGCCACGACGTGGGCGCGGCGGTCTGCGAGGCGGGCGCCGACGTGCTGAACGACGCCTGGGGCGGCGCGGACCCGAAGCTGGCGGAGGTCGCCGCGCGGTACGGCGCCGGTCTGGTCTGCACGCACGCGGGCGGCGCCCGGCCGCGTACGCGTCCGCACCGGGTCGCGTACGACGACGTGATGGCGGACGTCCTGCGGGTGACGCTGGGGCTGGCGGAGCGGGCGGTCGAGCTCGGTGTCCGCCGGGACGGGATCATGATCGATCCCGGTCATGACTTCGGCAAGAACACCCGGCACAGCCTGGAGGCCACGCGCCGGCTCGACGAGATGACGGCGACGGGCTGGCCGGTGCTGGTCTCCCTGTCGAACAAGGACTTCGTCGGCGAGACGCTCGACAAGCCGGTCAAGGAGCGGGTGCTCGGCACGCTGGCGACGACCGCGGTCTCCGCGTGGCTCGGCGCGCAGGTCTACCGCGTGCACGAGGTGGCGGAGACGAAGCAGGTGCTGGACATGGTGGCCTCGATCGCGGGCCACCGTCCGCCGGCGGTCGCGCGCCGCGGCCTCGCCTGAGCCACCGGCGGGCCGGTGCGGCCCCGGAAGCGCCGGGGTCCGCACCGGGCGGCGCGGGGACGGTTACCTGCCCGTCTCCTTGGAGACCAGTGCGACCGCCTCTTCCACGTCGTCGGTGACGTGGAAGAGCATCAGGTCCCTCTCGGACGCCTTGCCCTGGGCGATCACGGTGTTCCGCAGCCAGTCGACCAGGCCGCTCCAGTACTCCGTGCCGAAGAGCACGATCGGGAACCGCGTCACCTTGCGCGTCTGGACGAGGGTGAGCGCCTCGAAGAGCTCGTCGAGGGTGCCCAGTCCGCCGGGCAGGACGACGAAGCCCTGCGCGTACTTCACGAACATCGTCTTGCGGACGAAGAAGTAGCGGAAGTTCACCCCGATGTCGACGTGCGCGTTGATGCCCTGCTCGAAGGGCAGCTCGATGCCGAGGCCGACGGAGATGCCCTCGGCCTCGCGCGCGCCCTTGTTCGCGGCCTCCATCACGCCCGGGCCGCCGCCCGTGATCACCGCGAAGCCGGCGCGGGCGAGGGCCTTGCCCAACTCGACGCCGACTTCGTACTCGGGAGTGCCGGCCGGGGTGCGGGCGGAGCCGAAGACGCTGATGGCGCCGGGCAGTTCGGCGAGCGCGCCGAAGCCCTCGACGAACTCGGACTGAATGCGCATGACCCGCCACGGGTCGGTGTGCACCCACTGGGAGTCGCCCTCGGTGTCGAGCAGCCGCTGGTCCGTGGTGCCCGGCCTGATCTGGTCCCTGCGGCGCAGTACCGGTCCCAGCCGCTGCTCCTCCAGCGCCCGCAATCCCTCGGGGTTGCTCATGACCTGCTCCCTCCGCCGAACATCATTTGCTTTGGCTCAGGGTAGGTCGGCCAACGTTACGAATGGCGAAATCGGGGTGATCAACCAGTATGCGGCGTCAGGAAGTCAGCCACTCGCGCAGCCGCCGCTCGCAGTGCGTGATCCTGTCCACGGCGACGTGCTCGTCCCGCTTGTGGGCGAGGAGCGCGTCGCCCGGGCCGTAATTGACCGCGGGCACGCCGAGCGCGCTGAAGCGCGAGACGTCGGTCCAGCCGAACTTGGGCTGCGCGGTCCCGCCGACCGCCTTCATGAAGGCGGCGGCCGCCGGGTGCGAAAGTCCGGGCAGGGCGCCGCCCGTGTGGTCGTCCACCACGATCTCGCTCAGACCGCAGTCGGCGAAGACCTCGCGGACATGTGCCTCGGCCTCGGCCATGCTGCGGTCGGGGGCGTAGCGGTAGTTGACCACCACAGTGCACTCGTCGGGGATGACATTGGTGGCCACGCCTCCCTCGATGCCGACGGCGTTCAGGCCCTCGCGGTACTCGAGTCCGTCGATGACCGGGCGGCGCGGCTCGTAGGAGGCGAGGCGGTCGAGGATCGGGCCGACGGCGTGGATGGCGTTGGACCCCATCCAGCTGCGGGCGGAGTGCGCGCGCTCCCCCTTGGTCCGCAGATGGACCCGGAGCGTGCCCTGGCAGCCGCCCTCGACCTGGGCGTCGGAGGGCTCCAGGAGGACCGCGAAGTCGCCGTCCAGCCAGTCGGGGTGGGCGTCCGCCACATGCCCCAGACCGTTGAGGTGTGCGGCGACCTCTTCGTTGTCGTAGAAGACGAAGGTGAGGTCGCGGTTGGGCTCGGGAACGGTGGCGGCGATCCGGAGCTGGACCGCGACGCCCGACTTCATGTCGCTGGTGCCGCAGCCCCACAGGATGCCGTTCTCGTCGAGCCGCGACGGCACGTTGTCCGCGATCGGCACGGTGTCGATGTGCCCGGCGAGCACCACGCGCTCGGTGCGGCCGAGGTGCGTCCGGGCCACGACGTTGTTGCCGTGCCGGTCGACGGTCAGGTGCGGCAGCTCGCGCAGGGCCTCCTCGACGGCGTCGGCGAGGGGCTTCTCGCTGCCGCTGACCGACGGGAAGTCGACCAGGGCGGCGGTGAGCGCGGGGGCGTCGAGGGTGAGGTCAAGCGCGGTCGGATGCATGGTTTCGACGATAAGCGGTCCACCCGGGCCGTTGTCCGGCACACCCCCTGGAGCCGTCCGGGGGCTCCAGTACGGTGGGCGGGTGTCCGAGACCGCCTCTCCCGTCCGGCGCGGCCGCTCCTTGCGCTTCGCGGCCGCGCTCCTCGTGCTGCTGGCCCTCATCGGTTACGTCGCGGTGCAGTACGTCACCGGCGGCGGCGCTCCGCGCTGTGTCGTGCGCACCGCCGAGGGCGACGGTCCTTCGTACGAGCTGTCGCCCGAGATGGCGGGGAACGCCGCGACGATCGCCGCGGTCGGCACGACCCGCGGGATGCCGGAGCGGGCGGTCACCATCGCGCTGGCGACCGCCCTCCAGGAGTCGGCGCTGCGCAACATCAGCCATGGCGACCGGGACTCGCTCGGCCTCTTCCAGCAGCGCCCGTCCCAGGGTTGGGGCACCCCGGAGCAGATCCTCGATCCCGTCTACTCGTCGCGGAAGTTCTACGAGGGCCTGGCCGAGGTGCCCGGCTATTCACGGCTGCCGCTGACCGTCGCCGCGCAGCGCGTGCAGCGCAGCGGTTTCCCGCAGGCGTACGCGAAGCACGAGCCGGACGCCACGCTGCTGGCCGCGGCGCTCACCGGGCGGGCCTCCGCGACCCTGACGTGCGAGACCAAGGACGGCGGCGGACCGGGCGACCCGGTCCAGGTGCGGACCGAACTGACCCGGGCGTTCGGGCCCGGGGTGCTGCCGAAGGCCGGCAGCGGGCGGGGGCGCGCGGGCGACGCGGACGCCCGGGAGCTGACCGTCCCGGTGCAGACGCCCGTGGGCGCGGAGGAGGCGGCCGGCGCGGTCGGCGGCGAGCCGGGGCCCGAGGGGCGGGGCCCCGGCGGAGCGGGCGGCAAGCATGGCTGGGAGCTCGCGCACTGGGCGGTCGCGCGGGCGGACGAGCTGCGCATCCAGGAGGTCGCCTACGGCGGCCGGGTGTGGAGCGCCGAGGAGTCGGCGGACGGCTGGCGTACGGCCGGCAGCGCCGAGGACGGCCCGGACGAGGTCCGGATCCGTATCGCACGCTAGCGCGGCACCCCCCTCGAACGAGTCACTCCGTTCACCTCCTTCACGGCCAATTCCTGCGGCCGCGGCCCATTGCCTCCGGCGGCTCCAATTCCCTTGGAGGCGACGGGAAGTGACGGTTCGCCAGGCGGTCACACATGGCCGCGTTCGCCCGTTTTCATCCGAGGACGATAATGCGACGCATTACCAACTCTTTACCTCGGTCCACCGCAACTTCCCCCCGCCTCCGCCCGGTTGTCAGGACGTCCGTACGCCGGACACGCATCATTCCGAACGTCGTCTCGTCCCAAGGAGCATCATGTCCCTCCCCCTGACCCGTCGGATCGCCCGTGCCGCGCTGCTCTTCGCGGCGGGAGCAGCCCCCGTGGTCGGTGCGGCCGGCTCCGCAGGCGCCATGGAACTCCCGCAGGCCCCGGTCGGCGGACTCTCGGCGCTCGACGCGGACAACGTCGGCAACACGGTCGACGACGTCTCCAGGGAGACCACCAAGGCGGCCGGCCACGTCGGTGGCAAGACGGCGGACAAGGCCGCCCCCGGGGCGACCAAGACCGTCGGCAAGGCGGCCAAGGCGACGAAGCCGATCGCCAAGAAGGCCACCGCCGGTCCGGCGGGCGGCCTGGTCGGCGGCGCGACCAAGGGCGGCCTGCCGACCGACGCGCTGACCGGCGGCGGCCTGCCCACCAGCTCCCTCGGCGGCCTGCCGCTCGGCGGCTGACGCCACGGCGCCACGCCGCGGAAGGGGCCCCGGGAGATCCCGGGGCCCCTTCCGCGTGCCTGTTCCGCCTGCGTGGCCTGTACGACTCAGACGTCCGCCCGGCCGAGGCGCTTCACGGCGGCCTGGACGCGCTCGTCGGTCGCGGTCAGCGCCACCCGTACGAAACGCTCCCCCGCCTCCCCGTAGAAGTCGCCGGGCGCCACCAGGATGCCCAGGGCGGCCAGGTGGGCCACCGTGTCCCAGCAGGGCTCGTCGCGGGTCGCCCACAGGTAGAGGCTGGCCTCGCTGTGCTCGATCCGGAAGCCGTGCGACTCGAGCGCCGTGCGCAGGGCCGTGCGGCGGGCCGCGTACCTGGCGCGCTGCTCGGTGACGTGCGCGTCGTCGCCGAGTGCCGCGACGGTGGCCGCCTGCACGGGGGCGGGCGTCATCATGCCGCCGTGCTTGCGGATCTGGAGCAGCTCGCCCAGCACGTCCGGGTCGCCCGCGACGAACGCCGCGCGGTAGCCGGCCAGGTTGGAGCGCTTGGAGAGCGAGTGGACGGCCACCACGCCCGCGTACGAGCCGCCGCAGACGTCCGGGTGGAGGACCGAGACGGGCTCCGCCTCCCAGCCGAGCTCCAGATAGCACTCGTCGCTGAAGACCAGCACGCCGTGCTCGCGCGCCCAGGCGACGATCCGCGTGAGCTCCTCCTTGGGCAGCACCCGGCCGGTCGGGTTGGACGGCGAGTTGAGCCAGAGCAGCTTCAGCCCGGCCGGGTCGAGCTCGGTCGGGTCGTCGTAGACGACCGGCGTCGCGCCGCACAGCCGCGCGCCCACCTCGTACGTCGGGTAGGCGAGGCGCGGGTAGGCGATCCGGTCGCCCGCGCCGAGACCGAGCTGCGTCGGCAGCCAGGCCACCAGCTCCTTGGAGCCGACGACGGGCAGGACGTTGGTGTGCACCACGCCCACCGCGCCCAGCCGGCGCTCGACCCAGGAGGCGAGCGCGTCGCGCAGCTCCGCCGTGCCCCAGACCGTCGGGTAGCCGGGCGAGTCGGCGGCCTCCGTGAGCGCCTTCCTGATCACCCCGGGGACGGGATCGACCGGGGTGCCCACCGACAGGTCCACGATGCCGTCCGGGTGCGCGGCGGCCGTGGCCTTGTAGGGCTCGAGCCTGTCCCAGGGGAAGACGGGGAGTCGCGAGGAGACTGCGGGCACGGCGGCGCTCACTTTCGGGTCGCGGGACGCTTGTCGGTGGGGCGTTTCTCGGTACGGGACCGTCGTTGCGGACACCGCCGGAATGTCCGGCGGCGGCGTCAAACGCCTCGGTCCCGTACGGACGACGAGCCGTACGGGACCGGGGACATGCGGATCGGATCAGCCGTTCTGCGGCGGCAGGGCGGCGATGAAGGGGTGGTCCCGCTCGATCAGGCCGAGCTTGGAGGCACCGCCGGGCGAACCGAGCTCGTCGAAGAACTCGACGTTCGCCTTGTAGTAGTCCTTCCACTCCTCCGGGGTGTCGTCCTCGTAGAAGATGGCCTCGACCGGGCAGACCGGCTCACAAGCACCACAGTCGACGCATTCGTCCGGGTGGATGTACAAGGACCGGGAGCCCTCGTAGATGCAGTCGACGGGGCACTCCTCGATGCACGCCTTGTCCTTGACGTCGACACAAGGCTGCGCGATGACGTAGGTCACGCTGTCGTTCCTCCTCGATAAGGGCTGGCTTGCGCGGGAGCGCGGCGTCGTCGATGCCCGCCTCTAGTATCTCCGTTCTTGGTAACGATCCGAACAGGAGGGGCTCACAGAGCTGTGGAATTCACTGCGGGCGGACGGCTCGAAATCCGCATCACACCCGCTGACGTGGGCAAACGAGTCTCAGTACGCCGCTTGAGCGAGGCTGGAGCGCCGGGAGCGAAGTTCACCGACACGGTCGGCGTTCTCGCATCCTGGACCGATGATGTGCTGGTGATCACACGCCGGACCGGTGAATGCGTCCACATCCCGGAATCCTCCCTCGTGGCGGGCAAGGTCGTACCGGCCGCGCCCGCCCGGCGCAGGGGGGTTCCCGCGGCGGACTTCCGCGAGCTCGCCGAGGTCACGGCGCGCGCCTGGCGGCCGGTGGAGAGCGAGCGGCTCGGCGACTGGGAGCTGCGGGCCGCCGCCGGATTCACCCGGCGCGCCAACTCCGTACTGCCCCTCGGCAGCCCCGGCCTGCCGCTGGACGACGCGCTGGCGCGGGTGCGCGACTGGTACGCGGCCCGCGGCCTTCCGGCGTACGTCCAGACGGCGACGGGCGCGGCGGGCACCCAGGAGGAGCTGTGCACCGGGCTGGAGACACGCGGCTGGGAGCGCGAGATCTCCGCACAGGTGCAGGTCGGCGGACTGGCGGCGGTGGGAGACCTGGACGCCGACGTCGCACGGGTCGTGCTCGCCCGCTCCGTCGACGAGGCATGGCTACGGCGCTACCAGCGGACCGGTGTGCCCGGACCACATGTGCTCCAGGTCCTGAACAGCGGGCCCTCGGTGTGGTTCGCCTCTGTACCGGGCGCCGAAGGGACCGGGAGCCCACCGGCCGCGATCGGCCGCTGTGTGGTCGACGGACGCTGGGCCGGCTTCATGGCGGTGGAGGTGGACCCGGAACAGCGGCGCCAGGGGCTCGCGTCGGCTGTCATGGCCGGCCTGGCCCGCCGGGCCCTGGACGGGGGCGCGTCGGCGGCCTGGCTCCAGGTGGAGTCCGACAACGCCGGCGGACGTGCGCTCTACGCGGGCATGGGATTCTCGGTCCATCACCACTACCACCACTACCGGGCCCCGTAGGCCCGGGGTTGCAGCTGTTTACCGGGAAGCGTGTACAGGGGCGGTTGCACTCGATCGTGTGATGGTCGGCTTTTGGGCTTGCGGAGTCCTGAGCCGTCCGGGTCGAGTACGCCGGGGACCAGTGCGCGCAAGACCGTTCGGGGCGTGCGGCCGAGCGGACTCACTCCCGCTCAGTCCAAAGGAACGGTACGAGTCAGTCATGGATGAGAACGACCGGCGGTCCCGCTTCGCCGAGGAGGCCCGCTCCGAGCGCCCCGACCTGGCCCTGCTCTGCCTGCTCATCGGCGCGGAGGCGGACCCGTCGCTGGACGAGAAGGGCATGGACGCGGCCCAGATCGAGCTGGACCGGCTGGCCGGGATGCTCCCGTACGGGCTGCGCGGCCCGCACGCCTGGGCGGCGGCCCTCGCCGACCTGCTCGGCGGCCGCGAGGGCTTCCACGGCTCCCCCGGCGACTACCAGCACCTGGAGTCCTCGCTCCTCCACCAGGTCCTGCGCCGCCGCCGCGGCCTGCCGATCCTGCTCTCCGTCGTCTGGACGGAGGTCGCCCGCCGCGCGGGCGGGCATGTGTACGGAGTGGCCCTGCCGGGCCACTTCGTCGTCGGCTTCGGCGACCCGGAGGAACAGGTGCGGGCCGACCCCTTCGCGGCCGGCCGCGTCCTGTCGGGCACCGACGCCGAACTCCTCGTCACAGGCGCCACGGGCACCTCCCTGTCCCCGTCGATGCTGACGCCCGCCGATCCGCTCGCCGTGGTGTCGCGCATCCTCAACAACGTCCGCGCCTGGGCGGCGCTGCGCCCCGAGCACTCCGCGGTCGCCCTGTGGGCGCTCGACCTCCTGCTCCTCCTCCCCTCGCACCCGGCGCGCCTCCGCTTCGAGCGGGCCCAGCTGCTCGTGCAGCGCGGCGACTTCCTGACGGGCGCGGCGGAGATGGAGGCGTACGCGGAGGTCGTGGACGCGGTCGAGCCGGCGGCGGCGGAGACGATCAGGGGGCACGCCCGCTCGGCCCGGGCCCGCCTGAACTGAGCGCACCGCCGCGCCCGGACTTGCCCGTCAGGCCTTCATCCGTACGCCCTCGTCGGCCTCCTTCGGAACCGCGGCGAGATGCGCCCAGGGCCGTTGCCGCCCGCCGCTCACCGCGGCGACGCCCCGTTCGTCGTAGCGGGAGGTGGCCAGCGACCAGGCGAGGTTGCCCGCCATCAGATGCCCCATGCCCTCCACGTAGTGGTCGACCGGCCCCCGCAGCACGGCCGGCACGCCCAGGTCGTCCAGCAGCCCGGGCAGGGCTGCGGCGAGTTCGCCGAAGCGGGCCGTACGGGAGTTGGCGAGCTCCGCGATGTGCTCGACCGCCTCGTCCAGGGAGCAGCCCCGCTGCTCGCTCAGGACGACGACGCTGTTGTTCACGTCGCCCGCCGCGAGTTCCTTGACCAGGGAGACGATGTCGTTGACGAAGATCACCACGTCGCCGGTGATCTCGCGCATCAGGCGCAGCGGGAAGGAGCCGTGGAGTTCGTCCGGCAGTGCGTAGCCGCCGCACCGTTCGGTGAAGTCGAGGCACGGCTGCACGCCTATGGAGTCCCGCCTGAGGGCGAGGAACTGCTCCAGCGTGGGGAGGCGGTCCGCGTTCCGATTGGCCGCCTCGCCCTGGTAGGCGGCCATGTACGCCTGCCAGTGCGCGCGGAAGCGGCGCTGCCAGCCCGGCGGTCTTCCCGCGGTGGCGCGGTGCCAGATGTCCCGAAACCCGACGACGAGCGGTTGGCCGGACACCCCGGCCTCCTCCCGTGCCGCAGGCACCTCGGGCACCCCGGCCGCCTCGGGCGTGCCGGTGATCGTCATGGTCCGCCCGAGGGTGTCCACCAGGCGCTCGATGGCCTCGGGCCGCGTCCCCAGCCCGCCGTCGAACTGGTCGTCGAAGATGAAGAACCAGGCGTTGAAGTCGGCCGCGAGTTCGAGGTCGCCGCCCGTCGCGTCGGGGTAGAAATAGGCCATCAGCCGCTCGAGGCGCAGCGCGTCGTACTCCTCGACGGCGGCGTCCCCGGCCAGCAGGTCCGTCTTCTGCAGCCACTGGAGCGTGTGCCGCCGGGCGCGCTCCGCGTGCGGGCTGAGGCGGGCGGAGTACGGAATCCTGACGGCCGCCGCGCGCCGGGTCGGGTCCGAAAGCGCCTTCGTGTGGCCGGAGTTCGTCGTGTCCGTCATGCCTGCCCCTCGGTGTCGCGGCGCGTCGCACGGGACAGTGGCACAGGTCCGACGCCCTCCGCAGGGATACGAGGCTAGGTCTCTTTTCGCCGTGAGCGAAGACCACCTGCGGGAGCAACGTGGCGCGAAACAGCGCCAGTTCACCGGTGCGCGCCTCTTCCGGCGCCCCCTACCAGAAGGCGGCGTCTCCCTGGCCGAAAAATCCCCAAAGGGTTACAGTCCGTCGCCCTGGGCATACGCTTCGCGGTATTCAGCACTCATCACGACTCACGACGCCTCATGTCGAAGGATCAGATGTGGCCCACATCGGAAACCGGCCGGAACGACAGCGCCGACCGCTGCTGGAACGCGACACCGAGCTCGCCGCGGTGGACGCGCTGCTGACCGATCTCTCGGCAGCGCCCGCGGGATCGGCCGCGCCCGGCGCCGGCGGGCTGCTCGCCTTCGCCGCACCTGCGGGCATGGGCAAGACCACCCTGCTCACCGAGGTCCGCCGCAGGGCGGTCGCCCGCGGCTGCACGGTGCTCTACGCGCGGGGCGGCGAGCAGGAACAGGGCGTGGCGTTCCACGTCGTACGACAGCTCGTCCAGCCGCTCCTGGCGACGGCAACCGAGGAGGAACACCGCGAGCTGCTGGGCAGTTGGTACGACATCGTCGCCCCCGCGATGGGCCTGGTCGCCGGCGCCGGCAACGGCGTCCCCGACCCGCAGGGCGTACGGGACGGCCTGGACTGGTTCGCCACCCGCATCGCCGTGCAGCACGCGCCGCTGGTGGTCATGCTCGACGACGCCCACTGGGCCGACGCCGAGTCGCTGACCTGGCTGACCGGCTTCGCACCGAGGGTCAACGAACTGCCGATGCTGCTCGTCGTGGCCTACCGGCCGGACGAACTGCCCTTGGACGCCGCCGCGTTCGCGGGCCTCGCCGAACGCCACGGCTCGCACCCGTTCGACCTCGTGCCCCTCACGCCCGCCGCGGTGGGCCGCCTCGTCCGGGACACCCTGGGTGAGGACGCGGACGACGGTTTCTGCCGCGAGACCTGGGCGGTCACCGGCGGCAACCCCTTCGAGGCCGTCGAACTGGCCGCCAAGGTCGCCGACCGCGGGCTCAAGCCGCAGGTGGCGCACATCGCCGAACTGCGGGAGCTCGCGTCCGCGGTGAAGGGCAGCGGACTCGTCGAACGGCTGGAGCGGCTCGGCACCTCCGTCGTCCGGTTCGCCTGGAGCGCCGCCGTGCTCGGCTCCGAGGCGTCCCGGAGTCTGGCCGCGAGCGTGGGCGGCCTGGGCGAGGCGGAGTCGGCCGTGGCCGTGAGCCGGCTGCGGGAGGCCCGTATCCTCGCCCTGCCGCCGGCCGACGCCCCCGACGACGACCGGCTGGAGTTCTTCCACCCGCTGGTCGCCACCGCCGTCTACCGCGCCATACCGGCGGCGTTCCGCGTCGCCCTGCACGGCCAGGCCGCGGCCATCGTCGCCGGCGCGGGGCTGGGCGTCACCACGACGGCCCGGCACCTGCTGGAGATGCATCCCGAGAGCGACCCCTGGGCCGTGCGGGAGCTGCGCAAGGCCGCCCGCGAGTATCTGCGGGCAGGCGCTCCCGACGCCGCCCGGCGCTGCCTCGCCCGGGCGCTCCGCGAGCCTCCGGCCCTGGACGAACGGGCCGACGTCCTCTTCGAACTGGGCTGCTCCGCCCTGCTGACCGAACCGGCGACCACGGTCAACCACCTGCGGGCCGCCCTGGACGAGCCCGTCCTCGACCCCGCGCTGCGTGAGGCGATCGTCTACCGGCTGGCGCAGGCCCTCGGTCACTCGGACCGGATGGCCGAGGCCGCGGAGACCGTCGCGGAGGCGGCCCGGGACGCCACCGACGCCAGGACTCGGCTGCGTATGCAGGCCGAGCAGTTCATGTGGAACGCCTTCCGGGCGGACGAACAGGACTCGCCGGCCCGCTCACGGCGGCTGACCAAGCTCGCCGAGCACATCAAGGGCCGCGGCATCACGGAGCGGTACATCCTGGGGCTGCGCGCCTGGGACGCCATGGTGCGCGGCGAGCCCGCCGCCACGGCGCTGCACTACGCGGAGGAGGCGCTGGGCGACGGCCTCGCCTGGACCGACGACGAGTGGGGGTTCGAGGTCCCGGTCGTCGTCGCCCTCACCTTCATGTACTGCGACCAGCCGGGGCGGGCGGAGGAGCTCTTCGCCAAGGGCATCGCCGAGTGCGAGAGCAAAGGCTGGCGCGGCGCCCATCTGTCGTTCGGATTCACGCTCCTCGGCTACATCCGCCATCGCCGCGGCCGTCTCGACGAGGCGGAGACCCTGGTCCGCGCCGGACTGGGGATCGCGGACCGGGTCGGGCACCAGGTGCCCGCGCAGTACTTCGCCATCGGCATCCTCATCGAGATCCTGCTGGCCCGCGGGCGCGTCCAGGACGCCCGGGCGCTGGCCGCGAAGTACGGCTACGGCAACGTGGCGCCCAGCGCCGTCGTGTACCCCGACTCCCAGACCGTCCTCAGCGAGCTGCTGCTCGCCCAGGGCAGGCGCCGTGAGGCCGAGCAGCAGCTCATACAGGTCGGCCGCCGGCTCGAACCGCGCGGCATGCGCAACCCGGCGTGGTGCCCGTGGCGGCTGCACCTCGCCCAGGCCACGGACGACCCCGAGCGGGCCCGCGAGCTGGCCGTGGAGGGCCTCGAACTCGCGCGCCGGTTCGGCACCCAGTCGGCCATCGGCCAGGCGCTCCACGCCATGGCCGCGGTCACCGAGGGCGCGGAACGCCTCCGTCTCCTGACCGAGGCCGTCGAACACCTGGAGCGCTCCCCCGCCGGCTACGACCTGGCCGCCGCCCTCGTCGACCACGGCGTCGCCCTGCGCCGCGCCGGCCTCCGGCAACAGGCCGGCGAGCAGCTCCACCGCGGCCTGGAGGGCGCCACCCAGTGCGGTGCGGACGCCCTCGCGGCCCGCGCCCGCGAGGAACTGGACGCCACGGGCCTGTGGCCGCTCCGCCTCAGCACCGCGGCCAAGGAGTCGCTCACCACCCAGGAACGCAAGGTCGCCGAATGGGCCGCCCACGGCTGGTCGCACGCCCGCATAGCGGAAGAACTCGGCGCACAGGCCCCGATCGTCACCCGCCTCCTCTCCGACATCTACCGCAAGGTCGGCTCCGACCACGCGGGCCTGTCCCGCCTGATCGGCGACCGGCCGGGGCCGGACTGAGGGGACGGGTGAGGGTGCCTGGCCGAGGTCGCCGGTCCGGACGGCGGTGGTGAAGGAGGTCCAGGCCGGCTGGGCGAAGGTCACCGCCGGGGCCGCCGGGCGCCTGCTCTCGCGGACCGGGACGGCGGACGGTGGGCGGCGTCGACCTCCACGCAGTCGCCGCTGCTGCCGCCGCTGTGGCTGGACTTGCGCCAGAGGGGCGTGTGCTCACTGCGCTTCATCCTCGTAGTCCTCCGCGACGGACCTGATCAGCGCCAGGGACTTCCGGTGCGACAACGCGTCGCCCAAGGCCACGATGTGACGGAGCTGTTCGCACATGACGGCCGGGCTGCCGACCGGGCGTCGCAGCACCGACTCGTCGAGGATCGTCCGCACCGCGGGTGAGTCGAAGTGGTCGAGGATGCGCACCCGTTCCAGACGCGTGACGAGCAGTCTGTCCCGCTCTCCCTGTCCAGCGCCTCGAAGAACCTCGCCTTCAACACCTCGAAATCCACGATCCCCGCAACTCCCTGAACTCCAGGGTGTTGCGGGGATCAATAGAACCCGCCCGGCTCGGGCAAGGGGCTCCGTCGGAGAGGCCTGGCTCAGCTCGGGTTCAGGTCGATGACCGCCGTGCGTTCCGCCGGGGTCTTGCCGCGCAGGGCCGGGCCCATCGCCTGGGCCACGTCGTCGGCGGAGACCTCGTGGAGCTTGCCGTCACCCTTGGTGATCATGATGCCGTCGAAAACGCCCTCGAGCAGGGTGTCGATGGCCTTCTTGTCGTAGACCTCGACCAGCCTGCCGTCGATCGCCTTCATCGACAGGATCTGCGGCAGCGACCTCGCCGGGCCGAACTGGATCGACTTCTCGCCCGCCTTGATCGTGATCAGGCCGGACATCGCGGGCTCCGCGAACTCCCTCATCGCCCGGTCGAGCTCGGCCTGGGTGATGGTCGGCGCGCTGGTGGTCATCGGCAGTTCGACCAGGTTCGGCCGGCCGGTCTGCACCTGGGTGCGGTACGCGTCCTTGACCGAGATCATCGAGCGGCCGATGTCCAGCGTCTTGCCCGGCTTGCCCGGGACGGCGACCGCCTTGTCCGGCTCGAATCTGATCGTGCCGTCGGTGGACGGCCCGGCGGTGCCCGCCAGGTCGGCGAGGGCGACGCTCAGCTTCTCCTCGTCGACGACGATCACCGGGGGCGCGACCCGCTCGCCGCCGAAGAGGGAGCCGATGACGGAGACCGGGTTGTAGTCGCTGCCGGCGGCCCCGCGCACGGTGGCCTGGCTGTCCAGGGACAGACCGGCCTTGTCCGGCAGGAGTTCCGCCTTCTTCCCGTCGAGCGAGAGCTGCAGCGGGGCCTTGGCCTGCTCCCCGAACGCGGCCTCCAGCTTGTTGACCGCCTCGTCCTTCGTGCCGCCGCCGATGTCGACGCCGAGGACCGTGGTGCTCTTGGGCACGTCGGAGTGGTTGAGCAGCAGCCCCGCCCCGTACGCGATGCCCAGCAGGCCGACCACGCCCGCTCCGGCCAGGACCAGCTTGGAGCGGCCCTTCTTGGCCGGGGGCGGCGTCGGCGCCGGCCGGGGGGCGGGACGGTCCGCGGCGCCGGGCGCCTCGGGTCCGCCGCCGGGGCCGGCCGGGAACTCCGGTACGGAGAAGTCCCCGTCCTCCACCTGCGGACCGGGCCGCTGGGTCAGGATCGGGTTGGGGCCGGTGCCGGGACCGGTGTCCGGTCCGCCGAGCGGCGGGAACGGCGAGCGCTGCGCACCCGGAACCACCGGCATGCCGCCGGTCAGCGTGTCGCCGGAGACATGCCCGCGGCCGTCGCCGCCTCCGGGCACGGGGCGCTGCGGAGTGAGTACGGCGGTGTCGTCGGACATCCGGGGCACGGGCGCGCCGACGCCGGGCGCCGGGGTACCGGTACGCGGACCGAGCGGCATGTCTCCGGTGGCCGGCCCGGCCGTCGGGCCTACGGGACCGCCGTTGCGGTCCGGTGCGCCGGGCGGGGGCGCGGTGCGCCCGGGCGGCGGCGCGAAGCCGTTGCCGTTGCCTGGTCCAGGTCCGCCGGGGCCACCAGGGCCGGGGCCGGAGGGCGCCGCGGGAGGACCGGCCTGCTCCGCGAGAGCCGCCAGCCCGGACCGCGGACCACCGGCTCCAGGACCGCCAGGACCACCGGGCGCGCCGGCACCCGCGCCCGGCCCCGGCGTCGCCGGCCCCCCGGACGTCGCCGGTTTGCGCGGCGCGAACCAGTCGCTGGCGGGGGGCTTCTCCTCGGCCGCCGGCGCCGACGGGGCACCGGCCGGAGCTCCGGGCCGCGGCGTACTGCCCGTCCGCTCACTGTCCCGCTCGGACGCTGCGCCCGCGCCCCCGGAAGGCCCGCCGGGCGCCTTGGACGCGCCGGACGTGCCGGTGTCCGGCTTCGCGTCCATGTCGCTCATCGGCGTGCGCATCACGACCGGCGGGATCGGCCGCGAACCCGGGATGTTGATCCGGATGCGCGTCGTCAGCGTCGTCTCGGTCTTCTTCTCTTCCGGCTGCTCGGGCGCCGCGTCCCCGGCCTCGTCGGGGGCGTCCTGCGGGTGCAGCGACGGATACTGGCGCGATCCGTACGGCGGTGTCCCGGAGGGGTACGCGGCTCCACCGCGCCCCTGGGGGCCGGAGGACGAACTGTCAGTTTCACGACTCAAAGCAGGTTCTCCCGGTTGGCTTCGCCGCCCGTTTCTTACTGGATAGCTACTGCTGCGGGCGGCTCGGCGGCGCGCACCACCATACTGGCCACCGCCGACGGACACCCCGGGACTGCGAGAAGCGGCCTTCCGCCGACCGTACGGGCATGGTCAGTTCGGCGGCTTCCCACCCCGTGGGTCGACCCACCCTAGGGGGCGGGCCGCACCGGCTGCTTGCTGGGGTCCTGTCCGTGCTCATCGTCCAAGTCGGCCCGGCCCGCCACCGGGTTGCGGCAACCGCGACATCGTGGCACACATCACAGCCGTCGCCATGCCGCCGAGCATGAAGACGAGGGGCCCGATCCCGGCGCCGAACATGGCGTCACCCTCCGGGCGTCCGACGCTGAGCACGACGATCGCGGCGAGCCAGCCGACCGCCGAGGCGATCACTCCGGCCTGGCTGCCCGTCGCCCGTACGGAGCCGAGGAACAGGCCCGCGGAGGCCAGCAGCGCCAGCAGCAACCCCCCGGGAAACCAGGCCGCCTGGACGAGCGAGCCCGCCGCGCCGACGGCCGCGCCGAGGACCAGCAGCACGCAGTACGCGAGGAACCGGCCGGGCCGGGGAAGCCGCGGGGGCCGGGTGAGCCAGGAACCGGGCTCGTCCCGGCCGCCGCCCCCGCTCCTCGCCACGCTCGCCCCTGCGCCGCGAGCCACGCTCCCGCCCGCGCCGCCCGCCCTGCTCCTGCCCGCGTCACGACTGCCGCCGCCACCGCCGCTCACGGCGAAACCCCCGCGAAAAGGTCGTACTCCCGTTCGCCGGGCGCCGCGCCGGACTCGCCGGCCACCAACTGGTAGTACTCCGTGGTGAACAGGGGCTGTCCCAGATCGTTGGAGAGCGCGAAGAACGGGCCGTCCACCGCGATCTGGGTGGCGTGCGCGCGCATCGCGGCCGCCTTCCGCTCCGCGTACGCGGTGCCGTCGATCTCGGCGGTGATGTCCGAATCGTCCACCACGCCGGGGACGTCACCGATCTCGGCGATGCCCGGGAAGTCCGTCCCGGCGGCGCGCAGCCGCGCGAAGCCCTCTTCCGCCGCCGACCGCGCGACCCGGTTCCAGTAGATCTTCGCGATCCGGTGCGGCGTCCCGAGGTCCGGCCGGAAGCCGGCGTCCGCGGCGAGTTCGGCGGCGCGCATGGCCACGCGGTGGGTCTGGATGTGGTCGGGGTGCCCGTACCCGCCGTCGGGGTCGTAGGTCACGAGCACCTGCGGGCGCACCGAGCGGACGACCTCCACGAGATACGCGGCCGCCTCGTCGACGTCCGCGTTCCAGAACGCCCCTTCGCGGTGGTTCTGCTCGAGGCCCATCATCCCGGAGTCGCGGAAGCGGCCCTGCCCGCCGAGGAAGCGGTGGTCGGTGACGCCCAGCTCCTTCATCGCGGCGGCCAGTTCCCCGACGCGGTACGGCCCCAGCCGGTCCTCCCGGTCCGGTGCGAGATGGGCGAGATCGTCCGGAATGACCTCACCCTCCTCGCCGAGTGTGCACGTCACCAACGTGACGTGGGCGCCGGCGGCCGCGTACATGGCCATCGTGGCGCCGTTGTTGATCGACTCGTCGTCCGGGTGCGCGTGCACCAGGAGCAGACGGCGGGCGGGGAGATCCTTCATACGGACACCCTAGAACGGGCGCCGACGCGCCGCCCGTGTCAGAACTTGAAGCTCCCGATCATCCCTGCCACATTCGTCGTCAGCTCCGAGATGGTCGGCGCGATCGAAGAGCTGGCGAGGTAGAACCCGAGCAACACGCAGACCGCCGCATGTCCACCCTTGAGACCGGATTTCCGGATCAGCAGGAAGACGACGATCGCCAGCAGCACCACCGCCGAAATCGAGAGTGCCACGGCGGTTCACCTCCACAGATATTCGGTCGGGACGGGCCAGTTGCATGTGCCAGGACATGTGCAGGAGGTTCATACCCACCTTGCGCTACGGATCATAACTATCCGTGCCCAGGCATCGATCGGTGCACGGCAGCACACGGGGGCGCACACCGCTTAAGGTTCGGACCCATGACGTCGACGCAGCCGCTCTCCTTTCCGCGTCAGTCCGCGCGGACCCAGCGCTTCAGCCTGGGCGCCCCCCGCGCCTTCACCGTGTCTCCGGACGGGTCGCGCCTGGTGTTCCTGCGCTCGGCCTCCGGGACGGACCGGTCGGGACTGCTGTGGGTGCTCGACCTGGACGGCCACGGCCCGCCGCAGGAGCGTCTCGCCGCCGATCCGCGGGAGTTGCTGGGCGGCTCCGAGGAGGAGCTGTCCGCCGAGGAGCGCGCCCGGCGGGAGCGCAGCAGGGAGGGCTCCGCCGGGATCGTCGGCTACGCGGTCGACCAGGCGGCCGAGTTGGCGGCCTTCACCCTGTCCGGGCGGCTGTTCACCGCGGAGCTGCGGGCCGGTACGGCGCGCGAACTCCCCGTGCCGGGGCCGGTGCTGGACCCCCGGCCCTCCCCGGACGGCCGTCTCGTCGCCTATGCGGCCGGCGGCGCGCTGCGGGTGACGGGCGCGGAGGGCGAGGGGGACCGGGCGCTGGCCGAGCCGGAGGACGAGCACACCGCCTACGGCCTCGCGGAGTTCATCGCCGCCGAGGAGATGGACCGCTCGCGCGGCTTCTGGTGGGCGCCGGACTCGGACAGGCTGCTCGTCGCCCGCACCGACGAGCGCGAGGTGCGGCGCTGGTGGATCCCCGACCCGGCGCATCCGGAGCGGGAACCGGCGGAGGTCGCCTATCCGGCCGCCGGGACGCCCAACGCCGACGTACGGCTGTTCTTCGTCACCCTCGACGGGGAGCGCACGGAGGTGAGCTGGGACCGGGACCGCTATCCGTACCTGGCGCGCGTGCACTGGTCGGCGGCCGGTGCTCCGCTGCTGCTCGTACAGTCGCGGGACCAGCGCACGCAGTTGCACCTGGCGGCCGACCCGGATTCGGGCCGGACCCGGACCGTGCATGTGGACGAGGACGCCGCCTGGCTGGAACTCTTCCCCGGGGTGCCCGCCTGGGCCCCCGAGTCGTCGCACGCGCGCGGTTTCGGCGCCGGCCGGCTGGTGCGGATCGCGGACGAGGGCGGGGCCCGGGTGCTCGCCGTCGGCGACCGGGTGCTGACCGGACCGCAGCTGCAGCTGCGCGCGGTGCTGGACATCGGCGAGAACGACGTGCTGGTCTCGGCGGCGGCGGGCGAGGGGGCCGCGCGGCCGGAGACCGGCGAGATCCATGTGTACCGGGTGAACGAGCTGGGCGTCGAACGCGTCTCCGAAGGCCCCGGCGTCCATGCGGCGGTCCGCGCGGGCGGGGTGACCGTCCTCGCCTCCTCCCGTACGGACACGAGCGGCGCCACGGTCCAGGTGCTCAGGGACGGCAAGCAGATCGCGGTCGTCGCCTCGTACGCCGAGCAGCCGGTGCTGCGCGCCCGGCCGGTGCTCACCGAGGCCGGCGAGCGGCGGATTCCGTGCGCGGTGCTGCTGCCGTCGCACCACCGGGACTCGGACGGCCCGCTGCCGGTGCTGATGGACCCGTACGGGGGTCCGCACGGTCAGCGCGTGCTGGCCGCGCACAATCCGTATCTGACCTCGCAGTGGTTCGCCGACCAGGGGTTCGCCGTCGTCGTCGCGGACGGCCGCGGCACCCCCGGCCGCTCCCCCGGCTGGGAGAAGGCGATCGCGGGGGACTTCGGCGCGACGCTGGACGACCAGATCGAGGCGCTGCACGTGTTGGCCGGGTCCTTCCCGCTCGACCTGTCGCGGGTGGCCGTCCGCGGCTGGTCGTACGGCGGCTATCTGGCGGCGATGGCGGTGCTGCGCCGCCCCGACGTCTTCCACGCGGCGGTGGCGGGCGCCCCGGTGACCGACTGGCGGCTCTACGACACCCACTACACCGAGCGCTATCTGGGCGACCCCGGCGAGCAGTCCGCCGCGTACGCCGCGAACTCGCTGGTCACCGACGCCGGTCTGACGGCCGCGGCGGACCCGGCACGGCCGCTGATGATCGTCCACGGGCTGGCGGACGACAACGTGGTGGTGGCCCACGCACTGCGGCTGTCCTCCGCGCTGCTGGCGGCGGGCCGCCCGCACGAGGTGCTGCCGCTGACCGGGGTGACCCATATGACGCCGCAGGAGCAGATCGCGGAGAATCTGCTGCTGCTCCAGGTCGACTTCCTCAAGCGGTCCCTCGGGCTCGGCGCCTGAGGGGCGGCCGGTCACCAGTTCGGCGGCGGTGACGAGGGCGGCGGCGGGCCTCCGGCGGGCGGCGGGTATCCGTACCCTCCCGGCGCCGGTGGGTACCCGTACCCCGGTGGTGGCCGGTTCGCGCCGCCGGACCACGGGTCGTCCGCCGGGTCGCTCTCGCCGCGCCGCGCCAGCAGGACGATCAGCGCGGTCCCCGCGACCAGTTCGAAGAACGCGGTCACGACGATGAGCTGGTACTCCGGCGGCACCGCCCCGAAGTGCTCCAGGGCCCGCAGCCGCAGCACGAAGTCGAGGTCCACCGCGCCGGACGCCAGGATGCCCGCCGCGAGCACGGCGCCCAGCGGGCGGGCGAAGACGGCCCTGGTGAGCAGGCCGACGCCCGCCGTCAGGCAGAGGATCACGACGGTGGCCGCCAGCCAGCCCGGCGGCGGCGCGAGCAGCCCGTGCGCGAACGGCCCGCCGCCCGCCACGGTGTCGAAATAGACCGCGGGCCCGATCTGGTAACCGAGGTGGATCTGCCACGCCGTGGTGACGGCCGCGGCCAGCAGCAGCAGCGGGCCGGCCAGCCAGGCCACCGAAGCGGTCGGCCGCAGCGGCGCCGGGACCGGCGCGGCGGCTTCCGGGGGCCGTCGGCCGGCCACCGCCGTGATGGCGAGCCCGACGGCCAGGCCGAGCACGGCGAAGACGGTCAGCAGGGCACGTGTCCGCACCGGGTCCCCGGGCTCCGGATACGCGGACGAGGCGGTCACGACCCACAGGCTCGGCAGCCGGACGGCGAAGGTGAACACGGCCGTCGCCAGCAGCGCGGAGGCCGCGACGGAGGAGCGCAGCACGGCGACCGCCGTACCCGCGTACACCGCCAGCAGCGCTCCGTCGAGAGGTGCGGTGGCCTGCACGGGCGGTCCGAAGCCCAGCCTGGGGCCGGACGCCCAGCGGTGCCAGAAGCCGGCGAGCCCGTCGGCCGCCGAGATGTCCCGGACGATCCACGCCCCGGTGATCAGCGCGAGCACGCCGCACAGCACCGCTCCGGTGATTCTTGCCCCCCGCGTAAGAGTCACGCGAACGATCCTGCCGGGGGCGGCACGGCGCCAACAAGACGATGACCGGACAGTTCCGGACAACCGGCGCGCGGCGGCGCGTGACGACCGGCCGGGTCCGCAGAAGCGGTCCCGGCCGGCCTACGGCACCCGCACGGCCGTACGCTCCTCAGCGTGGAGCGTCCGTATATCGGACCGGCGTCGCCCGAGTTGCCTGCGTGTTAACAGATGTGACGGCGCCTCACAGGCTGGTGGCGGCCCCGCCGTCACCGTTCTCCGGCGCGCTCGGCACCACGTGCAGCTCCTCCGCGAAGTGGCAGGCCGACGGGTGCTGCACGGGCCCCTCGGCCGTCCGCAGATGCGACGGCACCGCCAGCAGCGGCACCTCCACCGCGCACCGCTCCTGCGCCTTCCAGCAGCGGGTCCGGAAGCGGCAGCCGGACGGGATGTTCGTCGGCGAGGGCACGTCACCGGTGAGGATGATCCTCCCCCTGGCTTCGCCGGGGGGACCCCCACGCCGCTCACGCGCCTCCGGGTCGGGCACCGGCACGGCGGAGAGCAGGGCCTGCGTGTACGGGTGGGTGGGGTGGTCGTAGATCTCCGCGTCCCTGCCGAGCTCCACGATCCGGCCGAGGTACATCACACCGACGCGGTCCGAGATGTGCCGGACGATCGACAGGTCGTGCGCGATGAACACATAGCTGAGCGAGAACTCGTCCTGGAGCCTGTCCAGCAGGTTGATGACCTGCGCCTGCACCGACACGTCGAGCGCGGACACCGGCTCGTCGGCCACGATGACCTCGGGTCGCAGGGCGAGCCCGCGGGCGATCCCGATGCGCTGGCGCTGGCCGCCGGAGAACTGGTGCGGATAGCGGTTGATGTACTCGGGGTTGAGCCCGACGACGTCCAGCAGCTCCTGCACCCTCTGCCGGCGCGACCCCTTGGGGGCGACCTCCGGATGGATCTCGTACGGCTCGCCGATGATGTCGCCGACCGTCATCCGCGGGTTGAGCGAGGTGTACGGGTCCTGGAACACCATCTGGATGTTGCGCCGCACGGCCTTGAGCGCACGGCCCGACAGCCTGGTGATGTCCTCGCCCTTGTACCGGATCGTGCCCGACGTCGGCCGCTCCAGATGGACCAGCATCCTGGCAAGCGTGGATTTGCCGCAGCCCGACTCCCCCACGATGCCGAGGGTCTCGCCCGCGAACAGGTCCACGTCCACGCCGTCGACCGCCTTGACCGCGCCCACCTGCTTCTTGAAGAGAATGCCCCTGGTGAGCGGGTAGTGCTTGTACAGGTCGCGGACCTCGAGGATCGCCTCAGCCATGGAGCGTCGCCTCCCAGAAGTGGCAGGCGCTCCCGCGCCGCTCGTCCACCTCGTACAGCGGTGGGACATCGGTCCGGCACACGTCCTGCGCCATCGGGCAGCGCGGGTGGAAGGGGCAGCCCGGCGGGATGTGCATCAGATTCGGCGGCAGGCCCTTGATCGCGTACAGCTCCTGCCCCTTCTGGTCCACGCGCGGGATCGATTCGAGCAGGCCCTTGGTGTACGGGTGGGCGGGCGCCCGGTAGATGTCGTGGACGGGGGAGGTCTCGACGATCCGGCCCGCGTACATCACGGCGATCTTGTCGGCGACGTCGGCGACGACGCCGAGGTCGTGGGTGATCAGGATCAGCCCCATGTCCAGCTCGCGCTGGAGCTCGGCCAGCAGGTCCATGACCTGGGCCTGCACGGTGACGTCGAGCGCGGTGGTCGGCTCGTCGGCGATGATCAGGTCCGGCTCCAGCGAGAGGGCCATCGCGATCATGATGCGCTGGCGCATACCGCCGGAGAACTGGTGCGGGTACTGGCCGACGCGCTCCTTGGCGGCGGGGATGCGGACCCGGTCCATCAGCTCGACCGCCCTGGCCTTCGCGTCCTTGCGCGACAGCCCCCGGTGGACGGTGAACATCTCGCCGAGCTGGTCGCCGACGCTCAGGACCGGGTTGAGGGAGGAGAGGGCGTCCTGGAAGATCATGGCCATTCCGGCGCCTCTGATCTTCCGCCGTTCCTCCTCCCGCATCGTCAGCAGGTCCTGCCCCTTGAAGAGGATCTGCCCGCCGGTGATCCGGCCGGGCGGCATGTCGAGGATGCCCATGACGGCCTGCGCGGTGACGGACTTGCCGGACCCGGACTCGCCCAGCACGGCGAGCGTCTCGCCCGCGTCCACGGTGTAGTCGACCCCGTTGACGGCCTTGGCGACCCCGTCCCGGGTGCGGAACTCGACGTGCAGACCGCGCACGTCGAGCAGGCTGCCGGACGCGTCCGGTTCCGCGGACGTCACGGCCTCGTAGGACGTGGCGGGCATGGCGGCTCCTCAGCTTCGGTCAGCGCAGCTTGGGGTCGAGGGCGTCGCGCACCGCGTCGCCGAGCATGATGAAGGCGAGCACCGTGATCGCCAGCGCACCGGCGGGCCACAGCAGCATGTGCGGCGCGTTGCGGACGTACGGGGAGGCCGACGAGATGTCGATGCCCCAGGAGACGGTCGGCGGCTTGAGACCGACGCCCAGGAAGGACAGCGTCGCCTCCAACGAGATGTAGGTGCCGAGCGCGATGGTCGCCACCACGATCACTGGGGCGACGGCGTTGGGCGCGATGTGCCGCAGCAGCATCCGCGAACTGGAGGCGCCGAGCGCCCGGGCGGCCTGCACGTAGTCGTTCTGCTTGGCGGTGATGACGGCGCCGCGGGCGATTCGGGAGATCTGCGGCCAGCCCAGCAGCACCATGAAGCCGACCACCGGCCAGACCGTGGTGCTGGTGATGACGGAGAGCAGAACGAGGCCGCCGAGGACCACCGGGATGCCGAAGAAGACGTCGGTGAGCCGGGACAGGACGGCGTCCCAGAAGCCGCCGAAGAAGCCGGCCAGTCCGCCGAGCACCGAGCCGAGCAGCGCCACCCCGAGGGTGGCGCACACGCCGACGGTCACGGAGGCGCGCGCGCCGTAGACGGTACGGGTGTAGACGTCACAGCCCTGGCCGTTGAAGCCGAACGGATGGCCCGGCTGGGAGCCCTCCTGGGCCCTGGCGAGATCGCACGAGAGCGGGTTGCCGGAGGCGATCGCCGACGGCCACAGCGAGATGAAGATCAGAAAGAGGATCACCAGGGCCGAGACGATGAAGACCGGGTTGCGCCGCAGATCGCGCCAGGCGTCCGACCAGAGGCTGCGCGGTTTCGCCGCCGGGCCGGTGCCCTCGGGCCCGTCGGGAGTCTGCTCCAGCGTCTCTCCCTCGCTCATCGCGAGGTTGGTCCCGCCGCCCGATCCCGCGGCGCCGGACACGGCCTGATGACCGGGGTCTTCGAAGTGCGGGTTCTGGTACGGCTCAGGCATAGCGGATCCTCGGATCCAGAACGGCGTACAACAGGTCCACCAGCAGGTTCGCCACCAGGAAGACGATGACGAGGACGCTGACGAAGCCGACGACGGTCTGCGTGTTCTGCCGCAGGATGCCCTGGAAGAGCTGATAGCCGACCCCGTGGATGTTGAAGATCCGCTCGGTGACGATCGCGCCGCCCATCAGCGCGCCGACGTCGGTGCCGATGAAGGTGACGACCGGGATCAGGGAGTTGCGCAGCAGATGCTTGCGGATCACCCGGCTCCGCGGCAGGCCCTTGGCCTTGGCGGTGCGGACGTAGTCGGCGCGGCTGTTCTCCGCGATGGACGTGCGGGTCAGCCGGGTCACATAGGCGAGCGAGACGGAGGCGAGCACCAGTCCGGGGACGATCAGCTCGTCGAGCCTGGGGTCGGTGGAGACGGACGGGTCGATGATGTCCCACTTGTAGCCGAGGAGCAGTTGGAGCAGCAGGCCGGTGACGAACGTCGGCACCGAGATGACGACGAGCGTGAACAGGAGCACCCCGCTGTCGACGGGGCGGCCGCGGCGCAGTCCGGTGACGACGCCGAGGACGATGCCGATGACGATCTCGAAGGCGACGGCGACCAGGGTGAGCCTGATCGTGACCGGGAAGGCCTCGCCCATCAGCTCGGTGACCTCCTGGCCGTTGAAGGCGGTGCCGAAGTCCCCGGTGAAGACGTTGCCCATGTAGGTCGCGTACTGCTGCCAGAGGGGCTTGTCGAGGCCGAACTCCCTGCGGAGCTGGGCGGCTGTCGCCGGGTCGCACCGCCGCTCCCCGCACAGTCCCGCGATGGGGTCTCCCATCACGTTGACCATGAGGAAGATCAGCAGCGTGGCGCCGAAGAAGACGGGGATCATCTGCAGCAGACGCCGGATCACATAACGTCCCATGAAGGGCTCCGGGGGTCGTGGAACGGGTCACGGCCCGGGCGCTCACGGCGCGCCGGGCCGGGGGCCTTCCGCCGTCAGTCGACCTTGATCTCGTCGTAGACGGGGACGCTGAACGGGTTGAGCGCGACGTTCGAGACGCGCTCGGAGTAGCCCGCGCTGCCGTTCTGGTACCAGAGCGGGATGGCGGCCATCTCGTCCCGCAGGACCCTCTCCGCCTCCTTGAAGGTCTCGACGGCCTCCGCGGGGTCGGTCTGCGCGTTGGCCTCGTCGACCAGGTCGTCGAACTTCTGGTTGCTCCACTTGCCGTCGTTGGACGAGGCGTTGGTGTAGTAGAGCGGCTGGAGGAAGTTCTGGATCAACGGGTAGTCCATCTGCCAGCCGGCCCGGAAGGGACCGGACATCTTGGACTGGGTGATCTGGTTGCGGAAGTCGGCGAAGGTGCCGATGGGGTTGCCGACGCAGGCCCGGTCGTCGCCGAGGGCGTTCTTGATGGAGTTGCAGACGGCGTCGACCCAGTCCTTGTGGGAGCCGGTGTCCGAGTTGTACGAGATGGAGATCCGGCCGCCCGGCAGCCCGCCGGCCTCGGCGATCAGCCTCTTCGCCTCTGCGGGGTCGTACTCGCAGGCCGCGCCGCAGAGCGAGGGATCGTAGCCGCCGTCCTCGCCGAGCACCGGTGAGGTCCAGTCCTTCGCCGGGGTGCGGGTCTGCTGGAAGATGGTGTCGGTGATCTGCTTGCGGTTGATCGCCATGGAGAGCCCGGTGCGGAGCTTCGCGCCGTCGGGGGTGTTCCAGTCGTCGTCGTAGAACGGGAAGGCGAGGGTCTGGATGATGCCGGCGGGGCTGTTGATGTACCGGTCCCCGAGGTCGGCCTCCACGTTCTTGAGCTGGGACGCGGGCACGTCGTCGACGAGGTCGAGGTTGCCGGCGATCAGGTCGGTGTAGGCGGTGTTGTTGTCGGTGTAGACCTTGAGGTCGATGCCGCCGTTCTGCGCCTTGTCGGGCCCGTTGTAGCCGTCCCAGCGGCGCAGCGACATCTGGGAGCCCCTGGCGTACGAGTCGACGGTGTACGGACCGTTGCCGACGGGCTTGGCGAGCCAGGCGTCGTGGTCGTCGAAGAAGGCCCGGGGCAGCGGGGCGAAGGCGGCGTAGCCGAGGGTGTCGGGCCAGGTGGAGAACTTCTGCGAGAGCCGCACGGTGAAGGTCAGCGGGCCGGTGACCTTCAGGCCCTTCATGTTCTGGGCCCGCGGCTCCCCGGACTCGGGGTGGACGTCGGCGTACCCGTCGATCTGGCCGAAGAAGAACGCGTTCCGCTGGTTGTTCTTCAGGTTCGCGCCGTAGTTCCAGGCGTCCACGAAGGACCGCGCGGTGACCTTCTCGCCGTTGGAGAAGGTCCAGCCGTCCTTGAGGGTGATGGTGAAGTTCGTGGCGTCGGTCGTCTCGATCTTCTCGGCGACCATGTTCTCGGCCTCGCCGGTCTTCGGGTCGTACCGCTTGAGGCCGCGGAAGATCATGTCGAGCACCTTGCCGCCCTGCACCTCGTTGGTGTTGGCCGGCTCCAGCGGATTCTGCGGGTCGCCCCACGAGGAGCTCACGATGCCGTCGGCCCCGCCGCCGCCGCTGTCGCTCCCGCCGCCGCAGGCCGCCGCCGCGAGGACGACGGCGACCGCGCATGCGGCCCACTTCACGTGGGTGGCTCCGCGCATGGAGTGCCTCCTAGATCCCAAGTCGACTTGGGGCCCAATATCACTCCATAAGGGACCTAACGCATTTTCAGGTCGCCCGTGTGGTGGGTGCGGGTACCGGCAGGACGAGTTCCCAGGTGTTGATCGCGTAGTGCAGGCTCATCCCGTGGGCCTCGTAGAGCGCGAGCGCCCGGCTCTCGTTGCCGGTGTCCACCGCGAGTCCGATGGTGTCCCGGCCCCGGGCCGCGTACACGGCGAAGGCGTGGCGCAGCAGATGGCCGCCGAGACCGCGGCCGCGTGCCGCCTTCCGGACCCCCAGGTTCCTGATCCAGCCCATGGTCTCCTTGTCGTTCCGGGTCAGCAGTACGGCCACATCGCCCTCGCCCTCGACGGAGGCGATCCACATGAGCGACCGGTCGCGGGGGCCGCCGTCCGCCAGCCACTGCTCGTACGTACGGGGGTGGTGGTCGAAGTGCTCGGCGAAGGTCTCCTCCACCAGAGCGTGGGCGGCCCGGTGGTCGGCGTCGGCGGTGCAGTCGCGCAGTGACACTCCCGGGGGCGGCTGCGGCGGGCGGTCGTCGGAGGTCAGCGGACGGGTCATCACCTGGTAGCGGCGGACGGTGCGCCAGCCGCGGGCCTCGAGCAGCGCGGTGTCGAGCGTGGTCCGTACGGTCAGGTTCAGATGCAGTACGGCCTTCTCGGCGCCGCCCGCCGCGGCCATCCGTACGGCGCGTTCCTCGATCCGCTCGAGGACCGGCAGGGCGGCGTCCGGCCGGCCGGGGAGGACGTAGTGGTCGACGCCGATGTCGCCCTTGCCGGAGTCGGTCCACAGGATTCCGTACGCCACCAGGTCGCCGGCCTCGTGCACCAGCCACGAGTCCTGGGCGAGGTCGACCTCGGGGTGGGCCAGGTCGGTCTCGACCGTGTGCAGCTCGGTGTCGGCGTGGCCGATCTCGGCGATGTCGACGGCGTTCAGCAGAGCGCAGATGACGGGTGCGTCCGCGAGCGTCGCGGGCCGGACGGTGAGAGACATACGGCCACTGTTCGCGCCCCGGCCCGGGGCCCGCAACGGGTTTTCGGCCCTCAGGCCGCCGGGACCCCGGTGACCGGCAGGGCGACCACCACCTCGTCGTCCTCGAAGTCGCCGGTCGGGGTGAACCCGAGCGCCGCGTAGAGCTTGGCCGCGCCGCCGTTGTCCGGGTGGTAGGAGAGCCGTATCTCCCGGCAGTCCGGGCGCCGGGACAGCAGCCGGATCAGCTCGCGCATGGCGGCTCGCCCCACACCGCGGCCCTGCTCGTCGGCGTCGACGACCAGGCCCCCGATCCAGTGGGCCCCGCCCTCGTCGTCGTACGCCCACATGACATGGCCGACGACGGTGTCGTCCGCGAGGACACCGAGCGAGGTCCAGAGGCCGCCGCGCATCGAGAGCAGCAGATAGCGGGCGGCGAGGGCGGCGACGAAGCCGCGCTGCTCGTCGCGCGGGGCGACGTCGGCGACGGCCCGCCAGTTGCCGTCGTCGACGGCGCACAGCGCGATCCGGCGGCCGGTCCGGTCGGTCGAGCCGGTCCGGCCCGTCGAGTCGGTCGATGGGTCATCCATCCTGACACCTTCGGGTGCCGACGCCGTCTCGCGCAATGCCTTTCCACGACGCGCAGGGCGCCCGCCCCCCGGGTGGGGACAGGCGCCCTGCGTGTGAGAGAGGGGACTACGCCGCGTGGACGACGTCCTTCTCCTCGGCGAAGTGGCACGCCGACTCGTGCGCGGCCTCGGTCTCCTGGCCCCTGAAGCGCTCCGGAATGGCGAGCAGCGGCACCTCGGTGGCGCACTTCTCCTCGGCCTTCCAGCAGCGGGTGCGGAAACGGCAGCCCGACGGCGGGTTCGCCGGCGACGGCACGTCACCGGTGAGGATGATCCGCTCACGGCCCTCGCGCAGGGCCGGGTCGGGGACCGGGACCGCGGAGAGCAGCGCCTGCGTGTACGGGTGGGTGGGGTGGTCGTAGATCTGCACGTCCGTGCCGATCTCCGCCATCTTGCCCAGGTACATGACGCCGACGCGGTCCGAGATGTGCCGGACGATAGACAGGTCGTGCGCGATGAAGAGGTAGGACAGGTCGAACTCGTCCTGCAGCTTCTCCATCAGGTTGACGACCTGCGCCTGCACCGACACGTCGAGCGCGGACACCGGCTCGTCGCAGATGATGATCTCCGGGTTGAGCGCCAGGCCGCGCGCGATGCCGATGCGCTGGCGCTGACCGCCGGAGAACTGGTGGGGATACCGGTGGATGTACTCGGGGTTGAGCCCGACGACGTCCAGCAGGTCCTTCACCTTGCGGTGCCGGTCACCCTTCGGGGCCACCTCGGGGTGGATGTCGAAGGGCTCGCCGATGATGTCGCCGACCGTCATCCGCGGGTTGAGCGAGGTGTACGGGTCCTGGAACACCATCTGGATGTTGCGCCGCACGGCCTTGAGCGCACGGCCCGACAGCCTGGTGATGTCCTGGCCCTTGTAGAAGACCTCGCCGGCGGTCGCCCTCTCCAGCGTCATCAGGAGCTTGGCGACGGTGGACTTGCCACAGCCGGACTCGCCCACGATGCCGAGCGTCTCGCCCTTGTAGAGGTCGAAGGAGATCCCGTCCACGGCCTTGACCGCGCCGATCTGCTTCTTGAAGAGGATGCCCTGGGTCAGCGGGAAGTGCTTGACCAGGTTGCGCACCTGAAGGATCGGCTCACCGCGGTCGGCCGGAGCCTCGATCGCCTGGACCGCCGCCGCCTCGGTGGCGGCCCCGGCCTTCTCCACCTCGGCGACGTTCGGGGTCGTGTCCACGGCCTCGTTCGTCTTCTTGAGCTCAGCCATGGATCGTCTCCTTCCAGAAGTGACACGCGCTGCCGCGGCCGGGCAGGTCGCTGCCGTCCTGCTCGGTCACCGGGACCAGCGCCGGGATCTCCGTACGGCAGACGTCGTCCGCCTTGGGGCAGCGCGGGTTGAAGGCGCAACCGCTCGGGATCTTCAGCAGGTTGGGCGGCAGGCCCTTGATCGCGTAGAGCTCCTGGCCCTTCTGGTCCAGGCGCGGGATCGAGTCGAGCAGACCCCGGGTGTACGGGTGCGCGGGCCGCTTGTACAGCTCGTGCACGGGGGCGGTCTCGACGATCCGGCCCGCGTACATCACGGCGATCTTGTCCGCGACGTCGGCGACGACGCCGAGGTCGTGGGTGATCAGGATCAGACCCATGTTGTACTCGCGCTGGAGCTCCGCGAGCAGGTCCATGACCTGGGCCTGCACGGTCACGTCGAGCGCCGTGGTCGGCTCGTCGGCAATGATCAGGTCCGGCTCGAGGGCCAGGGCCATGGCGATCATGATGCGCTGGCGCATACCGCCGGAGAACTGGTGCGGGTAGTCGCCCACTCGGGCCTTGGCGCCCGGGATCTTCACCCGGTCCATCAGTTCGATGCTCTTGGCCTTGGCCTCCTTCTTGGAGAGGCCCTGGTGGACGCGGAACATCTCGCCGAGCTGGTAGCCCACGGTGAGTACCGGGTTGAGCGAGGAGAGCGCGTCCTGGAAGATCATCGCGATCTTCCGGCCGCGGATCTTCCGCCGGTCCTCCTCGGGCATGGCGAGCATGTCCTGACCGCGGAAGAGGATCTCGCCCTGCGGGATCCTCCCCGGCGGCATGTCCAGAATGCCCATGATCGCCTGCGCGGTCACGGACTTGCCGGAGCCGGACTCACCGAGAACGGCAAGGGTTTCGCCGGCGTCGACGCTGTAGTTGACGCCGTTGACGGCCTTGGCCACACCCTCGCGGGTGTGGAACTCGACGTGCAGGTCGCGGACTTCGAGGAGCGGTCCGGTGTGGTCGTCCCCAGGCTGGGCGTGGACGTCCGTGGTTCGGTCGATGAGTTTCACGTACGCCTCCCTCAGCGCAATTTGGGATCGAGGGCGTCGCGTACCGCGTCGCCGAGCATGATGAACGCCAGCACGGTGATGCTGACGAAGCCTGCCGGGAAGAGCAGCGGATGCAGGGCCTCACGCATCCGCCCCAGGGACTGATTGATCATCACGCCCCAGGAGATGGTCGGCTCCTGGATGCCGACGCCGAGGAAGCTCAGCGTCGCCTCGACGGAGATGATCACGCCCAGCGAGATCGTCGCGAGGACGATCAGCGGGGTGAGCGCGTTGGGCAGGACGTGACGGAACATCAGCCGGCTGGTGGACGCCCCGAGCGAGCGAGCCGCGGTGACGTAGTCCGCCTCCTTGGTCTGGATCACGGTGGACCGCATGATGCGGGCCATGCTCATCCACCCCAGAACCATGAGCGCGGTGAGCACGCCCCAGATTCCACCGGTGCGGAAGCCGTCCTCGTCGCGGAAGCTGTTGAGGATGACGATGGCGCCGACCAGGAAGGGGATGCCCATCACGATGTCGATGCCGCGGGAGATCAGCGCGTCCAGCCAGCCGCCGTAGAACCCGGCCGCGAGGCCGAGCAGCAGGGCGATGAGCGCGGATCCCAGCGTGGCCAGCACACCGACGGTGATGGAGGTGCGGGCACCGTGGATGGTGCGGGCGTACACGTCGCAGCCACGGGCGTCGTAACCGAACCAGGCGTCCATGCTGGGCTTCTGAAGCGAGCGCGAGAGCTCGCAGAGCTGCGGGTCGGCGCTGGCGAACAGCGTCGGGAAGGCCGCCATGGCCACGAACAGCAGGATGATGCCCGAGGCGACGAGGAACAACGGGCGGCGGATCAGGTCGCGCACCGCGTCCTGCAGGAGGCTTCGCGACTTGGTGCTGCCACCACCGCGGGCGTCGGGGCCCGGGGCCGCGGCTTTCGCCGTCTGCTCGGCGGGCTCGTTGGCGACAGAGGTCGTCGTTGCGTCAGGCATAGCGAATCCTCGGGTCAAGCACGGCGTACAGAAGGTCCACGACAAGGGCCATCACCACGTACACGATGACCAGCAGGGTGACGAAGCCGACCAGTGCGGGACCGTCCTCGATCTGGATCGCCTTGAAGAGGTTGTAGCCGACACCGGGGATGTTGAAGATCCGCTCGGTGACGATCGCCCCGCCCATCAGCGTGCCGAGGTCGGCGCCGAGGTAGGTGACCACCGGGATCAGCGAGTTCCGCAGTACGTGGACTCCGGTGATACGGGAGGGCGAGAGCCCCTTGGCCTTGGCCGTACGCACGTAGTCCATGCGCAGGTTCTCCGCCACGGACGCCCGTGCGAGACGGGCGATGTACGCGAGCGAGACCGAACCCAGGACCAGGCCCGGCAGCAGATAGCTGAAGAAGCCCTCGTTGGTACCCGCGATGGGGAAGATCCCGGCCTTGACGCCCAGGAAGATCTGCGCCGCGACACCGAGGACGAAGATGGGCACTGCGATAACGGTCAAAGTGGACAGCAGTACGAGGTTGTCCAGGAACTTTCCGCGCCGCATACCGGCCATGACACCGGCCGCCACACCGATGATCATTTCGAAGGCGAAGGCGATGCCGGCCACACGCAGTGTCTCCGGCCAGGCATCGGCGATCATCTCGCTGATGGGCCGGGAACCGCTGAGGCTGGTTCCGAAGTCGCCCTGCAGGAGACCCCCGAGGTAATAGCCGTAGCGAACCGGCAGGGGGTCGTCCAGGTGGTACTGCGCCGTCAACGCAGCTCTGATGCTCTCGGGTACGGGTCGCTCACCGTACAGGTTTTGTACCGGGTCACCACCCATGGCCGTGACGAGAGCGAAGACAAGAAAGGTGGTCCCGATGATGACCGGGAGCATCTGGAGCAGCCGTCTCGCGACGTAGCGGCCCATTGTTCCTCCTCGTGGGAACGACGGGGGGCGGGATACCGCCCCCCGTCGTCAGGCCCTGATTTTCCTTACGGCGAAGAAACTCTCGCCGGTCAGGCCTTCTCGACCTTGATGAGTTCAACCTGGTTGAACAGGTTCATCTCGACGTTCTTCACGTTGGTCGAGTGGCCGAAGACGTTCTTGCCGAAGCGCAGCGGGATCACCGGCATGTCCTTGACGAGAATGTCCTCAGCGGCCTGCCACTTGGCGATTGCCTCTTCCTCGGTCTTCGCTTCGCGGCCCTCCTGGACCAGCTTGTCGAAGTCCTTGTTGCTGTAGCCGTAGTAGTTGGAGGAACCGTTGGAGCTGTACAGCGGGCCGAGGTAGTTCTCCATGGACGGGTAGTCCATGATCCAGCCGAGGCGGAACATGCCGGAGAACTTCTTCTTCTCGACCTGCGTCAGCAGCTCGGCGAACTTCGGCACCGCCTGGCTCACGCACTCGATGCCGAGGTTCTTCTTGAGCTGGTCACAGGTGGCGTTGATCCACTGCTCGTGGCCACCGTCCGCGTTGTGACCGATGTTGATCTTGTTGCCGTCGATGCCGCCGGCCTCCGCCAGCAGCTTCTTGGCCGCGGCCGGGTCGAACTTGCACGCGTCGCCGCACGCGCCCTCGCGGTAGCCGCCCACGACGGGGGAGACGAACGCGTCCGCGGAGGACTGCGAGTTCTGGAAGACGACCTTGATGATCTCGTCACGGTCGATGGCCATGGAGATGGCCTTGCGGACGCGCGGGTCGCTGAACTTCTTGTCGTACGTCGGGAAGGCGACGAACTGGAAGGTGGAGGCCGTCGACGTCTTGAAGCGGTCGCCCAGCTCGGACGGAGCGGTGCCCATGACCTCGGTCGGGATCTGGTCCACGATGTCGAGGTTGTTGCCCAGCAGGTCGTTGTAGGCGGTGTTCTGGTCCTGGTAGATCCGGAACTCGACCGCGTCGACCTTCGGCTTGTCACCGAGCTTGTAGTCCTTGAAGGCCTTGACCTTCACGGACTTGTCGTGGTTCCACTTGCCGTCCATCTGGAACGGACCCTGGCCGATCGGGGCCTCTTCGTACGCCTTGAGGTCGGAGATCGCCGACGCGGGCATCGGGTAGAAGACCGTGTAGCCCAGCACCGACTTGTAGCCGGCGAACGGGGCCTTGAGGGTGACCTCGATGGTCTTGTCGTCGACCGCCTTGAGGCCCGACAGCTCCTTCGCCTTGGGCTCGGGGGCCTTCTTCGGGCCCTCCTCGCCGTCGGGGTCCACCGGGTTCATCTCGTCATAACCCTGGATGGTGTCGAAGAAGTAGTTGCCGTCGGCGGCGTTGGGGCCGAAGGCACCCCAGTTCCACGCGGCGACGTAGTCCTTGGCGGTGACGGGCTTGCCGTCGTGCCAGTTGGCGTCCTTGAGCTTGATCGTCCAGACCTTGTTGTCCGGGCTCTCGATGGACTCCGCTGCCGCCAGAACCGGCTGGTTCTCGGCATCGAACTCGACCAGCGGCGTGAACAGACCCGAAAGGACCTGCGATCCGGCCGACTCCGTCGCGGACTGCGGAATCAGACGCTTCGGCTCAGCAATGTTCATGCTGAAGCTGTTGCTGCCGCCGTCCTTGCCCTTACCTTCATCGCTGCTGCCACCGCAGGCGGTCGCAGTCAGGGCGACGACTATCGCGCCCGCGACCCACTTGGCGCTGTTGGCACCACGCATGGGTTCTCCTCCTCATGAGTCCACTGTCGCTACAAGAGGGGCACCGAAAGACGTCGCCGACACCCCTGACGGTGACGCAGCAGCACCCCGAGTGTGCTCGTGAGCCGACGCTCCCCACAGCGCATAACCCATTGACCCGAGCTCAGTGGGGCCAACTATTGAGTACGAACGGCCCGTAAACCACACCTAAAGGGTCTCGTTTTGACAACATCATCAGGCCCCTTAGGTTCGAAATCCGGACAAAGCGATCGCAGACAGACACCCGCGAAACGGACTGTTAACGCAACTTCCGGTGGAAGATGTCCGCTGACCGGACGCCAGGGTCTCCCTCTCCCGCACAAAGGAGTGGCACCCCTGGGGCGTTTGTGTCAGTGATCACGGGGGCCGGCGGTCCGCCACGCGCCGCCGTGTACTGCCGCACCGGCTGACAGGCCGTCACTGGCGAGCGCAGGCGCCGGCTGCGGGCGTGGCGGCAGCACGAGACGGCCCGGCCCCCCGCAATGTCTGCGGGGGGCCGGGCCGTTCGCTCAGCGGCTCTGCCGGGGCTTCGGCGGCCCTAGCCGTGCTTGGCGCGCGAGGCCGCGCGGCCGCGCTCCTTCTGGTCCAGGACGACCTTGCGGATGCGGACGGCCTCCGGGGTCACCTCGACGCACTCGTCGTCGCGGCAGAACTCCAGCGACTGCTCCAGGGAGAGCTTGCGCGGCGGGACGATCGCCTCGAACGAATCGGCCGAGGACGACCGCATGTTGGTGAGCTTCTTCTCCTTGGTGATGTTCACGTCCATGTCGTCGGAGCGCGAGTTCTCGCCGACGATCATGCCCTCGTACACCTCGGTGCCGGGCTCGGTGAACAGCACGCCGCGCTCCTGAAGGTTCGTCATCGCGAACGCGGTGACGGCGCCGGAGCGGTCGGCGACCAGCGAACCGTTGTTACGGGTCTGCAGCGGCCCGAACCACGGCTCGTGGCCCTCGTGGATGGAGTGCGCGATGCCGGTGCCGCGGGTGTTCGTCAGGAACTCCGTACGGAAGCCGATCAGGCCGCGGGACGGGACCACGAACTCCATGCGGACCCAGCCGGAGCCGTGGTTCGACATGTTGTCCATGCGGCCCTTGCGGATGCCCATGAGCTGCGTCACAGCGCCCATGTGCTCCTCGGGCACGTCGATCGTCATCCGCTCGACCGGCTCGTGGACCTTGCCGTCGACCTCCTTGGTGACGACCTGCGGCTTGCCGATGGTCAGCTCGAAGCCCTCACGGCGCATCTGCTCGACCAGGATCGCCAGGGCCAGCTCGCCACGGCCCTGCACCTCCCAGGCGTCGGGGCGCTCGGTGTCCAGCACGCGCAGCGACACGTTACCGATCAGCTCGCGCTCCAGGCGGTCCTTCACCTGACGGGCCGTGACCTTGCGGTCCTTGACCGCAGCCTTCGCGTCGGCGCCCTTGCCGGTGCCGCCGCGGCCGACCAGCGGCGAGGTGTTGGTGCCGACGGTCATCGAGATCGCGGGCTCGTCGACCGTGATCAGCGGCAGCGCGATCGGGTTCTCCGGGTCGGCCAGGGTCTCGCCGATCATGATGTCCGGGATACCGGCGACGGCGCAGATGTCACCGGGGCCGGCGACCTCCGCCGGCTTGCGGGTGAGCGCCTCGGTCATCATCAGCTCGGAGATGCGGACGTTCGAGATCGTGCCGTCGCGCTTGATCCAGGCGACGGTCTGTCCCTTGCGCAGCTCGCCCTGCTCGACGCGGAGCAGCGCGATACGGCCGAGGAAGTTGTCGGCGTCCAGGTTGGTGACGTGAGCCTGCAGCGGGGCGGACTCGTCGTACTCCGGCGCGGGGACCGTGTCGAGCAGCGTGGTGAAGAACGGCTCCAGGCTGTCGCTGTCCGTCGGGACGGTGCCGTCCTCGGGCTTGGTCAGCGAGGCGACGCCGTCACGCGCGCAGGCGTAGACGATCGGGAACTCGATCTGCTCCTCGGTCGCGTCCAGGTCCAGGAACAGGTCGTACGTCTCGTCGACGACCTCGGCGATCCGGGAGTCGGGGCGGTCCGTCTTGTTGATGCAGAGGATCACCGGCATCTTCGCGGCGAGCGCCTTGCGCAGCACGAAACGCGTCTGCGGCAGCGGGCCCTCGGAGGCGTCGACGAGAAGGACGACCGCGTCCACCATCGACAGACCGCGCTCGACCTCGCCACCGAAGTCGGCGTGGCCGGGGGTGTCGATGATGTTGATGGTGATCGGGGCCCCGCCGTCCTTGGGGTGGTACTTGACGGCGGTGTTCTTGGCCAGGATCGTGATGCCCTTCTCACGCTCCAGGTCGTTCGAGTCCATCATGCGGTCGTCGAGGTGCTCGGCGGCGTGCGCGGCGAAGGCGCCGGCCTGCTTGAGCATGGCGTCGACCAGCGTGGTCTTGCCGTGGTCGACGTGGGCGACGATGGCTACGTTACGGATGTCGTGGCGCGTGGGCATGCGTGCAGGCGCTTCTCTCGATCGTGGGATCAGGCGTTGGATGGGATTTCCCCCGTCCGCCCGCCGGGCGGACACGCCACGGCTTGTCCCATGGTACGGGGCCGCCGGGACAGGGGCCTCCCGGAACGATCGGGTCCCAGGCGAACGAGGCGGGGATCACGCCGTGGCAGGGGCGTGCCGGTGCGGCGGGCGAGCGGGACACACAGGGAAGGCCCGGGTCGGGGCGTCGGCACGAGCTTGCCCGCCGGCAGGGCCGGCGGGCAAGGAAGTTGAGCCAGTTCTGAGGTTGTGACCTGGTGTTTTCTACTTCTTGGCGGGCTGTTCCCTAATTCTTGGCGGCGGCGCCGGGCTTTTTGAACCCGATGTCCTGATACCGGGGATCCGCGAACCCGAACGCTCCCGCGTTGACCACGTTCTTGCGCGCCGCGACCAGCTCGGGGCGCTGGTAGAGCGGGATGGAACCCGCCGCGGCCCAGATCCTGGCGTCGGCCCTGCGCATCAGATCGCGGGCGGCGTCCTTGTCGAGCTCGCCGGCGGCCTGGGTGAAGAGCTGGTCGATGTAGTCCGTGCCGACCCGTGTGTAGTTCTGCTCGACCAGGAGCGAGCCGTCGGAGGCCGGCTTCGGCTTGGCGTAGATCGGCCGGGCGTCGGTCGCCGGGTAGGGGCTGGACGGCCAGGAGTAGAGGGCCAGGTCGTAGTCGCCCGAGGCGATGTGGTCCTTGAAGAAACTTGAGTCGTCGACCTTGACGATCTCCGTCCGCACCCCGATCCGGTCGAGCATCTCCGCGATCTTGTCGCCGACGGTGCGCAGGACCTCGGAGCCGGTCCCGGACGGCAGGACGAAGCGGAGGCTGAGCGGCTTCCCGTCCTTGCCGAGGGCGCCGCCCGCGGCGGCCCCGTCGGGCGCCGCGGTGCCGCGCGGGGCGTAGGCGCCGGGCGGGCCGCCCTGCTCCTGGGCGTTCTTGCCGGTCTTCTCGGTCGCGCCCGCCTTCCCGGTCTTCTCACCGGCGGCCGCGGCGTCCGCCGTCTCGTCGCGGACCGATGCGGCCTGGCGGCTCAGGGCGATGCTCTGGACGGCCGCGGCGGGCGCCGGGGCGAGGATGTGCGTGGCGCGGGAGCCGGTGCGGGGGTCGCGGCCGGCGGGCTTGTCGTCGCCGACGATGTAGAGGCCCTCGTCCGAGGCGACGTTCTTCTTCTCCTCGGCCTTCTTCTCCCCGGTCTTCTTCTCGCCGCCCTTCTCCGACGCCGCCTCCGCGGGCTGGAGCTTCGCGGAGGACACCGGGGACGGCTCGGCAAAGGTCTTGTCCTTGCCCTTCTCCCCCGCCTCGTCCTTGTTCTTCTCCTTGTTCTTGTCCCCGGCCTCGCCGCCCGCCTTGGCCGGCTCCTCGCGCAGCCCGTCGGGCGTCCAGCCGGCGTCGGCGAGCAGCGCCTGCGCCTCCTGGGTGTCCTGCTCCCCGAGGGCGGCGCTGTTGTCCGAGTAGGCGGCCTGGCCGGCGAGTGCCAGATGGCTGCCGGGCGGCTCCGCGGGCAGGCCGAGCGGGGTGAGCACGGCCTCGGCCAGCTCCTTGCGGTTCAGCGCGCGGGCGATGGCCCGGCGTACCCGGTCGTCGGCGAGCGGCCCGGACTCGCCGTTGAGCGCGAGCTGGGTGTAGGCGGGCTCCAGCGACTTGCGGACCTCGTACTTGCTGAGGGCCGACTGCTCCTTCGCGTACTTCTTCTCGGCCTCCGCCGCCCGCTTCCGGGCCTCCTGCGCGACCTCGGCCAGCTCCTCGTCGGAGCCGTTGGCCAGTGCCCAGGACTTCAGCGCGGCGGACGGGGTGGTGGCGGCGGCGGCGGCCGGACCGTAGGCGAGCGGGCGGCCGCCGCGGCCGGCGTCCTTGACCGCGTAGGCGATACGTTCCGCCGCCGACGGGTCGATGTCGGCCAGGTCGATCTTCCCGGCGGCGAGCGCGGCGACGCGCTTGTCGCGCTCGACCGCCGTCAGGACCAGCTTGTCGAGCTTCGGGCGGGCCCCCCACCAGCGGGGATTGCGCACCAGGGTCGTCGTTTTCGCCTTGCGGTCGATCTTGGAGATCCGGAACGGGCCGGCCGTCGCCTTGAGCTTGGTGCGGGCGCCGTCGTTGAAGGAGTCCGGGGTCCCCGTCACGTCCTTGGGGTAGAGCGGTGTGAACAGGGACGGCCAGTCCGCGTAGGGCTTGGTGAAGGTCACCTTGACCTCGAGGTCACTGTCGCCGCGCTCGATCGTCTGGATCCTGTCGTACCCGGCGTTGCGGGCCGTCCAGTACGAAGAATCCTTTCCGCTCAGCGCGCGCCACTGCGCCAGGAAGTCGGGGGCGCCGATCTCGCGGCCGTCGCTCCACACCGCCTGCTGGTTGAGCTTGTAGAGCACGACCTGCTTGGGCTCGCGGTCGACGACCTCGGCCGATTCCAGATAGTCCGGATTGCGCTGCGGCCGGCCGTTCTCGTCGAGGACGAAGAGGGCCGGCAGCACGGCGCCGGCGATCCGGCTCGTGGTGGCGTCCGCGTCCGCCTGGAAGGTGTTGAGGGTGGCGGGCACCGTGTCGACGGCCCAGCGCAGCGTGCCTCCGTCCGCGACGAGGTCGCGGTCGGCGGACGAGATGTCCTGAGCCGGGGGCTTCCCCCGGTCCTGCTCGTCACCCGAGCTGCAGCCGGCGAGAACGGGGAGTACGAGCACTCCGCTCGCGAGCAGTGCGACGGGGCGGAGCCTTCGGGAGCATGTCCGCCCTCGGAGGGCTTCGACCTGGGACATGGCTTGTACCTCTTCGTCCTGTTTCGTCGAATTTAGAGATGATCACACCGATTCCACTCACTGAAGTGGACAGAGCACCGCGCCGGACGCAGACACGGCGACGCCGCCACCAAGGCCACCCGTGCGGGCGAACCCGGAACGCCCCACATCCGGGCACAAGGGGCGAATATGGGGGGAGTGAGACAACGGCCACAAGGGGCGCGCCGGCGACTCATGCGCCGGGAATGCCCGTACGTCCCCTTCACAAGGGGGGATGTGACGCGCGACACTCGCAGGCGCATGAACGACGCCACCGCACCCTGCGGAAGTGAGGGCAAGTCATGTCACACCAGGAAGAGCTGGCGGCGGTCCAGAGCCGCCTCGACGAGCTGGTCCGACGTGTCGGACAGCTGGAGCAGACCGTCGACCGGCTGCATGCCTCGGGCCCGGCCGCGGCGCCCGCCGCTCCGGCCGCCCCGGTCCGTACCGAGCTGGTCACCATCCCCGACGCCCCGTACGACAACGCCCTGTGGACGGACTCGGACGACGAGGGGCTGGGAGTCCGCGACCGGCACGCGCCCTGACCCGCGCGGACGGCAGGACCGGCCCGCAGCAGCGGGCCGGTGAGGCCGCCGGCCGCGTCCACACTCCCGATCCCACGCCACCCGGAGCCTTCGTTGGCCACTGGTACGGAACCACCACACGTCAGTACGGGCGTGCACGAGGCCACGCGCGCCGCCATCGGCCCCCGCCATCTGCGGACGGACCGCTGGTGGCTGGCCCCGGCCCTGACCGCCGCCGGTCTGCTCGCCTTCATCGTCTACTCGACGTGGCGCGCCTTCGCGAACGCCCACTACTACGCGGCGCCCTACGTCTCCCCGTTCTACTCGCCCTGCCTGGCGGAGAACTGCGAACCGATGCGCTCAGGCCCCAACTGGGAGATCTTCGGGAGCTGGTGGGGCCTGTCCCCCGCGCTGCTGATCCTGATCTTCCCGCTCGGTTTCCGGCTGACCTGCTACTACTACCGCAAGGCCTACTACCGGGGCTTCTGGGCCTCTCCCCCGGCCTGCGCCGTCGCCGAGCCGCACAAGAAGTACACCGGTGAGACCCGCTTCCCGCTGATCCTGCAGAACATCCACCGGTACTTCTTCTACGCGGCCGTGCCGGTCGCCCTGATCCTCACCTACGACACGGTGCTGGGCTTCCGCGACGAGAACTACGAGTGGGGCCACATGGGTCTCGGCACCCTCGTCCTCCTGGTCAACATCGTCCTGATCTGGGCGTACACCCTGTCGTGCCACTCCTGCCGGCACATCATCGGCGGCAGGCTGCGGCACTTCTCCAAACATCCGGTGCGCTACCGCCTCTGGGGCTGGGTCAGCAGGCTGAACGCCCGCCACATGCAGCTCGCGTGGGCGTCCCTGTTCAGCGTCGCGCTCGCCGACTTCTACGTCTATCTCGTCGCGTCCGGCGCCTTCGACGATCCGAGGCTGTTCTAGATGGCTGTTGCAGAGGGAAGGACCCGATGACCGAACTCGAACGGCAGCAGTGGGACGTCGTCGTGGTGGGGGCGGGCGGCGCGGGCCTGCGCGCCGCGATCGAGGCGCGTGAGCGGGGCGCCCGTACGGCGGTGATCTGCAAGTCCCTGTTCGGCAAGGCGCACACGGTGATGGCCGAGGGCGGCATCGCCGCCTCCATGGGCAACGTCAACGCGGGCGACAGCTGGAAGGTCCACTTCCGCGACACCATGCGCGGCGGGAAGTTCCTCAACCAGTGGCGGATGGCGGAGCTGCACGCCCAGGAGGCGCCCGACCGGGTGTGGGAGCTGGAGACCTGGGGCGCGCTCTTCGACCGCACCAAGGACGGCCGGATCTCGCAGCGCAACTTCGGCGGCCACGAGTACCCGCGCCTCGCCCACGTCGGCGACCGCACCGGGCTCGAACTGATCCGCACCCTCCAGCAGAAGATCGTCTCGCTCCAGCAGCAGGACAAACGCGAACTCGGCGACTACGAGGCCGGGCTCAAGGTCTTCCAGGAGTGCACGGTCACCCAGGTTTTGAAAGATCGCAGTCTGAAGGACGACGGCAGGGTGTCCGGGGTCTTCTGCTACGACCGGGAGACGGGCCGCTTCTTCGTCCTCGAGGCCCCTTCCGTCATCGTGGCGACGGGTGGCATCGGCAAGTCCTTCAAGGTGACCTCCAACTCCTGGGAGTACACCGGCGACGGGCACGCCCTGGCGCTGCTGGCGGGCGCCCCGCTGCTCAACATGGAGTTCGTGCAGTTCCACCCGACGGGCATGGTCTGGCCGCCGTCGGTGAAGGGCATCCTGGTGACCGAGTCGGTCCGCGGCGACGGCGGGGTGCTGCGGAACTCCGAGGGCAAACGGTTCATGTTCGACTACGTGCCCGACGTCTTCAAGGAGAAGTACGCGCAGTCGGAGGAGGAGGGCGACCGCTGGTACGAGGACCCGGACAACAACCGCCGTCCTCCCGAGCTGCTGCCCCGTGACGAGGTGGCACGGGCCATCAACTCCGAGGTCAAGGCGGGCCGCGGCTCCCCGCACGGCGGGGTGTTCCTCGACGTCTCCACCCGGATGCCGGCCGACGTCATCCGGCGCCGGCTGCCGTCGATGTACCACCAGTTCAAGGAGCTGGCGGACGTGGACATCACGGCGGAGGCCATGGAGGTCGGCCCCACCTGCCACTACGTGATGGGCGGCATCGCCGTCGAGTCCGACACCGCCGCCGCCCTCGGCGTACCCGGGCTGTTCGCCGCCGGTGAGGTCGCCGGCGGGATGCACGGCTCCAACCGCCTCGGCGGCAACTCCCTGTCCGACCTGCTCGTCTTCGGCCGCCGCGCCGGCCTGCACGCCGCCGAGTACGCCCAGCGGCTCCCCGCGCGCCCGGTCGCCGACGAGACCCAGATCGACGCGGCGGCGGCGGAGGCGCTGCGCCCGTTCAGCGCGGAGGCCCCGGAGGAGGGACGGACCCCGGAGAACCCGTACACCCTGCACCAGGAGCTCCAGCAGACGATGAACGACCTGGTCGGCATCATCCGCCGGGCGGGCGAGATGGAGCAGGCGCTGGAGAAGCTGGCCGAACTGCGGGTCCGGGCGATCCGCGCGGGCGTCGAGGGCCACCGGCAGTTCAACCCCGGCTGGCACCTCTCCCTGGACCTGCGGAACATGCTGCTGGTCAGCGAGTGCATCGCACGGGCGGCGCTGGAGCGCACCGAGAGCCGCGGCGGTCACACCCGCGAGGACTTCCCCGGCATGGAGCGCGAATGGCGCCGCACCAACCTGGTGTGCCGGCTGGCCCCCACGGCCGGCGACGACCCGGCGAGCGCCCGGATCCAGCTGGAACGGAAGACGACAGAGCCCATCCGTGCCGACCTGCTCGCCCTCTTCGAGAAGGAAGAGCTGGTCAAGTACCTCGCCGAAGAGGAGCTGACCGAGTGAGTGCGTACCGAGCCCACTTCAGGGTCTGGCGGGGTGACCAGGACGGCGGCGGCCTCGAGGACTTCACCGTCGAGGTGAACGAGGGAGAGGTCGTCCTCGACATCATCCACCGCCTCCAGGCCACCCAGGTGTCCGATCTCGCCGTCCGCTGGAACTGCAAGGCCGGCAAGTGCGGATCGTGCAGCGCCGAGATCAACGGCCGGCCGCGGCTGCTCTGCATGACCCGTATGTCGGTCTTCTCGCGGGAGGAGACGATCACGGTCACCCCGTTGCGCGCCTTCCCCGTGGTGCGGGACCTGGTCACCGACGTCTCCTTCAACTACGCCAAGGCCAGGGAGATCCCGTCGTTCGTGCCGCCCCCGGGGGTGGCGGCCGGTGAGTACCGGATGCAGCAGATGGATGTCGAGCGGTCGCAGGAGTTCCGCAAGTGCATCGAGTGCTTCCTGTGCCAGGACACCTGCCATGTGGTGCGCGACCACGAGGAGAACAAGCAGTCCTTCGCCGGTCCGCGCTTCCTGATGCGGGTGGCCGAACTGGACATGCATCCGCTGGACTCCGCCGCCGAGACCGGCATCGACCGCAGGACGACGGCGCAGGACGACCACGGGCTCGGCTACTGCAACATCACCAAGTGCTGTACGGAGGTCTGCCCGGAAGGCATCAAGATCACGGACAACGCGCTGATCCCGCTGAAGGAACGGGCCGCGGACCGCAAGTACGACCCGCTGGTGTGGCTGGGCAGCAAGATCGGGCGCCGGGAGGGCTGACCGCTCGGGCCTACCCCCGGCCGGCGGGACGGCGCGTCAGCACCATCCTTCGCGGTAGGCCCGCCAGTCGCCCTCCTCCGCCGCGAAGTCCACGTACAGCGCGACGCCGAAGCGTTTCCGGTCGCGGTCCGTGCGCCCGAGTCCCAGCCGGGTGCCGCGGACCGCGGCCGCGACCGTCTCCGCGTTCTCGTGGTGGCCCAGGTCGTCCTCGTGGAAGAACGGCAGCCCCATCAGCAGATCGGTGCTCTCCGGCGTGACCTCGAGCGCCAGCTCCGTCTGGTGCGCCACATAGCCGCCGTACATGAACTCCAGCGGCATCCAGGTGTCGTACGACATGACCGCGATCTGGTCGACCCGCCGCGCCACCTCGCCGAAGAACTCCTGCGACCACCACTTCTCGCGTCCCGTGACGGCCGCGTTCACGCTGTGGGCGGCGGGCAGCGGGTCGATCTGGTGGGCGGCGATCGACAGCTGGACGTTGCGGCCCAGCGTCAGGGCGCGCAGCGCGTCGAGCAGCGTCAGATAGTCACGGTCGTCGGAGAGCAGCGGCTCGAGGTCGAAGTGGACGCCCTCGAAACCGGCGTCGAGGATCTGTCCGGCGGAGACCACAATCTCCTCGCGCGACTTCTTGTCGTCGAGACGCAGCCCGTCCGGGCCGTCGTTGGCGAGTACGTCGCCGAGCCACGCCTGGACCCGTATGCCCGGCATCTCGCGGTGCACGGCGTCGATGAACCACCGGGCGCGGGGGTAGCGGTCGGCGGGCAGCGTGCCGTCGTGCTCCAGGGGGCCGGCGTGCACATAGAGATCCTTGATGCCGGTGCCGCGGATCCGCTCCGCGAAGTCCTTCACGTCCGCGTCCTTCTTGCGGCCGTCCACCCACGCGTGGCCGAGCCAGATCGCGTCCTTGCCGCGGGTACGGGTGCCGTCCTGGAGGTCGCCGGCGTAGCTGCCGCGCAGCGCGACGGCCGCGGCGGCGGGCGGGACGAGCAGGACCAGCGCGAGGGCGAGGGCGATCCTCTTGGGCCACTTCAGCCGCGGGCTCCGCCGGCGGCGCCGCAGAGCCGCGGTCCGCCCGTCCGTTTTTCCTCCCGCTCCGTTCCCTGTCTCTGTTCCTGTGCCGTCGTTGATCTCCATGCGGTGCAGGACTGCTGACGGGGTGGCCGCGGTTCCGGACGGCGCCGGGTCGCGGCGGGACAGAGCGCGACTTAGCCTCCAAAATGTGATGCGAACAGCCGCCCGGATCCTCCTCGCCGTGCTGACGGCGGCCTGGTGGCTGGTCGTGCCCGCCGCCGGCACCGTCGCCGCCGACGATCCCCTGGACCTCTCCAGGCAGGGTCAGATCACCGACCGTGTGGGCGCGCTCGGCGACCGCGAGGCGCAGGTGTCCCAGGCCCTCGACCGCCTCTACGCCGAGCAGCGGCTGCAGCTCTTCGTCGTCTATGTGACCGACTTCTCCGGGCGCTCCGCCCAGGAGTGGACCGCCGCGACGGCCACCAGGAACGGTCTGGGGCAGCAGGACGCCCTGCTCGCCGTCGCCACCCGCGACCGGCAGTACGCGTACTGGGTCGACAACGCCTCACGCCTGACCGACGCCCAGCTGGCGGAGGTCGCGGCGACGGCCGTGGAGCCCGCGCTGCGGCAGAACGACTGGGCGGGCGCCGCGATCGGCGCCGCCGACGGCTACGGCGCGGTGCTGGCCGGCGAGCCCGTACCGAGGGTGGACATCACCCCCGGCGAGGCCGACCCGGGCGGCGGCGCCGGTACGGGCGCGGGCGACCTGGTGCTGCCCATCGCGCTGCTCGGCGGCGCCGGCGCGTTCGCCGCGTACGCGTACACGAAGCGCAGGCGGCGCACGGCCACCCGCACCACTCCCCGGGGCGGCCAGGAGGGCTGGGGCGCGCCGGAGCATCCGCCGCTCCCCGAACTGGACGCCAAGTCCCGGCAGGCGCTGGTGGACACCGACGACGCCGTACGTACGAGCCAGGAGGAACTCGGGTTCGCCTCGGCGCAGTTCGGGGACGAGGCGGCACGGCCGTTCCAGGAGGCGGTGGCGCACGCGCAGCAGGAGCTGACCGCCGCCTTCCGGCTGCGTCAGCAGCTCGACGACGCCTACCCCGAGGACGACGCCACCCGGCGCAGGATGCTCGAGGAGATCGTCGCCCGCTGCTCGGAGGCGAATCGCCGGCTGGACGCCGAGTCCGAGGAATTCGACCGGCTGCGGGACCTGGAACGGAACGCCCCGCAGGCCCTGGCCGCCGCCGAGGCCGCCCGCCGGGACGCCGACGGCCGCGTCGTCAGCGCCGAGGCCACCCTCGGCGTGATGCGCGAGCGGTACGCGCCCTCCGCGGCGGCGCCCGTCGCGGACGACGTCGAGCAGGCCAAGGACCGGCTGGAGTTCGCGACGAGCAGCCTCGGCCGGGCCCGGGAGGCCGTTGACGCCGGCGACAACGGCCGGGCCGCCGTACGGGTACGGGCGGCGGAGGCGGCCGTCGCCCAGGCCACCCGGCTCATCGAGGCCGTCGACCGCCGGGCGCGGGAACTGGCGGAAGCGGCCGGGAAGCTGCCGGGCGCGCTGACCGAGACGGAGGCCGACCTGGCAGAGGCACGCGGGCTGGTCGAGGGGACGAAGGAAGGCGCGTCGACGGCCACGCTCCAGGGCCGGATCGCCCGCGCCGAGTCGGTCGTCGCGGAGGTGCGCGGCGCGACGGAGGCCGGTCCGTACGACCCGATCGACGCGCTGCGCCGGGTGGAGGAGGCCGACGCCGGGCTGGACGAGGCCCTCGCCGGCGTCCGGGAACAGGAGCAGGGGACGCGGCGCGCCCGGGCGCTGCTGGAGCGGGCGATGCTCGGCGCACGCTCCGGCATCGGCGCGGCGGCCGACTACATCACCACCCACCGCGGCGCCGTCGGCAGCGAGGCCCGGACCCGGCTGGCGGAGGCCCAGCGGCGGCTGGAACGGGCGGAGGCGCTCGCCGGGGACGACGACGCGAAGGGCGGCGATCCGCAGACCGCGCTGGCGGAGGCGCAGCGCGCGGACTGGCTGGCGCAGCAGGCGCAGAGCCTGGCGGAACACGACGTACGCGGATTCGGGAACCCGTACGGGCCGGGCGGTGTATCAGGAGTGGGCAGGCCGGGAGGCGGACTCGGGGGCGCGGTGCTCGGCGGGATCCTGCTCGGCGGAGTGCTGGGCGGGGGGCGGGGGCGTGGCGGGTTCGGTGGCGGGGGGTTCGGCGGTGGTCCCGGCAGTTTCGGCGGGGGCGGCACCCGGGGGCGGATGGGCGGAGGGCGGTTCTGAGGCGTTTCCGTGTGGTCTTTCCGTATGGCGTTCACATCCTCCAAGGAGCAGTGGCATGACCAAGCAGACCGTTCTCGGGCGGGTGGCCCAGTTGGCGAAGGCCAACATCAACGCGTTGCTCGACCAGGCCGAGGATCCGCAGAAGATGCTCGACCAGCTGATCCGCGACTACACGAACAACATCGTGGCGGCGGAGCAGGCCGTGGCGAGCACCATCGGCAATCTGCGCCTCATGGAGCAGGACCACGAGGAGGACGTGGAGGCGGCCCGCGAATGGGGCACGAAGGCGCTGGCCGCCAGCAGGAAGGCGGACGAGCTGCGGGGCTCGGGGCAGCCGGCGGAGGCGGACAGGTTCGACAACCTGGCGAGGGTGGCGCTGGGCAGACAGGTGCAGGCCGAGCAGGAGGCGAAGACCGCGGAGCCGACGATCGCCTCCCAGACGGCGGTCGTCGACAAGCTCAAGTCGGGGCTGGAGCAGATGAGGGCGAAGCTGGGCCAGTTGCAGGCGAAGCGGGACGAGCTGGTGGCGAGAGCGAAGTCCGCGGAGGCGCAGAACCGGATGATGGACGCCGTGAAGAGCGTCGACGTCCTCGACCCGACGAGCGAGCTGCACCGCTTCGAGGACAAGGTCCGGCGGGAGGAGGCGAGGGCGCTGGGGAAACAGGAACTGGCGGCGTCTTCGCTGGACGCGCAGTTCGAACAGCTGGAGGGGATGGGGGACGCGGCGGAGATCGAGGCGAGGTTCGCTGCGCTCAAGGGGGCGTAGGGGTGGGTCCGGGTGGCGCCTGCGGCGGGCTTGTCCCCAACCCTCCCCTTCCCGAGACCGGGGCAGGCCCCGGACCCCGGTGACCGCCCTCCGGGCGGCGGGCCGGGCTCCGCCCGGGCCCGGTACCGCGCTCCGCGCGGTGGCCTCAAACTCCCCCTACGGCCTGGCGGCCGTGGGTGGGGGCACCTCCCACGCCGCCAGGCGTAGGGGGAGTACCCCCAGGCCGGGCTGACTGCGACAGCCTCGCCGGCGATTGAGGCCCGGGTCCGGGCAGAGCCCGGTTCGGGAAGGGGCGGGTAGGGGAACTCCCCCCTCAGAACATGCTGAGCAGCTGCTCCACCGTCGGCTCCGCCGACCCCTCCCCGTCCGGCAGCGCCAGCTCGAACCACACCGTCTTGCCGCGCGGCGTCCGCCGCGAGCCCCACGCCGCGCTCAGCAGGCCGACCAGTTGCAGGCCGCGGCCGCCCTCGTCCGTGTCGCGGGCGCGGCGGCGCCGGGGCTGGACCAGGCCCGCGTCCCAGACCTCGCAGACCAGCGTCCGGTCCCGCAGGAGCCGGAGTCTGATCTCGCCCTCGCCGTAGCGCAGCGCGTTGGTGACGAGCTCGCTGACGAGGAGTTCGACCGTGTCGATCAGGGCTTCGAGGCCCCAGGCCGTGAGCTGGCCGCGGGCGAGCTCACGGGCGCGGCCGACGGAGCGGGGCTCGCGCGGCAGGCGCCAGTCGCCGACGGCCTCGGCCGGCAGGCCCTGGATACGGGCCATCAGCAGCGCGATGTCGTCCTCGCCGTGCCGCGTGTCGAGCGCTCCGAGCACGTGGTCGCAGACGTCCTCCAGCGGGCGGACCGGATCGGTGAGCGCGGTGCGGAAGGCCCGTAGGCCCTCGTCGAGCGGGTGGTCGCGGGACTCGACCAGGCCGTCGGTGTAGAGGGCGAGGAGGGAGCCCTCGGGCACTTCGACCTCCACCTCCTCGAAGGGTTCACCGCCGACGCCGAGCGGCATCCCGGGCGGCACGTCGAGCAGCAGCGCCTCCTCCCCCGGTTCGACGAGCACGGGCGGCAGATGGCCGGCGTTGGCGAAGGTGCAGCGGCGGGTGACCGGGTCGTAGACCGCGTAGACGCAGGTGGCGAGGTAGACCTCGGAGAGGTCGGCCTCGCGGGAGGCGTGGGCGACGCGGGACGGGACCTGGGCGCCGCCCGGGGGCCGTCCGGACTTGGCGGGGCTGCCGAGTCCGCGGGCGATCTCGTCGAGCGCGGAGAGTACTTCCGCCGGTTCCAGGTCCAGCAGCGCCAGCGTCCGTACGGCGGTGCGCAGTTCACCCATGGCGACGGCCGCCCGCAGCCCGCGGCCCATCACGTCGCCGACGACCAGCGCGGTGCGGTGGCCGGGCAGTTCGATGACGTCGAACCAGTCGCCGCCCACCTCTGTCGCGGCGGCGCCGGGGAGGTAGCGGCAGGCGATGTCGAGTCCGGCGGCCTCGGGGTCGCCGGGCGGCAGCAGGCTGCGCTGGAGGATGAGGGCGCGCTCGTGCTCCCTGCGGTACAAGCGGGCGTTGTCGATGCAGACGGCGGCGCGGGCGGCGAGTTCGACCGCGAGCGCCCGGTCCCGCTCCCCGAAGGGTTCGCTGCCCTTGGCACGGGAGAACTGCGCCAGTCCGACGACGGTGTCGTGCGCCACCATGGGCACGGCCAGCGTCGACTGGACGAGGCTGCCGTCCTCCCCGGGGACCGTCCGGACGCGGGCGGTGCGCAGGGCCCCGGCGCACGGGGAGTTGAACGGGTAGCGGTGGACCTCGCCGACGGCGGTGGGGGCGCTGCCCTCGGCGACGCAGCCCGGGGTGGTCATCAGGGGGGCGTCGGAGACGGCGCTGGCGAAGGCGACGCGCCGCAGTTCGGCGCTGCCCCCTCCGAAGCTCTCCGAGCGCGCGGATCCCCACTGTCCGGGCGGGGCCTCCTCGCCGGTCAGCAGCCCTTGGTACAGGTCGACGGAGGCGAGGTCGCAGAAGCCGGGGACGGCGACGTCGAGGAGTTCGCGGGCGGTCGTCTCCAGGTCGAGGGAGTTGCCGATGCGGGCGCTCGCCTCGTTGAGAAGGGCGAGGTTGCGCCGGGCGTTCGCGGCTTCCCGGGCGGCGATGTGACGGCGTGTGACATCGGTGCCGAGCCCGGCCACGCCGACGGGCCGGCCGGAACCGCCGTGCACACGGTAGAGGTTGACCGACCAGTGCCTGCGGTCGGTGCTTCCGGGCACCGTACCGACGATCTGGAGGTCGGTGACGGACTCCCCGGTCTCCAGGACACGGCGCAGGGCGGCGTCCATCCGCTCGGCCTCCGGGCGGGAGAGGTAGTCGTGGACCGTGCGGCCGCGATGGTCCTCCGCGGAGCCGCCGAAGACGGTGGCGAAGCGCCGGTTGGCGCGCTCCACGGTGAGATCGGTGCCGAAGAGCAGGAAGCCGAAAGGAGATTGGCCGAAAATCGCCTGCGATGCGGCGAGGTCGGACTCGATCCTGCGCAGCGCCCGGACGTCGACGACGATGCAGAGCGCGGCCTGTTCGCCCAGGAGCGTCCGGCTGGGCATCACATAGATCTCGGCGAGGCCGTGCGTCCGGCCGCCTCCCGGCATCCGGAACGGGACGAGTCCCGTCCACTCCTTGCCGTCGAGGACTTCGGCGATCCGGCGGTGGCCCCGCGGACGCAGCTCCGCGGGCATGAAGACCTCGACCGGGTCCTTGCCCCTGACCTCGTCGGCGGTGATGCCGAACAGTTCCACGGCCCGGTCGCTCCACTGGTCGACCAGTCCGTCGTGACCGATCGAGAAGGAAGCCACCTTGATGTAGTCATAGATCGAGCCAGGCGGGCTGCTCTGCCATACGACATCGCTCGCCGTCTCAGGTATTTCGCTCACGCGACCGTCCCCTCCAGCTCACCCACCGGACCGGTCATGACCGCAGTATTCAGCACTACGGCTCCCACCGACACGGCGTTCACGATCACAGAGAGGTCTCGTTCGTTTTGAGCCGACTCAAGGCGTGATCGTCGTCCCTGAAGTCTTCTAACCAGCCAGAGCCAGCTCGAACCACACGGTCTTGCCCGTCCTGCCGCGACGCGTGCCCCAGCGGCGGGCGGAACAGGCAACCAGCTGCAGGCCGCGGCCGCTTTCGTCCTCCGACCGCGCGGACTTCTCGACCGGGGGATCCGGCAGCGGATCGGAGACTTCGACCCGCAGGACGGGCAGCGGGTCTCCGCTTTCCGGCCGGAAGAGCCGGACGGTGATCGGACCGGGGGTGTAGCGCTCGGAATTGGTCACCAGCTCGCTGACCAGGAGAACCGTCACATCTCCGACAGCGGCGTCCAGTCCCCATTCACCCAGTGTGTCGCGGACGGCATGACGGGCCGTGCGCACCACGTTCGGTTCGGCCGGAAAAGTCCACTCGGCGCATTCGCCTCTGGTGCCGATCACGCCGACCACTTCCCGATCACCACCGAAATCGTGTCCCATTTCAGGGGGGTTAATACGGACATACCCGTTTTGCGGCCCGGATTACCGTGCCCGGACCACAATGGAGGCACGCATGGCACCAACGGCGCACAGCTCAATGACGCGCGCCGCCCCCGGCCCGCTCACGGCGCAGGCGCGCCCATGCCGCGACCGCGGGCCGGTCCTGGTCGAGCCAGTCGACGGCGTCCAGCTCCTCCGGCGCGAGCCAGCGCAGTGCGTCGTGGTCCTGAAGAGGGCTCGGCTCTCCGGACACCAGCCGGACCGTCCACACCTGGAGCACATAGCCGGGCCGCAGCGGCCACTCGCCGGGAACGCGTTCGACCGGCTCGGTCTCGATGCCCAGCTCCTCGCGCAGCTCGCGGACCAGCGCCTGCTCGGGGCTCTCGCCCGGCTCGAGCTTGCCGCCGGGGAGCTCCCAGCGTCCGGCGAGCTCCTCGGGCGCGCTGCGGCGCGCGGCGAGGAGCCGCCCTTCCTCGTACACGGCGCCGGCCACGACCACCACACGATCAGTCATGCGGCGGAGCGTACTGCGCGCCGCAGCACGACCGGACGAGCCCCCGGGCGGGACGGGCCCCGGCGCTCCGGCGGCGCCGTCAGCGGGTCGTCCGGCCGACGCGTTCGATCCAGTAGAGCTGCTTGTGGCCGCGGCCGTCGAGGGAGTCCGCGATCTTCTGAGCCTCGGCCTCGGTGGCGTACCTGCCGACGCGGTAACGGTTGCCGTTGTCGTCCTGCCGTATGACGAGCCAAGGCAGGACAGCGCCACTGTCGGTCATCGCACCCCTCCCTCGGCCCAACCGAGTGTCCGTAACGATCGCCAGGAAACCGCAGTCTGCATATGCGGAAGCCTACGCCTGGCATTTACTGAGCGGATACGGGTTTTTACAAAGAGACATGAAGAGGGGGCGCATCCGGCCGGATGCGCCCCCTCGTGCCGGCTTGCGGCCGTCAGCTCCCGGCCTCCGGTCCCCGGCTCACTTCACGGGCAGGTGGTACGCGATGCGGTAGCGGTCCGCGGGCACGACGACGTCCGCCGTCTCGACCGGGCGCCCCGAGGCGTAGTACGTCCGCTCGATGACCATCACGACATGGCCCGGGACGCCGCCGAGCGCGAGCAGCTCCTCCGCGAGACCGGGGCGGGCGCCGACCTCCTCCGTCACGTTGTCCACCACGACGTCGATGGCGGCCATCCGCTCGACGACGCCGCAGCCCCCGAGCGGGCCGTCCTCGGGCAGCATGACCGGGGTGCGGCCGGTGACTTCGAGGGGCTCCCAGGAGGTGGAGAGCATCATCGCCTCACCCGCGTCCCGGAAGACATAGCGCGTGCGCATCACGCGGTCGCCGGCCTTGATGTCGAGCCGGGCGGCCACCTCGGGCGTCGCCGACTCCTGCTCGCTGGTGGACTCCCAGGTCCCCCTGGCCTCCTCCGCGGCCTGCTCCTGACGGAACGGGGACGCGCCCGACGGCGGCCGGAAGCCGGAGCGGGCGACCCGGCGGGGCACCGGCCGCTCGCGCACATAGGTCCCCGAGCCGGATCTGCCCTCCACCAGGCCCTCGGCCATCAGGACCTTGCGGGCCTCGAGGGCGACCGTGTCGGAGACGCCGTACTCCTCGCGGATGCGGGCCTGCGAGGGGAGACGGGTGTGCGGCGGCAGCGAGCCGTTCACGATCTTCTCGCGGAGATCGCTCGCGACGCGCAGATAAGCGGGCTGCTCACCGAAGGTCACTGGCCACTCCCAACAGGTTGACAGAGAGCAACAGCGTGACAACGGTCGGTTGCATGTCGCAAGCATGGGCCAGGGTTTCACTCGAAGTGATGATTTGCTGCTGACCAGAGGTTTATCGCGGATACGGGCGTCCGGCGCTCCGAGGGCCCTTGACCGCAATGGTCCATACCAATACGTTCCTGCGCACACGACACGACACCCCTCACGGAACCTGTTTCCGGTACGCGCACAGGAATGAGCCCGATGCGTCGAAGAACCTTTGTCCGGGCGGCCGTTGCCGTCTGCTCGCTCTCGCTCGTCGCCACCCTCGGCCCGGCCGCTGCCGCCACCTCCGCCCAGGACTCCCGTCACGGCGGCCACGGCCACGACCAGAAGCAGTCGTACAAGCGCGTCGGCTACTTCACCCAGTGGGGCGTCTACGGCCGCGACTTCCAGGTCAAGGACATGGACACCAGCGGCCAGGCCGCGAAGCTGACCCACATCAACTACGCCTTCGGCAACGTCGACGCCGAGGGCCGGTGCTTCACGGGCAACATCCCCGGCGAGGCCGACGCCTGGGCGGACTACGCGCGGCCGCTGCCGGCCGCCGATTCGGTCGACGGCGTCGCCGACACCGCCGAGCAGCCGCTCGCCGGCAACTTCAACCAGCTGCGCGAGCTCAAGGCCAAGCACCGCGGCCTCAAGGTCCTCATCTCGCTGGGCGGCTGGAGCTGGTCCACCCACTTCTCCGACGCCGCCCGCACCCCCGAGTCCCGCAAGGCGCTCGCCTCGTCCTGCATCGACCTGTACATCAAGGGCAACCTGCCGGTCGACGGCGCACGCGGCGGCGAGGGGGCGGCGGCCGGTCTCTTCGACGGCATCGACCTGGACTGGGAGTGGCCCGGCTCCGCGGGCGACACCGACACCGTGTACCGCCCGGAGGACAAGCGGAACTTCACGGCGCTGGTGCGCGAGTTCCGCACGCAGCTGGACGCCTACGCGAAGTCGCAGCAGAAGGCCGCGGGCGGCAAGCGCAAGCACTACGAGCTCACCGCCTTCGTGCCGACCGCGCCCGCCAAGATCGACGCCGGCTTCGAGGTCCGCAAGATCATGCGGGACTTCGACTTCATCAATCTCCAGGGCTACGACTTCCACGTCTCCGGTGAGCAGACCACCGCCCAGCAGTCCGCGCTGTACGCCCGCGGGGACTTCAGCGTCGACCAGACCGTCCGCGACTGGATCCGGCGCGGCGCACCCGCCCGCAAGCTGGTGGTCGGCATGCCCTTCTACGGCCAGGGCTGGACCGGGGTGACCGGCCGGGGCGACGGCATGAACCAGCCGGCGACCGGGCCCGCCCCGGCGACCTGGGCGGCCGGGTACGAGGACTACAAGGCCCTCAAGAAGCTCGCCGACTCCGGTGCGTACGAGGTGCACCGGGACCGGCGGAACGGGCACGCCTGGCTCTTCGACGGCACCACGCTGTGGACGTACGACGATCCGCAGGTGCTGCACGCCAAGACGGCCTACATCCGCCGGCACGGGCTCGGCGGCGCGATGTTCTGGTCGATGGACGGGGACACCGCGGACGGCGAACTGACGGCCGCGGTCGACAAGGGGCTGAACCGCCGCTGACGCGCGCGGCGCGGCCCTCGTCCCGGTGCGACGCCGGAACGAGGGCCGCGCGGCCCTCTCGTGTCTCAGGCCTCGGTCCCGTACTCCTCCGGCGGCGGGGTCGTACTCAGGCCCAGCGCCTCGCGGGCCCCGGTCCGGGTCTGCCGGGTCAGCGCCGCCTCCGCCGTCGTCACATGCGTCCAGAAGGCCGCCTCGTCCGTCGCCTTGGCGGCGCGGTCCCATTCGCCGGCCGACTTCTCGAACTGCCGCCCCCGCTCGTCCAGCGCCGCGGACGCCTCCTGCGGCCACGAGCCGGCGCGCAGCGCCACGGCCTTCTCCCGCAGGACGGCCGACATCTCCCGCGCCCAACTCCGGTGTGCGACCGGGTCCTCGGCGAACTCGGCCTCGGGCTGTTCCCACGCCGCCTTTTCCACGGCGTGCTCGGCGTTGATGTACGACAGCTGGCCGGGGTCGTGGCTCTCCGGTCCCACATGGAGCGACCCCTTGAGCCCGTCACCGGTGAAGGCGCAGGTCAGCATGCGGTCGCCGCGGGCCCAGCTCTGCTCGGTCGGGATGTAGTAGTACGTCTCGACGTCCTCGGGGAGCGCCCATGAGTCGCGGGCGTAGGCGTCGTTGATGTCCAGGCAGGTCCTCTCGGCGAACTCCTCGCCCCTCGGGCCGCCGGGCGCAGGGTCGGACTTCTTGATCCGGTAGGTGCCGGTCACCTCGGCGTCGTGCTCCTCGGCGCAGGGGACGATCCGGACGCTCACGACCACCCGCTCGAGATCACCGCCCGGCACGTTGAAGCAGTCGCCCCGGCGCAGGTCCTGGGTGCTCTTCGACCGGGCCGCGCCCTGGAATCCGTCCCGGAACCCGTTCCACGCCTCACGCGCCTCGCCCGAGGCGATCACGAGCAGGACGAGCAGGGTGCTGATCGACGACAGGACGATGCCCGCGATCGCCATCCCCTTGCCCCGTCCGCCCTTCCGGCGGATCTGCGTGAGCGCGAGGCCGCCGAGGATCAGCCCGAGTGGCGGCAGACAGCAGACGATGCCCAGGACGAGCGAGGTGACGGCGATCCCGTTCACGGGCGCCGGCGCCGGCCGTTGCGGCTGCGGGTACGGGTGCCCCCAGTTCGGGGGATACGGCTGCTGGTACGGCTCCTGGGGCGCGAAGGGCCGCGCACCCTGTTCGGAGGGGTCCACGGCTACGGGTGCTCCTCGTCGGTTCGATGGTTCGCACTCGGTGCGAACAGGCAGCGCGCAGGATACGCGGCGTCAGGAGTACGTCCGTGGGCGGCCCGTGGCACGGCGAAGGGCGGCCGCTCACGCGGCCGCCCCTTTGGCTGCTGTGCCGGTCACCGGCTCATGGGCTCAGAACTGCAGCGCCCAGGAGTCGATCTTTCCGGTGTCCCAGTAGTAGTTGTCGCTGACGCGCAGCTTCCAGGTGCCGTTGGCGGCCTCGGAGGACGCGTCCACCGTGTAGGTGGTGTTGATGTTGTCGGCGCTGCCTCCGGTGCCGTAGTTCTTCAGCGTGTACGCGGTGCCGTCCGGGGCGACGAGCTGGACCCGGAGGTCACCGATGTACGTGTGCTGGATGTTGACCTCGACGCTCAGGTTCGACGGCGCGTTGCCCGAGATGCCGCTCACGGTGACCGGCGATTCGACGGTGGCGTTGTCGTTGATCGCGTAGTCGGCGGTGTTCTCGAAGCGGTCACCCGTCGGCGGGTCGGGATCGGGGTCGGTGCTCCCGGTGCCCACGTACAGCAGGCGGTTCGGGGAACCGGTGCCCGGGTTGCCGACGACACCGCTGGTGGCGGCGGTGGTCAGGGCCGAGGAGACCTGGGACGGGGTCGCGCTCGTGTTGTCCGCCAGGTACAGCGCGGCGGCGCCGGCGACGTGCGGGGCGGCCATCGAGGTGCCGGAGATGGTGTTCGTCGCCGTGTCGCTGCTGTTCCACGTCGAGGTGATCGACGAGCCGGGCGCGAAGATGTCGAGCACGCTGCCGTAGTTGGAGAAGCTCGAGCGGGCGTCGGAACTCGTGGTGGAGCCGACGGTGATGGCCTCGGTGACCCGGGCGGGCGAGTAGTTGGAGGCGTTGGCGTTGGAGTTGCCGGCGGCGATCGCGTAGGTCACGCCGGAGGCGATGGAGTTGCGCACGGCGTTGTCGAGGGTGGTGTCGGCGCCACCGCCGAGGCTCATGTTGGCGACGGCCGGCTTGACCGCGTTCCGGGTCACCCAGTCGATACCGGCGACGACTCCGGCGGTGGTGCCGGAGCCGTTGTTGTCGAGGACGCGGACGCCGACGATCTTCGCCTTCTTCGCCACGCCGTGCGCCGTGCCGGCGACCGTGCCGGCGACGTGCGTGCCGTGGCCGTGGCCGTCCTGGGCGGTGTTGTCGTTGTCGACGGCGTCGTAGCCGTACGTCGCACGGCCGCCGAAGTCGCTGTGCGTGATACGCACGCCCGTGTCGATGATGTAGGCGGTGACGCCCTGACCCGCGCTGTCCGGGTAGGTGTAACTCCGGTCCAGCGGCAGGGCCTTCTGGTCGATCCGGTCGAGACCCCAGGAGGGAGGGCTCGGCTGCGTGCCGGAGATCGTGAAGACGCGGTTCTGCGCGACGGACTCGACGGCCGGGTCCGCGGCGAACTTCTTGGCCTGCCGCTCCGAGAGCTCGACGGCGTAGCCGTTCAGTGCGGCGGTGTACGTCTTCTTGATCTTGGCGCCGTACTCCGCGGCGAGGGCCTTGCCCGCCTTGGACTCCGCGTCGGCCGCGGACTCGCCGAGGGTGACGATGTAGCTGCCGGGGACGGCGTTCGGGGCGCCGGCGTACTGGATGACGCCTTCGGGCGCCGGCTCGACCGCGACGGCCGGAAGAGCGGAGACCGTTCCGAACGCCAGGGCGGCGACGGCTATGGCGCTGACCGACGTAAGTCTTCGCCGGGAATCACGCATCACTGACATGTGAGGGGTCCTCCTCATTGGTGGTGCGTCGCTGTGGGGGATCTTGAAGCTTGGCAAGAGCATGACAAGGCACACCGCCGGGTTCGCGGCGTTCCAAGTCCACCTACCGAGCGAAAGATTGACTGATCCATAGGAATCTCACAAGAGGTCCGACCGACAAGTAACAAGCGCGGCACGGAACTGCCATGCTGCCGGACCATGACGACCTATCACTGCCCGGACTGCGGCACCCAGGCCCCGACCACGTCCCTGACCTGGTGTTGTCCGGAGTGCCGGGGGCCCTGGGACCTGGCTTTCAGCGCCGCCCCGGTCCCGCTCACCGCCCTTGCGGGCCGGGTGAATTCCCTGTGGCGTTACGAGGAGGCCCTGCCCCTCTCCGACCCTGCGGCGTCGCTCGGGGAGGGCCGCACGCCGCTCGTCGAACTCACCCCTGCCGTCTCGGCGAAGCTCGACTTCCTGACGCCCACGCTCTCCTTCAAGGACCGCGGCGCCGTCATGCTCGCCGAGCTCGCGCGGCGCCTCGCACCGCGCGAAGTGATCGCCGACAGCAGCGGGAACGCGGGCACGGCGATCGCCGCGTACTGCGCCCGGGCGGGGCTGCGGTGCACCGTATACGTCCCCGAGGCCACCTCCGCCAAGAAGGTCGAACAGATCCGGGCACACGGCGCACGGCTGGAAATCGTCCCCGGCGACCGGGAGGCCACCGCCGCGGCCGCCCGTACGGCCGCCGACGCGGACGGCGTCTTCTACGCGAGCCACGTCCACAACCCGTACTTCCTGCACGGCACCAAGACGTACGTCTACGAGCTGTGGGAGGACCTCGGCGGCCGGCTCCCGGAGGCGATCGTCGTCCCCGTCGGCAACGGCACGCTGCTGCTGGGAGCGGCCCAGGCACTGTCCGAACTCCACGCGCACGGGCTGATCGACACCCGTCCCGCACTGGTCGCGGTCCAGGCCGAGGCGGTGTCACCGCTGGCCGCGGCGTTCCACGCGGGCGCCGACGACCTCCTCGACGGCGCCCCCGCGCGGCTGACGCTCGCCGAGGGCATCGCCATCCCGCGACCGCCGCGGGCCCGTCAGATCCTGCGGGCGGTACGGGAATGGGGCGGGACGTTCCTGACCGTCACGGAGGACGAGCTCCGCGCCGCGCAGCGCGATCTCGCCGCGCGGGGCCTGTTCGTCGAGTCGACGGGGGTGGCCTGCTGGGCGGCGGCGGGCGCGTGGACGGACCGGACGGCCGTGGTGCCGCTGTGCGGGGCGGGGCTGAAAACGGGGCTTGCGGGGTGAGGGGGTGGCAGGGGCGGGGGGGCGTCCGGGGCGGTGCCCGTCGCCGGTCACCCGCCACTCGCGCGTCAGGCCGGGGAGGGCGCGTCCTCCGACGAACCGGTGAGCCGCGGCTGTTCGTCCTCCGGTCCGCCGGTGAGCCGCCGCTGTTCGTCCTCGACGATCCGGCGGGCCAGCGAACCGACCGAGATGTCGACCGCGTCGGGCGTGGCCTCCGCGACGTCGCTGCGGCGGGCGTACGCGTCGAACAGGCGCGACTTGTTCGCCAGGATGTCGAGCATCCGCTGGTCCACGCTGTCCGTGGCGAGCAGCCGGTGCACCTGCACGGCGCGCACCTGCCCCATCCGGTGGGCGCGGGCGACCGCCTGGTGCTCCATCGTCGGCTTCACCTGCGGCTCGCAGATGATGACCACGGACGCCGCCTGCAGGTTGAGCCCGACACCGCCCGCCTCGATCTGGGCCAGCAGCACCGCGTGCCCGGGCTCGGCGGTGAACTCGTCGACCAGCCGCTGGCGGCGAGCCGCCGGGACGCTCCCCGAGATCGGGCCGAGGACCCGGCCGCCGGCCAGGGCCTCCTGGACCGTGCCGAGGACATCGCGGAAGTACGAGAACACGACCACCTTGAGCCCGTTCTCCGCGGCCTCCGCGACCAGTTCGCGCAGCCGCTCCAGCTTCGCCGACTGCGCGGGACGCGCGTACGCCGCCCTGCGCATCGCCATGAAGTTGCCCATCACCACCGCCTCCCGGTACGCCTCCGCGTCGGACGCGCTGAACTCCTCCCACTCCTCCACCTGGAGCAGCGACGGCAGTTCCGTGAGCACGTCCTGCTGGTTGCGGCGCAGATAGGCCGGCGCGACTGCCCGGCGGAACGCCTGGGAACCCGCGACGGCGTCGCTGCCCTGGATGCCGGGCAGCAGCTCCGGCCGGAGGTGGCGGACCAGGTTGCGGAACTCCTCGACCCGGTTCTCCATCGGCGTACCGGTGAGGAACAGGACCCGCTCGCACCGCTCGGCCCAGCGGGACACCGCCTGGGAGCGGCGGGCGTCCGGGTTCTTCACGTAGTGGGCCTCGTCGACGACCAGCATCCCCGGTGGTGTGCCGTCGGGGACCGCGAGAGCGTGCAGGGCGTCGAAGGTGGTGATCGCGATGCCGCCGCGCTCGCACCAGTCGGCGTACGCGTCGCGGCGGTCGGGTCCGTGCACCGGCACCGGTCTCAGCGCGCTGCGGGACCTGACCTCACGCGTCCAGTTGATGAGTACGCTCGCCGGGCACACCACCATGAAGTGGGTCTGCCCCCGCGCCGCGAGGTGGGCGAGCGCGGCCAGGGCCTGAACCGTCTTGCCGAGTCCCATCTCGTCGCCGAGGATCACCCGGCGCTGTGCGAGCGCGAACCGGGCCCCGAAGGCCTGGTAGCCACGGAGCGAGACCCGGCGGTGGGTGTCGTCGAGCGGCTGGGCACGGACGCGTTCGGCGAGCTCGGCCGGCAGGAACCCCTCTGCGGTCTCGGGATCGGGGTCCCGCCCGGAGACCTCCGCGAGGAGGCTGTAGTACTCGGCGGAACGCAGCTCGAAGTCCACCCACGCCGCGGCCTCGGAGGCCGGGCTCCGCAACAGGTCCACGGACGCCTGCCCGAGCAGCAGCGGCACGTCCGCGTCCGCGGCCTCCGCGGTCGCCTCCTTCAGCCGCCCCAGCGCCGCGAGCGCCCGCTCGCGCCGGTCCCGGCCGGCGAACAGCATGCGCATCCGCCCGGCGGCCGGCCCGGCCGCCGCGAGCAGCCCGGTGAGCTCCTTCTCCAGCCGCTCGGCCGTCTCCAGCGCGCGCCGCAGCTCCGGCCCGGCCTCGACGAGCCGGTGCAGGGCGATGACGAGCGCGGTGGTGCGCGGCTCGGGGTGGTCGACGTCGATCCGTACGGAGACGGTCTCCGCGACCGCGTCCGCGATCTGCCGTGCGGCGGCGATCGCCTGGTCCGCGGTCTGCTGACCGACACCGGGGATCTGCCGCAGCTCGTAGCGGCCCGCGGCGTGCACCTGACGGACCGTTCCGTACCCGGCGTCCTCCAGCGCACCGAGCCGCAGCCGCCCCTCGGTGACGTCCTTCAGCCGGGCCACGGGGATGGACCCGAGCTCCTGGTCCACCAGCCCGGTCCGTACGGGGTCGAGCGCCGCGCGCACCTCGGCCAGCGCACGACCGTGATCGGCGACCACGGCCCGGGCGGCGCCGTGCAGCTCCCGGGCCCGCGCCAGCAGCGCCCTGGCCTCCCGCCCGCCCCGCACCCCACGCCCCGCCGGCCCCGACCCGCCCTCTGCCATGACACCCCTCATGTGCCTGCCGCCCCGCGTGCGGACATCCTTCCACGGGGGTACGACAGGGCGACGGGGGACGGCTGGGTGCGGGCGAGCAGTCACCGCGCGGCCGGCGGCCGCACCTCCAGGATCGTCGCCGTGCCACCGGCCTCAAGGAGCCCCACGACGTCCGTGCGCCGAGTATGGATCAACGACACATCGCCCCCTCCTGGAACCTGCAGTCGCTAGGGTTGACTCATGACCGCACTGCCCGACTGGATGCGCCCGCCGCGCGCGGAAGGCTGGTTCGCGGAGGACCTGGACCGCCTCCCCGAGGCGCCTCGCCACACCGAGCTGATCGACGGAGCTCTCGTCTTCATGATGTCGCCCCAGCGGTCCTGGCATGGCCGCCTCGTCACCGCCCTGACCACCGCGCTCATGGCGCAGACACCGGCCGGCTTCGAGGTCGAGCGGGAGATGACGATTCGCCTCGATGCCCGCAACCGCCCAGAGCCGGACCTCCTGCTGACGGACCTGCCCTACGACCCGGACCGCACCTGGTACGCCCCGGACAACGTGAAGCTCGTCGTGGAGGCTGTGTCCCCCGAGTCGGCCCACCACGACCGCACGGTCAAACTCCGCAAGGTCGTCCATGTCTACGAGCTTGACGAACCGACCTGCGCCTACGCGCCCGCCGGCATCTTCCGGGGCTCGCTCCGGCGTCCGGTGCCCTTCGAGATCAGCCTGGACCTGGACAAACTCACTCCGCCGCGACGCAGCTGAGAATCCTCACCACCTCACGCCCGGCATCCGGCGCTCACAGCGGCCAGGCCATCAGCAAATCGCCGGGGCCGTAGACGGCATCGAGCCCCGGACAGCCGACTCCACTGCGCGAGACCGCCATGACCGGAACGGGTTCGCCGGTGAGGGCGGCCCGGTGTCGATGGAGAGCTGCCAGGTCGTGCCCGTCGAAGGGCGACTGCTCCAGCCACTTGATGGAGCCGACGAAGAGCAGCTCCTTGGCGATGGGTGCGCGGTCCGCCCCGACGATGTCGATCTCGACGTCGTTGGTACGGGTCCAGTAGCCGCCCACTGCGGGGGCCGCGGGCAGCCTGTCATCGGGCAGTATCCGCGCCAGGGCCTCGCGGACAAGGGGCTCGACGGCTCGGCCACGCCAGCTGGTCCAGTTCTCCCGGATGCGCGCCACGGTCAGATCGCCCCGCCCCCGCTCGATCTCCTCCATGGAGGGGCCGAGCAGATGCAACCAAAACCGCAGGTAGGGATCTGTCACCCGGTAGCGGCGATCCTTCGACGGTCGCAGCGATACGGGCAGCTCCGCGGCGACGATCCGCTTGGCCGTGAGCAGCTCCAGCGCTCGCTGCAGGGGCGTGGCCCCGATTCCGCCGGCCGCACGGGCGATGTTGGTGAAGGTCCGCTCGCCACTGCCGATGGCCGCCAGCACCGTACGCGCCTGAGCCTGCGCAGGGAATTCGGCAGCCAGCGAGCGCTCGGCCGACACCAGCAGGGCCGAGACCGGGTCACTCAGCGCCTCGACGAGGAAGTCCCACAACCCCGCGCCGCGCGGCCATTCCGCGCAGATCAGCGGCAGTCCGCCGGTGACCAGCGCGGCGTCGAAGGCTTCCGCCGGTTCCAGCCCGAGCATCTGCCCCACCTCGGCGGGGTTCAGTGGTCCCAGCACCATCTCCCGCCCGCGCTGGTGGAAGGGGCGTCCGTAGCTGTTCAGGGTCTCCATCATCGACAGATCGGAGCCGATGAGGACCAGCAGCACGGGCTTGGTCTCCAGCACCCGGTCCCAGGCCCTTTGCAGCATCCCCTCAAAGGCGCCGTCGGCATCCATCAGGTACGGCACCTCGTCGATGATCAGCACGCTCGCCCGGTCGGCGGGCAGCGCCGCAGCCAGGACGTCGAACGCGGCGTCCCAGCTCTCCGGCCGTGCGGCGGCCACGAGCCGCGCCATGGGCAGGGTCGACGCCTGGGCGTCCCGAGCGAGCCGGGCAAGATCATGTCCGGCGGACGCACCGGTCGCCGCGTAGAACAGGAACGGAGCTCCGGAGCGCTCCGCAAACCGCTCGGCCAGCCGCGACTTGCCCACGCGGCGCCGCCCGCGCAACATCACGCACCGACCGGGCCGCTCCCCGCCGACTCCTGTCGCCACCTTCTGCAGCTCTCGCTCCAGCGTCGCCAGCTCCTGGCGACGGCCTACGAAGTCCGCCATGCCTGCGACCTCCACTGGTGATACTGACATCAATGTTAGTAACTTCGACGTTAGCATCATTGGTGTCGGCTGTAAGCGGCTGATCGCAGCGCACAGCAGAACGTGAACCCTCCGAGGGCACCACCCGAGCGGCCCCGCCTTGCACGGTCGCGAAGACCTCACGCCGAGCCGGACGGCGAATTCCCGGAAGGGCGTACGGAATCCGCTTGCCAATGGTCAAGAATCGTTGACCATTACTCGCATGCCTACCGATGATCTTCCCGAGACGTTTCACGTCACCACTGACGAGCAGCTACGCGCCGTCTCCAATCTCACGCGTCACCGGATCATGGCCGTGCTCCGCTTCGAGCCGGCGACGATCACGCAGATCGCCGTGCGGGTGGGCCTTGCGAAGGGGAGTTCCAGCTATCACGTGCGGCTGCTGGAGCGGGCCGGCCTGGTGAAGGTGGTGCGGACGCGGAAGGTGCGCGGTGTCACCGAGCGGTACTACGCGATGGCCGCACGGGCGATCGTGCTGCCGGATCCGGGCGAGGGAGGGCCGGATGTGCTGATGCGGCATGCGGTGGCGGACCTGGAGGCGTCGCCGGTGGACGGCGAGCGGCACGTACGGATGACACATCTGCGGCTCACCGAGGAGCAGTTCGCGGAGCTGGGGGCGCGGCTGGAGGCACTGGCGGACGAGTACCGGGAGCTGTCCGATCCGTCGCTGCCGGACGCGTCGCTCGTCTTCGCACTGTTCCACCCGGCACCGCGCGAGCAGGCCGAGGGAGGCGCCAAGTGACCTTGGACGTTCGGAAGTTGCCGACCGGGTTCGGACGCCTGTGGACCGCGCAGACGGTGTCCTCGCTCGGTGACGGGGTGTCGCATGCCGCGCTGCCGCTGCTCGCGTTGACGTTGACGCGGGATCCGATGGCGCTCGCCGTCGTCACGGCCGCCGGGACGCTGCCGTGGCTGCTCTTCGGGGTGCTCGGCGGTGCGCTGGTGGACCGCTGGGACCGCCGGCGCACGATGTGGGCCGCGGACGCGGCGCGTGCGGTGCTGCTCGCGATACCGGCGGCAGCGGCCGTGCTCGACGGCTTAAGCATTCCACTGCTCGCGGCCGTCGCCTTCCTCCTCGGCCTCGGCGGACTCTTCTTCGACACGGCCGCCACGGCCTACCTGCCGGATCTGCTCGGCCGCGACCCCGCACTCCTGGAGCGCGCCAACTCCCGCTTGCGCGGCGCCCAGACCGCCATGTCCGGCTTCGCGGGGCCGCCTGCGGGCAGTGCGCTGCTCGCGCTCGGGCGGGCGGTTCCGCTGCTCGCCGACGCGGCGTCGTTCGCGCTCTCCGCACTGCTCGTACGGTCGCTGCCCGCCGCGCCCCGGCCCGTGCCGGAGGTCCGCGAGTCGCTGTTTCGGCAGGCGCGGGCCGGGGCCTCGTACGTCTTCCGGGACCGGCTGCTGCTCGGGCTCGCGCTCCGACCGGCGGTCGGGAACGTCGCCTTCCTCGCTGTGGAGACCGTCCTCGCCCTCTTCGCGCACGACCGCCTCGGCATCGACACCTTCGGTTTCGGCCTGCTCCTCACGGCGGAGGCCACCGGCGGCCTGCTCGGCGCGGGCATCGCCTCCTCCCTCGGCCGACGACTCGGCACCGGCACCGCACTGACCTGCACGGCCGCAGTCGAAGGGCTTGCCATCCTGGGGCTTGCCGCCGCCCCGAATCCGTACGTGGCCGGGCTCGCGCTCGCCGTCTGCGGGGCCGGCATGGGCGCCACGATGGTGCTCGGGCCCTCGCTGCGGCAGGCGATCGTCCCGGCCCACCTCATGGGCCGGGTCGCCTCCACCTCCCGCATGCTCGCCATGTGCGCCGCCCCGTTCGGCGCCTTCCTCGGCGGCTGGCTGGCCACCACGTACGACGTACGCACCCCGCTCTACGCCGCCGCCGGCCTCCTCCTGGCCATGACCGCCGTCACGGCGACCATGACCAGCAACCGCCGGGTCGAGGCGGCGCTGCGTGGCGCTGCCTCGACCGACCGTCCAGGCCACCCGGCATCCGAGGACCCCGTTCAGGAGGGTGTACCCGCGTCGCCGTGACGCTCTCGCGGGAGGTGGCACGGAGGTTGCGGCGTGGGGGTCGATCGGCAGTCGTCGTGTGCCGGCGCCACTGCTCCGGCCGCTGCCGCGAGCCCCGCGAGGCGAAGCACAGCGCGAGCGGGAGGCTCTCCGGCCATCACGTCGGGTGGCAGGAGCCACCAGATGAACCTGGGCGCGCACCCGCTCCTCCACTGGGCGTGAGGGTGAGGCGCACCCGCCCGCACACTCCCTGCCGCAGGCACTGGACCGCACAACCCGGCACGGGCGTTCCGTCTGACCCCATCACCATCCCAGCACGGGAAAAACCAAGGGCCCGACTCCGAAGAGTCGGGCCCCTACTGACGTGTACGTTCGCCGGATCAGCGACGTGGCGGCACGTCAGCGGCTACACGTTGAAGCGGAACATTCAACGCAGCGCTCCCACCTGCGGAAACTTTCCCTCAGGTGATCGCATCCAGCACCCATCCAGCACCGTCGGGACTCATCCAGCACATCCAGCACGTCAAGCCGCGGAGACAGACTCGCCTGACTCCTCGACCGCCGGACGCATGGCACTCTGCATGACGTCTCGGCAACGACCCCACGCCTCGGGGACTAGGTGCCCGTAGATGTCCACTGTCGTCTTGATCGACTTATGACCGAGCCAGCGCGAGACCTCGCGGATCGGCACGCCGTTCGCCAACGCGGTCGAGGCGAAGAAATGCCGCAGACTGCCGGGCGTGTATTGGCCTTGCCGTCTACGTCGACCACGCCTGCCGCCACGCACGCCTTCTTGAAGTGGTATCCGAAGGTGGAGGCGGTGGGCATCACACCCTTGCCACGCTGGCGCGGGGAGAAGAAGACCTCCAGCCGCCGACGTCTGCCGCGAAGCCCTGTGAAGGCCACGGGCACCGGCGCCCACCGCGACAAGTGGCCGTCGATTTCCTGCTCGACGAACGGAGCAGCCGGGACGTCCCGGTACTCGCCCTCCGTTCGGTGCTTGAGCGGCACGATGATCGTGTGGCAGTCACCGCGGTGCGCTTTGGCGCTGACCTGCCAGCGGACCCTGACGAAGCCCGACCGTCGGCACTCGGTGGAGAAGGCGAGGGCCTCGCTGGGGCGCTGGCCGGTGCCCGACTGCAGATAGACCGCGAGCCGGTACTGCGGGGCGATGTGCTCCGCGATCAGATCAACCTCGCCCAACGTGGGAATCTCGTCCTCGTCCACCGCGCACCGGGCCGCCCTGGATACCCGGACGCCGCGCGCGGGATTGTGCGGGATGCGTTTCTCAACGACGGCCACCTCTAGCATCGCGGCCACCATCACCAACCGATCGTTGATCGTGGAGACCGCCAACCCGGCGCCGGAGGAGTGCAGTTGCTTGGCGAACTCCTCGAAGTCGCGCCGTGCCAGCCCGGCCAGCATCTTCCGTCCCAGTCGCGGCACGAGATGGTTCTGGATGAACCCTCCGTAGTTGCGGCGCGTCGATTCACCGATGACCCGGCGCTCCAGCCACTCCTGAGCCCAGACCTGCAATGACACCCGCCCAGGCGCAGGATCGAAACGAACGTCGGCCTTCTTGTCGTTCTCGACCTTGTCGGCGAATGCGTCCGCACCATCCGAGCCCACCCGCCGGGCAAACGACCTCTCCCGCTGCCGCCCTCGCCTACCGCCCGGCTCCCGGTACCGCACCGTCCACCCGTGCCGACACCGCGGACGGTCACAGGGGAAGTTCCGGTCCCGGACGTCCCTCTTGCACCTCTGAAAAACGCTCGCCACCCAAGCCCCGATCCGTCACCTGGCCCGTGCTCGAAACCGTGCACTGGCGCCCCAGGACCCAGCAAGGCATTCATCGCTAATCCGCTCTTTCCAGCGAATATCGACCCAGCTTCACCCGCGGCCCTGGGCCCACCGAGCCCCCTCACCGCACGCGCTCGCACCCCAACGCTCGCTGGCGCGTGAAGCGCACATCGACACCGGAGGCCATACCGCACTATGGTTAATGTATGGCTACCAAGAAGGTGACTATCACCCTCGACGAATCCCTGGTCGAAGCCCTGGCCGGAGCCGCCGAGGAAGAAGGCATCCCACTCTCCCGCCTCGTCGCCGGAGCAGCCGAACGCGAGCTGCGCCTGCGGGCCGGCCGGGCCGTCATTCAGGAGTGGCAGGCCGAGCACGGCGCCTTCACCCCGGAAGAGCTCGCCGCCGCCCGCGCGGATCTGGCCGCCGCCGACGCCGAATACCTCAGCAATCCGGGAGCCTCGGCCGCGTGAACATCCCCTACCTGTACGACGCCGGGGTCCTCATCGCCATCGACAATGACGACCGGCGCATGTGGGCCCGACACAGCCTGGCCCTGGACGACGGACGGGACATCCACGTCCCGTCCGTCGTCGTCAGCCAGGCATGGCGGGACTCCCGCCGCCAGGTCAGACTCGGCAAGTTCCTCGCCGGATGCCACGTCGTACCCGTCGGCCTCGAAACCGCCAAGACCGCAGGCATCCTCTGCGGCAAGGCCGGCACCTCCGACATCGTCGACGCCACCGTCGTGACCATGGCAGCCAGCCTCGGCGCCATCATCTGGACCTCAGACCCGGACGACATCCGCACCCTCATCGACGCCCAGGACATCAAACCCGCCCCGGTCATCCGCACCGTCTAGCAACCAATGAGCTCCTACGACCAGCCTGCGAGGGGATCCGGAGAGGCAAGGGCTGATGCCCGCCAGGTCGGCCTCGCGCATCAGCTACTCGACCCGTATGGGCTCACAGCGCGCACCTTCGCAGCTGAGACGCCCGAAGACGAATTCGCAGGGATCGAAATCGCGATTATTCGTTCGACGCCTGGTTGATCTCCACCTGCGCTTCCGAATTCTCGGTCAGAGCCGGGGCCGGAATCGGATGTGCTGGGGGCTTGGACGCGTCCCCCTCCAGCGCATATGCGAGCGCGAGCGCAATCCGCTCGATCCAGTTCAGCGCGTCCGTGACATCAGCCTCGCCAATCGGGCGGCGCTGCTTGAGGTCGCCGTCGATCAGATCCGCGTCGTGTGCGATCTGGTTTCGACGGCGGAGCAGCAGGACGTACTGGCCGCGCAGCCGTTTTTCGTCGTATGAAGTCCGGTACTGGCTCCACCGGTTGACCCACTTCGCCGCCTCCCGCCACACCTTGACATCGGTAACGAGCGCCATCACCTTCGCGATGGCGTCCGGGTTCTGCAGGGTCTGGTGGGCGATGTCCTGGCGCACCCGTTCCGCGACCACCTCGGCTGTGGTCGTCTCGCCCCGCTGCACCTGCTCCACGCAGTGCAGCGGCAACGGGTATTCACGCAGCTTACGCGGCATGTCCGGATCGTCCTTGGCAGCTTCCTCGGCGACCCGGCGCAACACCTCTTCCTGTACCCAGTGTTCGAGGGCGGCGATGGACTGCACCCAGGCGGCCCGGTAGAAATCGGCGGTGTCGATACCCTTGGGGCTGAGCACCTCCAGCGCCTGCCCGGCTCGCACCATCTTGCGTGCGTACGACAAGTTCGTGACGAACGATTCGAACTGACGGGTCTGGGGGTGCGCGATGGCCATGCATACCTCTGTACGGCGCGTAGGGAGAACGGAGAACTCCGGAACGTGGACTCCTGATGTTCCCTGTACTGCACAGAGGTCGGTCAAGCGGCTTTTCGGATCACGGTCGGTTTGTGGCTCGATCCGATCGGTTCAGCTCCGGATCCGGCCCTTCACTCCCTTACAGCAGGCTTCTGGAGCGCTCCGCGATACGTACGGGGTCGGCCGGCTCGCGTCGAGGCGTCGGCTCAGCGTTCTGGGCGATCAGCCCAGAGGCCAGGCCACTACCGGAGCCGGAGACGACGTAGGAGGCTTCGCCGTCGACGCTGTCCCAAAAGAGGTGGCTGGATCGGCCCAGAGATGTCCGCCGTGATGGCTGTGGCGACTGCTCCATCATCGAGCCAGTGCATCGTAGGGACTTCGGCATCGCCACCTCTGATGGAATGCCGACAGTAACCGCGCGAGAAAGCCGAGGGCCGCAAGGCACTCGGCATTGCGGCCCTCCAGGGCGGTGACGCCAGCCTTCCGGCCATCGTCAGCCCTCTTCGGCCTCCGGTACATCAACATCCGCGCCCAAGGACTTCGCGATGGCCGTGAACTCGGCCAGGGCGGACTGAAGATCGCGCACGATCTCCTCGGCGATGACCTCCGGCTCCAGGTCGCTGTCCGCGTCCTCCAGGGCCGGGTCCTTCATCCACGTGATGTCGAGGTTGATCTTGTCGCGCCCGATCAAGTCCTCGTACGCGTACGGCTTCCAGCAGCCGTTCTCGTCCTCGTCCGCGACGCGGGCGGTCAGCGGCTCACCTGCCTTGTATCGGGCGACGAAGTCGTCCAGGTGGGCACGGGTCAGCGGGCGCTGCTTCATGGTGAAGTGCTGGCCGGTGCGGAAGTCGTAGACCCAGGTGACGGTGGTGTGCGGTTTGCCGTCGGCGCGCGGGGGCTTCTTGTCGAAGAACAGGACGTTGGCCTTGACACCGCCCGCGTAGAAGATGCCGGTGGGCAGGCGCAGGATCGTGTGCAGGTCGAACTCGTCGAGGAGCTTGCGGCGAACCTTCTCACCCGCGCCGCCCTCGAAGAGGACATTGTCCGGGAGGACTACGGCGGCCCGACCGTTGACTGCCGTCAACGACATGATGTGCTGAAGGAAGTTGAGCTGCTTATTGGTCGTGGTGGCGGTGAAGTCGTCGCGGTCGTACTGGACGTCCTCCTTCTCCACCTCGCCGTCCTGGCCGATCACGGTGATCGCGGACTTGCGCCCGAAGGGCGGGTTGGCGAGGACGAGGGAGGCATGTCGTCCGCTCGGCTTCTCAGCGAGCGCGTCGCCGACGTCGATCAGGCTCGGGCCGTCGCTCTTGCCGATGCCGTGCAGCAACATATTCATGGCGGCAAGGCGGGCGGTGCCGGTGACCAGCTCGTTGCCCCAGATCTTGGACCCGCTGTCGTACGCCTTACGGGCGTCGATGTCCATGTCCCGGACGTGGTGCCGGGTGACGTACGCGTGCGCCGCGATCAGGAAGCCGCCGGTACCGCAGGCAGGGTCGGTGATGGTGTCGTTTGGGCCCGGCCGGGTCACGTCCACCATGGCATCGATGAGCGCGCGCGGGGTGAAGTACTGGCCGGCGCCGGTCTTGGTGTCCGAGGCGCCCTTGGCGAGCAGGCCCTCGTACGCGTCGCCCTTGAGGTCGGTCCCGGTGACCGTCCACTCCTCGCGGCCGATCAGCTCGACGACCAGCTTTTCGAGCAGTGCGGGCTTGGTGATCCGGTTCTGGGCGTCGGCGAAGATCGTGCCGATGGTGGTGTGGGGCTTGCGGCCCAAGTGCTCCAGGATGGCGCGGTAGTGCGCTTCGAGCTCGGGACCGCGCTTGCTGACTAGCGACTTCCAGTTGTAGTCAGCGGGCACAAGGTCGCTGAGGTCGCGGCCACCCCACTCGTCGTTCTCGATCTCGTCGACCATCTTCAGGAAGAGCAGGTACGAGAGCTGCTCGACGTACTCGATGGTGGACATGCCGTTGTCACGGAGGACGTTGCAGTAGTTCCAGAGCTTCGCGACCAGCGTGTTGGTCTGCGCGGCAGCCTTCTTGGACTTCGGCGTCTCGGTGAGGGGGACGTTGTCGACCGAGGGCGTGGCAGCGTCGTCCGCGGTGGTCTCGGTGGCGGTATCGGATGCGAGCGCGGTCACTGGACGAACAACTCCTGCTGAACGGAGGCGGAGGGGGCGGGGGTTGGAGCGGGGGCGGCCTTCGCCGCCGCAGCGGTCGCCTTACGCGGGCGCGCGGTCGGCTTGGCCGCCTTGCGGGCAGGTTTGGCGGCCTCGCGCTCGGCGGCGATGCGGTCGAGGAGGGTGACGGCGGGCTCGTCGGCGGGGTCCTGGGCGACCAGGCCGCCAGAGAACGCCTTCCGGAGTAGGCCGTTGCGTAGGCTGCCTCCCCGCCGCCGAGCCTTGACCAACTCCGCAGCCAGCCGTGAAATACGCTCGCGCTCATCTGCCACACGCTGAACAATTCTTTTCTGAACTTCCAGCGCGGGGACCGAGATCTCAAAACCTTCGATAGCCGCTTGATCAATCTTCGGCATCGAGCCAGCGAGACCCTTCGCCCTTCCCTTGAAGTAAGAGCGCCCCCGCTTGCTCTGCAACTCAAGAAGCACGAATTCGGGCATAACTCGCGAGTTAAGGCGTACTCGAATCAGCAAGTCCGGGAAGATGGCCCAATTCCGAGCACCGGTGAACAATGCCGCCGTACCCACAAGCTCGGGAGTATTGGAACGCTGGATCAAGAGGTCCTGCGGCTCCAGCCACAGCCCCTTCACTCGATCGCGATCAGCAACGGTCAGCTTCGTGTTCGCGTCACTAAATTCACCGCTCGTAACGGCGGTCAGACTGAGTGTGCGCACACCATTTGGGTCGATGGTCGCCTTCGCTGAATGACCATTGCGCAGCGGTTCACTGAGGACGTTCCCCAGAAGCATCTTCGGAGAATCGGACACCGAGCAAAGCGCAGAGTCAACAACGGCACGGAGGAGCGTCTGCGACCGCCTCAATCCCTGCTCGACGGAAGCCGCGGCCGCGTCGAGTCGGGAGAGCTGCTCTTCGAGGGCCTCGACGATGCGGTGCTGTTCGGCGAGCGGCGGAACCGGAACCTTGATGCGCTTCAAAGACGCACCAGAGATTCCCGCTTGCCCAGCAGATGTCTTGACTTGGCCTCGCACTTGCTCACGAACCTGCGACGACGCCCACGCATAGGTAAGGAACCGGGAGTCCACAACATCGGAAGGCACGCGCACCCGGATCAGCTTGTCGGGATAAGCAAGTTGGGGTGCCCCCTCCGGAACCCTGGCCCCCGCTCCTACGTATTCGGGGTTTCCGTTGTACCGAGTGAACAGCAGGTCACCGGGAACAGCATCACCCGCCTGATCCAGCACTTCTCGCCAGTCCAACCCGGTGTACCTCAGGTCGGCCAGACTGAGCCGCATCGGCCTAACAGCACCGATCCGAAGAATCGGCGTACCGTTCGGCTCCGCGCCGGGGCGTGACACGTACATCCCATTCTTGACGGACGAAGCGATCTGTCCGAGTTCCGCCCAGACCCACCCCTCCGGCAACTCTCCCATTCCCTCGCTCAAGCCAATTCCCGATTCAGCTCGTCCAACAGTTCCAGCGCCTGATTCCTGCCGCCAAAGGCGTTCGCGAAGCCCGAGCCACCGCCCTTCTCCGAGAACGGCATGTGGCCGAAGTCCTCGCGTTCCATGCCCAGGTCGACCACGATCGCGTCCTTGATCCGGCGCAGCCACCACAGCTGGTCATCGGTGAATTCCGCACCCGCCTGGCTCTGCCGCAGCAGCCAGCCTTCGAAGCGCTCCTCGACCACCGTACGGTACGGGCGCAGCTGGTCGTCCGCGCCGAGCGTGTAGCGGACGAGGTTCATGAGGTCGCCCAGGCCGGCCGTCTTCGACAACGACTCGGTCGCCTCGCCGACCAGCTCGTAGTGGTCCCAGATGACCTTCGGTGTCCAGGTCCGCTTGGTCGCTTTAATAGAAGCCATCAGTTCCTTCAGGTGGGCCCGCGCCTCTTGCGGCCGGACCCGAGATCCGCTGCCGAGGATCACCTGGAGGGCGATCGCCTCCGCCGCCGCCTCATCGCGCTTGCGGCTGTCCAGGAGCTGGCGCCATTCCGCCAGTTCCTTCGCCGCCCGCTCCTCCCTCGGGACCTCGTTCATCTTCAGCGTGACCTCGGTCGTCGCGTCGTACGTGAGGTCGTGCTGCTGCTTGATGCCGATGATCAGCTTCCGCAGTTCCGGGTGGGTGGTCAGGGTCTCGACCGAGTCATGGACCAGCCGCCGCGCGCGGTCCGCGCCGCCCTCCCGGTATGCCCGGTCCTGGGTGTCGACGTCCACCGCGTCGGTGATCTTCCGGACCATGTCCGCGAGTGGCACCCCGCCCGACGCCTGCTCGATCCGCTCCCGCTCCTCCTTGGTGAGCTTGCGGTCGAGCCGGGCCAGCCGGCGCCCGAGCGTCTCGGCCTGCTCGGCCGTCAGCGAGCGGCTGCCCGCCTTGTCCATCAGCTTGGCCAGGCTGAGACTGCCGCCGTCCGGCGGCAGCATCGGGCGGGTGTCGACCAGCGGCGAGGCGGTGACGCCCACCGCGTCGACCAGGACGAAACGGTCCTTGGCGAGGTCGGCGACCGGGTCCGGGGTGACCGCCTTCAGGTCGTCGGCGTCGATCGTGCGGGCGCCGCGGCCCTTCATCTGCTCGAAGAGGACGGGGCTGCGAACGGCCCGCAGGAATATCACGCACTCCAGGGCCTTGACGTCCGTACCTGTGGCGATCATGTCGACAGTGACGGCGACCCGCAGCAGCGGCGAGTTCCGCAAGTCGTTGACGAGCTGCTCGGGGTCGTCGCCCTTGTCCCGGGAACGGTAGGTGATCTTCTTGGCGAAGGCGTCTCCACGGCCGAAGACCTCCTTGACCTGCTTCAACACCTCGTCCGCGTGATCGTCGCTCGCCGCGAAAACCAGTGTCTTGGGCAGTTCGGTCCGGCCCGGGAACCAGCGCTGCCAATTGTTCTTGTACGCGGTGAGGACGGCCCGAATCTCGTCCTCGGCGATCACTGTGCGGCCGATCTGGCCGACCGTGTACGTGAAGTCCTCGTCCAGCTCCTCGTAACGCTGGGCGCGGGTCTTACGGTCGCGGATACGGACCGTCGTTCCCTTGTCGATCTTCGCGCCGCCGTCCTCCCGTATCGAGGAGTCCATGGTGACCACGTCGAAGTCAACGTTGACGCCGTCGGCAACGGCCTGTTCGTAGGTGTACTCGGAGACCATGTTGCCGTCGAAGAAGCCCTTGGTCTGCCGCGTCGGGGTGGCGGTGAGGCCGACCAGGTGGGCGTCGAAGTAGTCCAGGACACCGCGCCACAGGCCGTAGATGGAGCGGTGACACTCATCGATGACGATCAAGTCGAAGGACTCGATCGGGACGGCCGGGTTGTACTCGACGGTGACCGGGCGGTCGGTCATGTAGTTCTCGTCGAGAGTGGAGGAGTCCTCGCGGTCCTCTGCCTCGGCGGTGTCCTCCAGCGGCTCGCCCTTGAGGAGCGCGTACATGCGCTGGATGGTGGAGACGACGACGGAGGACGTCTCCTGGAGACCGGACCGGCCGAGCGAGTCGACGTTGTAGAGGTCGGTGAACTTGCGGTTCTCGTCCGGTGCCTTGTAGCGGTCGAACTCGGCCTTGGCCTGGCGGCCGAGGTTGTTGCGGTCGACGAGGAAGAGGATGCGGCGCGCACGCGCGTGCTTGAGCAACCGGTACGACTCGGTGACTGCGGTGTAGGTCTTGCCCGCGCCGGTGGCCATCTGGATCAGCGCGCGCGGCTTGTCCTGGGCGAGTGAACTCTCCAGGCCGACGACCGCCTCTTCCTGCGCGGTACGCAGGTCGTGCGACTCCAACACCGGCAGCGCGGTGCGCAGGGCGGCCCGGAAGGTGGGGGTGTCCGGGTGCTCGGTGGCGCGCTTCATCCAGGCCGCGAAGGACTCCGGGCGGTGGAAGGCGAAGACCGGGCGGGAGCGGGCGTGCGGGTCGAGGCGGTTGAGGAAGAACGTCTCGGCGCCGGTGGTGGCATAGCGAAAGGCGAAGGGTTCCTGCTCACGCCAGACCGCCATGGAGTGTTCCTTGAGAACGCCGCCCGCATACCGCTCGTTCTGCGCGAGGGCGCCGGCCAGGGCGGTGCCCTCGCGCTTGGCCTCGATGACGCCGACGATCATGCCGTCGACGTAGAGAACGTAGTCGGCACGGCCGGTGGCCAGGGTGAACTCGCGGACCGCGACGCCCTGCGAGGCGAGCGGGTTGAGGTCGCCGTAGTTCTGGACCGTCCAGCCCGCCTGGGTGAGCATCTCGTCGATGCGGACTCGGGCCTGCACCTCGTTCAGCGGCTCGGGCTTCTGAGCGCGCTCGACGATCGCCTCACGGGCATTGACGGTGACCGGCCGGGGCTTGAGACGCGCCTGGTCATAACGGTCCTGGTAGGCACGCCGGAGCCGCTCGATTTCGTCCCGGTGTCGGGCTACCTCCGCCTCGGACTCGGCACGGGCCCGCTCGGCCGCCTCGGTCAGCCGCTCGGCCTCCTCCCGGCCACGTCGCTCGGCCTCCAACCGGTCACCGACCTGGCTGAGGCGGGTTTGAGACTCGGCGAGGGTGCGCTGGTAGTGGCCGAGTGCCTCGCGAAGCTCGGCCAGCTCAGCGGATCCGCCCGGCACCTCGCTCGGCAGCTGGGGCGGCACGAACGCGGCGATCTCTCGTACGTTGTCGATCGCGCGGGAGAAGAACTGGCCGAGTTGGAAGCAGAGTTCGACGGCCTTGAGAGCCTTGCTGGTGTCGAAGAGGTGGTTGTGCGCGGCGTCGTTGCGCCCACGGCGGAGCGTATCGAAGGCATCTCTGGTGCGGCCGGGGAGCAGGCCGGCGCGCTGGAGTCCGGCCAGCCGGTCGATCTGCCGGGTTCCCTCGATGCGCACCCCGGCCCGCTGCACCAGCTCCGCGGCGAGCAACTCGCCGAACTGGCCGGAGGCGACGTACGAGACGTTGGGGTTGGTGAAGACGGACTGCTCGGCCTGCGCGCCATAGATTGCCAGCAGGGGCTGCATCGCATAGAGCCGCCCGAAGTTGGGCGACTTCCGAGCCGCTGCCTTCAACTGCTCCGGGACTTGCTCACGACGCCGTGCCTGCCCGCTCATACGCTGCCGCTCCTCGACCAGGCCACATCCGGCCCTCACCTGTGACAAGACCTCTCAGCCTATGCCCAACCAAGCGCTCCGCTCTGGCAAATGAACCGATCACGACAAGATCGACGGCCCCACAACCGCCCACCCTCAAGGGTTCGCGTGCGGTCGGAATTCCAGCACGGGACAGCATCCCGGGGGGCGGCCACAAGTGCCGACAGGTGCTCCGATCCGGCCCTCTGGGGCAGCGTCCAGCGCCCATTGCACCGTCCGACCCTCGCCGGAGCCGCAAAAGGGCCCGTCTTGTATTGACGGGCCCCTCTTGACCTGCACCTTTACAGAGCGGGAATTTTTGATTGAAACTTCAATTAAACATTGAAGCGGAACTCCACCACGTCGCCGTCCTGCATCACGTAGTCCTTGCCCTCCATGCGGGCCTTGCCCTTGGCGCGGGCCTCGGCCACCGAGCCGGTTTCGACCAGGTCGGCGAAGGAGATGACCTCGGCCTTGATGAAGCCCTTCTGGAAGTCGGTGTGGATCACGCCGGCCGCCTCGGGGGCCGTCGCGCCCTTCTTGATGGTCCAGGCGCGGGTCTCCTTGGGGCCTGCCGTCAGGTAGGTCTGGAGGCCGAGGGTGGCGAATCCGACGTGGGCGAGGGTGGCGAGGCCGGGCTCCTCGGCGCCGACGGACTGGAGGAGTTCGAGGGCGTCGTCCTCGTCCAGCTCGGCGAGGTCGGCCTCCAGCTTGGCGTTCAGGAAGATCGCCTCCGCGGGGGCGACCAGGGCGCGCTGCTCGTCCTTGAAGACGTCGTCCGTCAGCTCGTCCTCGTCGACGTTGAAGACGTACAGGAACGGCTTCGTCGTCAGCAGGTGCAGGTCGTGGAGGAGCTCGGCCTTCTCCGAACCCTGGACGATGCCGTGCGTGAAGAGCGTGTCGCCCTTCTCGAGGATCTCCTGCGCCGCCTCGACGGCCGCGACCTTGGGGGCCACGTCCTTCTTGATGCGCGATTCCTTCTGCAGCCGCGGCAGGACCTTCTCGATGGTCTGCAGGTCCGCGAGGATCAGCTCGGTGTTGATCGTCTCGATGTCGTCCTTCGGCGAGACCTTGCCGTCGACGTGCACGACGTTCTCGTCCTTGAAGGCCCGGATGACCTGGCAGATCGCGTCCGACTCGCGGATGTTCGCCAGGAACTTGTTGCCCAGGCCCTCACCCTCGCTCGCGCCGCGCACGATGCCCGCGATGTCGACGAAGTCGACCGTGGCGGGGAGGATGCGCTGCGAGCCGAAGATCTTCGCGAGGACGGCGAGGCGGGGGTCGGGGACCCCGACGACGCCCACGTTCGGCTCGATGGTGGCGAACGGGTAGTTGGCCGCCAGCACGTCGTTCTTGGTCAGGGCGTTGAACAGGGTCGACTTGCCGACATTCGGCAGACCGACGATTCCGATCGTGAGCGACACGTTGGCGACTTCCTGACGTGGAGAGTGTGAGAGTTGCGGACCGGCGGGCGGCCCTCACAGCCCGGGAAGGTGGGGCCGATCCCCCAGTTTACGGGCGGCGTGCGCGGCCCTGCGACGGCCGCCCGGAGTCGAACGCAGCACCAAGGTCGTCCAAAGGGCGTGTCTAGTGCCGGTTTCGTCCCTCCTGTCGACCTACGTTGTGCGGGTGGAGCAGCACAGGACAGGTCGCCCCCGGCCCCGGCAGCAGCCGCAGGCCCCTCTTCCGGCGCCCGGCACGCTCGCCGACGCCACCGTCTACCCGGTGTCCGCCCGCCCCCCGCGGCCCGTCCCCCCGCTGGTGCTGGCGCTGCGCCGGCTGCCGAACCCCCGGCTGACCGGGCTCGGCGCGGGGCTGTTCAGCGCCGCCACGATGCTGGTCCTCGGCGGCCTCGACCAGCTGCTGTTCGACGGCTCCTCGATCGTCTACGGGCTGCTGTTCCTGCCCGTCAGCGCGCTCACGGCGCTGTGGGTCCGCGAGGCCGACCTGGTCAGTGCGCCGATCATCGTGCCGATCGCGTTCACCGTCGGGATCGTGCCGATCTCCGGGGGCAGCGGCGGGTTCGGCGGTCAGACGATGGCCGTGGTGACGGCGCTCGCCGTGCACGCCGGGTGGCTGTACGGCGGGACGCTGGTCGCCGGCGTCATCACCTGCGTACGGAAGGTGCGGACGATGGGGCGGCGCCGGCGCCGGGGGCCTACGGGCGGCGCCGGCCGGCGCGGCTGACTCCCGGACCCCGCGCCGCAGACTGCCTGCCCCTGATCGCTGACCACCGGCCCCGCCGCCCCCGGCCCATGTCCTACCGCCCGGCCCAGGCCCGCGTCCTACCGGCCCGCCGCCGCCATCGCCGCTCCGACGATGCCCGCGTTGTTCTGCAGCTCGGCCGGGACGATCTCCGCGCGCACGCCCTCGATCAGGGGCAGGAACTTCTCCGACTTGCGGCTCACCCCGCCGCCGACGATGAACAGCTCCGGCGAGAACAGCATCTCCACATGGGCCAGGTACTTCTGCACCCGCCGCGCCCAGTGCTGCCAGGTGAGGTCCTCGTCATCCTTGGCCTTGGTCGACGCCCGCTTCTCCGCGTCGTGGCCGTGCAGCTCCAGGTGGCCCAGCTCGGTGTTGGGGACCAGGCGGCCGTCGACGAACAGGGCGCTGCCGATGCCCGTGCCGAAGGTCAGCAGGATGACGGTGCCCTTGCGGCCGCGGCCGGCGCCGAACGTCATCTCGGCGACGCCCGCCGCGTCCGCGTCGTTCAGGATCGTGACGGGCAGGCCGCCGAGGCGTTCGCCGAGCAGCGAGGCGGCGTCCCTGTCGACCCAGCCCTTGTCCACGTTGGCCGCGGTGCGGGTGATGCCGCCGGTGACGACGCCGGGGAACGTGATGCCGACCGGGCCGGTCCAGCCGAAGTGACCGACGACCTCCGCGACGCCGTCGGCGACGGCGTCCGGGGTCGACGGTTGCGGTGTCAGGACCTTGTGGCGCTCCTGCGCCAGATCGCCGCGATCCAGATCCACGGGAGCGCCCTTGATCCCGGATCCGCCGATGTCCACTCCGAAGACGTTCATGGACACAACGTTAGAGGGAGGAGCTGAGCGTCACTGCCCGGACGGCCGACTCGACAGCTCGGCGGCCTCCGCGCGCAGGTCGCGGCGGAGCTCCTTCGGCAGCGAGAAGACGATCGACTCCTCAGCCGCCTTCACGATCTCGACGTCCTCGAAGCCGCGCTGCGACAGCCACTCCAGCACCCCCTCGACCAGCACGTCCGGCACGGACGCGCCCGAGGTGACGCCGACGGTGGAGACGCCGTCCAGCCAGGCCTCCTCGATCTCGTCCGCGAAGTCGACCAGGTGCGCGTCCCTGGCGCCGGCGCCGAGGGCGACCTCGACGAGGCGGACCGAGTTGGACGAGTTCTTGGAGCCGACGACGATGACGAGGTCGGCCTCCGCGCCCATCTGCTTGACGGCGATCTGACGGTTCTGCGTGGCGTAGCAGATGTCGTCGCTGGGCGGCGAGACCAGGCCGGGGAACTTCGTCTTGAGCGCGTCGACGGTCTCCATCGTCTCGTCGACGGAGAGCGTGGTCTGGGAGAGCCAGACGACCCGGTCGGGGTTGCGGACCTCCACGTTGGCCACGTCGTCCGGGCCGTCGACCAGGGTGATGTGCTCGGGGGCCTCGCCGGAGGTGCCGATGACCTCTTCGTGGCCCTCGTGGCCGATCAGGAGGATGTCGTAGTCCTCCTGGGCGAACCGCACGGCCTCCTTGTGGACCTTGGTGACCAGCGGGCAGGTCGCGTCGATGGTCGCGAGCCTGCGCTGTGCCGCCTCCTCGTGCACGGTCGGCGCGACGCCGTGCGCGGAGAACATCACGATCGACCCCTCGGGCACCTCCGCCGTCTCGTCGACGAAGATCGCGCCCTTCTTCTCGAGGGTCTGTACGACGTACTTGTTGTGGACGATCTCGTGGCGTACGTAGATCGGCGACCCGTACTGCTCGAGGGCCTTCTCGACGGCGATCACGGCACGGTCCACACCTGCGCAGTAGCCGCGCGGGGCGGCGAGGAGGACGCGTCGGGCAGGAGGCGTAGCAGTCATGCCCCCCATCGTAAGGCCGCGTCGCGGACCTGATTGGTCGGCCGCGGCCCGCAGACTGGGCGGCACGTGACCGGCAGGTGAGCGAGGGAGCACGTGATGAGGCGAGCCGCCGCGCCCGTGACCGGCCACGATCCGGCCCCCGGCCACGGCGGACTGCGGCGCACCCTCGGATTCCGCGATCTGGTCGTCTACGGGCTGCTGTTCATCGCCCCGATGGCACCGGTCGGCGTGTTCGGGACGCTGGACGCCAGGTCGGGCGGGGCGGTCGCCCTCGTCTATGTCGTCGCCACCGTCGCCATGGCTTTCACGGCGGCGAGCTACGCACAGATGGTGCGGGTCGCGCCGCTGGCCGGCTCGGTGTTCACGTATGCGCGCAAGGGGCTCGGCGAGGGGCCCGGTTTCATCGCCGGGTGGATGGCGATGCTCGACTGTCTGCTGATCCCGGCAGTCGCCCATCTCTTCTCCGGGATCGCGATGGAGGCCCTGGTCCCCGGGGTCGACCGGTGGGTGTGGACGGGGCTCGCGGTCGTCGTGACGACGCTGCTGAACCTGTGGGGCGTGCGGGCGGCGGCACGGGTCGGCTTCGCGGTGCTCGCGATGGAGATCGTGGTGCTGCACGCGAGCGTGGTCGGCTGGTTCGTGGTGCGCCGTGGGGACGGCACGCCGGACTGGCTGCGCCACCTGGTGGTTCCGGTCCTGGGCGCGTGCGTGCTGATCGCGGTGATCGTGGAGGCGGCGGGCTCGGCGCAGGTGGTGGGCGCGGTGTGGCCGGCGGTCGGGCTGGCCGTGCTGTCGGTGCAGCGGGGGCGGCGAGGGCGGCGAGGCGGGTAGCCGGCCGGGGGCAGCGTTTCGCGAACGGCCGGGGGTTGTCGGAGGCGGCCGATACGCTCGCCCCTATGGCTCTCAACACGTCCGCGGAATCCCCTCTGCCGGTCGGCGAGGTGTCACGGCTCATCGGCGGGTGGATCGACCGGCTCGGCGCGATCTGGGTGGAGGGGCAGATCACCCAGCTGTCGCGGCGGCCGGGCGCCGGTGTCGTCTTTCTGACGCTGCGCGACCCGTCGTACGACATCTCCGTCAGCGTCACCTGCTTCCGGCAGGTCTTCGACGCCGTCGCCGACGTGGTGTCCGAGGGCGCCCGCGTCGTCGTGCACGCCAAGCCGGAGTGGTACGCGCCCCGGGGGCAGCTGTCCCTGCGGGCGGTCGAGATGAAGCCGGTGGGCATCGGTGAACTGCTCGCGCGGCTGGAGCAGTTGAAGCGGACCCTCGGCGCGGAGGGCCTGTTCGCGCCCGAGCGGAAGAGGGCGCTGCCGTTCCTGCCGCACCGGGTCGGCCTGGTCTGCGGGCGCGCGTCGGCGGCCGAGCGGGACGTACTGGAGAACGCGCGCCGCCGGTGGCCGCACGTGCGTTTCGAGGTCCGCAACGCCGCCGTGCAGGGTGTGCACGCGGTGACGCAGGTGGTCCAGGCCGTCAAGGAGCTGGACGCACTGGACGACGTGGACGTGATCATCGTGGCGCGCGGCGGCGGCAGCGTGGAGGACCTGCTGCCGTTCTCCGACGAGCAGCTGATCCGCGCGGTGGCCGCCTGCACGACGCCGGTCGTCTCCGCGATCGGCCACGAGCCCGACGCCCCGCTGCTGGACCTGGTGGCCGACCTGCGGGCCTCCACGCCGACGGACGCGGCGAAGAAGGTCGTGCCGGACGTCGGCGAGGAGCTGGACCGGGTGCGGCAGCTCCGGGACCGGGCGCTGCGCACCGTGCAGGGGCTGCTGGACCGGGAGGAGCGCGGTCTCGCGCACGCGCTGGCCCGGCCGTGCATGGAGCGCCCGCAGCGGATGGTGGACGAGCGCGAGGCCGAGGTGGACGCGCTGGTCGCCCGCAGCAGGCGGGTGCTGGGCCATCTGCTGGACCGCGCCGACTCGGAGCTGGCGCACACCCGGGCCCGGGTCGTCTCGCTGTCGCCGGCGGCGACGATGGAGCGGGGGTACGCGGTGCTTCAGCGCGCCGACGGCACGGTGGTGCGCTCGCCGGACGAGGTGAGCGCCGGGGACGCGCTGCGGGCGCGCGTCGCGGAGGGCGAGTTCCCGGTACGGGTCGCCGAGTGACGTCCCCGGACGGTCACCGCGGTTCCGTTGTCGTATCTCATACATAGGGTGGATGGCATGGCTGCCAAGACGGAAGAGGCCGCGCTCGGTTACGAGCAGGCGCGGGACGAGCTGATCGAGGTCGTACGCCGGCTGGAGGCGGGCGGTACGACGCTCGAGGAGTCGCTGGCGCTGTGGGAGCGCGGCGAGGAGCTGGCGAAGGTGTGCCGCCACTGGCTGGAGGGCGCCAGGGCCCGCCTCGACGCCGCGCTCGCGAAGCCCGAGGAGCCGGGCGCGGACGGGACGGGCGACGACTAGAGCGGCCCTTCCCGGGCGGCGGCGTGAGCTGCGCCACAATCCCTAGGTAGTTGAAATTTAATGCACTCGGGGGCGGTTGGAAGCGCCCGTAAGGCATTTTCAACCGACGCGGAAGGCACGCCCCAGATGTCGCTCGTTCTTGACCCCGCCGCCCAGGACCTCCTCTTCCGTGAGGCCCGCACCGCCAACACGTTCACCGACGAGCCGGTGACCGACAAGCAGGTCCAGGCGATCTACGACCTGGTCAAGTACGGTCCGACGGCGTTCAACCAGACGCCGCTGCGCGTCGTGCTGGTCCGCTCCCCCGAGGCCCGTCAGCGTCTCGTGTCGCACATGGCCGAGGGCAACCAGGCCAAGACCGCCGCCGCCCCGCTGGTCGCGATCCTGGCCGCCGACAACGAGTTCCACGAGGAGCTCCCGGTCCTGTTCCCGCACTTCCCGCAGGCCAAGGACGCCTTCTTCAGCGAGCGCCCGGCCCGCGAGCAGGCCGCCGGGATGAACGCCGCCCTCCAGGCCGCGTACTTCATCATCGGCGTCCGCGCCGCCGGCCTCGCCGCCGGCCCGATGACCGGACTCGACTTCGCGGGCGTCCAGAAGGAGTTCCTGGACGACGACCACACGCCGCTGATGGTCGTCAACATCGGCAAGCCGGGCGAGGACGCGTGGTACCCGCGCTCCCCGCGCCTGTCGTACGAGGACGTCGTCACCACCGTCTGAGCCCCCGCGCGCAGACACAGAGCAGACACCGGAAGGCCGCCGCACCCGTCAGGGCGCGGCGGCCTTCCGTCGTAAGCCGCGCAGCCGTGGGTCAGGAACCGGCGGAGGGCTTCGCCGACGGGGTGCCCGCCGCGCCCTCACCCGCGCCGTCCACGCCCTCGGACGTCAGCGCGGCGGCCATCTCGGCCAGCCGGTCCTGCTTCGCCGTGCCCATCACGACCGTCGTCGCCCCGTCGGCGCTCAGCACGAGGGCGTCGTACTTGGGGCCCTCCCAGTACTGCCACGTCTCGCCGTCCACCTGCCGCGTCCGGTCCGTCTTCACGGCGTCGCGGGTGACCTCGCGGACGTACTTCTCCGGGGACCCGGCCGTGGACTGCTCGACCGCCACGTACTCGTTGTCGGGGTCGAGGAAGCCGAGGTGCCAGGCATAGGCCTTCGCCCGCTCGAAGGTGACCGACGTCGCCCGCCACTCCGCGCCCAGCCCCTCGGGCGCCGCGACCGGGTACGGTGCTGCCCGCTGCGCCGTCACGAGCTCGACGCGGTAGTCGACGGCCTTGATCGGGTCCTTGTGCTCGTCGTGCGGAACGAGCATGTAGATGCCCGCCACGACCACGCCGATCACCGCCATGGACTGGAACATGCCACGGATCGTCTGCTTGCCTCGCATACCTGCCACGCCCCCCATATTCGCATCCGGTAGATGTGCTCAGACGTGGCCCCCTCTGCTCATTTTGTCGACGTACCGATAGAGTCGCCCCACCCTCTTTACTTACGGCCGTCGTCGTACAGAAAGGTGCGCTCCGATGACCGAGAATCATCTGCCGTCCCCGCTCGAGGTCTCTCCCGAGGCCCCCGACCGCAACCTCGCCCTGGAGCTCGTGCGGGTCACCGAGGCCGCCGCCATGGCCGCCGGCCGCTGGGTCGGGCGCGGCGAGAAGAACGGCGCCGACGGCGCCGCGGTCAAGGCCATGCGGACCCTCGTCTCCACCGTCTCGATGAACGGCGTCGTCGTCATCGGTGAGGGCGAGAAGGACGAGGCCCCGATGCTGTTCAACGGCGAGCGGATCGGCGACGGGACCGGCGCCGAGTGCGACATCGCCGTCGACCCGATCGACGGCACGACCCTGGCGGCCAAGGGCATGCCCAACGCCATCGCCGTGCTGGCCGCCGCCGACCGCGGCACCATGTTCGACCCGTCCGCCGTGTTCTACATGGACAAGCTGGTCACCGGCCCGGAGGCCGCCGACTACGTCGACATCAACGCGCCCGTCTCCGTCAACATCCGGCGGGTCGCCAAGGCGAAGCACTCGTCCCCCGACGACGTCACGGTCGTCATCCTCGACCGCCCGCGCCACGAGGGGATCGTCAAGGAGATCCGGGAGACCGGCGCGCGGATCAGGTTCATCTCGGACGGTGACGTCGCCGGCTCGATCATGGCCGTCAAGGAAGGCACCGGCGTCGACCTGCTGCTGGGCATCGGCGGCACGCCCGAGGGCATCATCTCGGCCTGCGCCATCAAGTGCCTCGGCGGCGTGATCCAGGGCAAGCTGTGGCCGAAGGACGACGACGAGCGGCAGCGCGCGATCGACGCGGGTCACGACCTGGACCGCGTCCTGAGCACGAACGACCTGGTCTCCGGGGAGAACGTCTTCTTCGTCGCCACCGGCATCACGGACGGCGAGCTGCTGCGCGGCGTCCGCTACCGCGCGGAGACGGCGACCACGCAGTCCCTGGTGATGCGCTCCAAGTCCGGCACGATCCGTCAGATCGACTCGACGCACCGGCTGTCCAAGCTCCGCGCGTACAGCCAGATCGACTTCGACCGCGCGCAGTAGGCGGCTCACGGAGCCGGCAGGCACAAGGAAGGGGCGCCCTTGTGCGGGGGCGCCCCTTTCCGTACGGTCGGGATCGAATCAGGCCGCCGACGCCGGCTTCTTCAGGTCGGCGTCGCGCCGCCTGCGACGGGCCAGCGCCACGCGGCGCTCGGCCGCCGTGAGGCCGCCCCACACGCCGTACGGCTCGGGCTGGAGCAGTGCGTGCTCCCGGCACTCCACCATCACCGGGCAGCGGGCGCAGACCCGCTTCGCCGACTCCTCCCGCGCCAGCCGTTCGGCCGTGGGCTCCTTGGACGGGGCGAAGAACAGGCCCGCCTCGTCACGGCGGCACACCGCCTCCGCATGCCAGGGGCCCGCCTCGTCCTCCCGGGCAGGATTGCGCTGGTGCGGCACGGCGGCGACCTGCAGGGACTGATGCGGCAGTTGCAGCACGGTCTACTCCTGACGACGGGATTCGCGAGCGAGAGACGATGCCCCAGTCCCTACCCGCTGTGTGCACGCCTATGCACTGAGTGGCACTGAGTTCCGACGCACGGACTTGCGGATCGGCGCCCGCGGCGCGAAAGCGCCCCTCGTGCGGCCGCGCCCGTGCGCGGCCGCCTCCCGCCCCCGGTCCCGTCAGCCCAGGTGCTTGCGCATGCGGTCGTGGAGATCGGAGATGCGCCGGCCGCGCTTGGGCTTCGCCTCGACATTGCCGAAAACCGTGTAGCCGTTGACCACGACCACCGGCGCCTCGGGATCGGCGGCCTCCAGCGTCACGACCTCGAAGTTCCCGAAGATGCCGGTCCCGCTGCCGCGCAGCGAGATGTTCTCGGGGACCCGCACCTCGACGTTGCCGAAGATCGCGGTCGCGTTGATCACGGAGAGCCGCTGGCCGTAGAGCGCCTCGGTGAGGTCGATCTCGATGTTGCCGAAGAGGGAGAAGGCGTTCGTCCTGCGGCCGACCCGCCAACGGCCCTTGCGCGTCGAACTGGAGAAGACGGCGACGAGGTTCTCCGCCGGGCCGCCCGGATCGCCGCTCTCGTCGTAGGCCCGCGCGGCGGCGCTGTCGGGACGCCGGCCGGCGGCGGGCAGGTCCCGCACGATCGGTGCCAGCTCGCCGACGGTCTTGGCGCGGTAGACGGCGTCGATGCGCTCCGAGTGCTCCTCGGCGTCCAGCCTGCCCTCGGCCAGGGCCTCCCGGAGGATGTCGGCGATCCGGTCGCGGTCGGCGTCGGAGGCACGGATGGCGCCGGCCGTGGCCGGCGGGGCGGACGGCTTCTTGGACTGTCCGCGGTCCGGGTCCGCTGAATCATGCTTGTCGAGGTCCACGGCACCACACTAGCGAAACGCGATAGATCGCGACTAGGGGCACACGCCGTCGCTCACGGCCGTGCCGCCCTTCTTGTCCGGTTCGAAGTGAGCCTTACCTCACAGGATCGGGACTCTCCGGTCGTTCTACGCTGGAGGGCGCGCCGCCAATGGAGGCGGCGCAGCCGTCTGTCGAGTGAGGAATGGCCGTAATGTCCCCTGTCTCCCGCCCTCCCAACCCGGCGTTCACGTACTCCGACCTGCTCCCCCTGGGAGAGGACACCACGCCGTACCGCCTGGTGACCGCCGAAGGAGTCTCCACCTTCGAGGCCGACGGCCGTACGTTCCTCAAGGTCGAGCCGGGGGCGCTGCGCAAGCTGGCCGCCGAGGCGATCCACGACATCCAGCACTTCCTGCGCCCGGCCCACCTCGCGCAGCTCCGGCGGATCATCGACGACCCGGAGGCCTCCTCCAACGACAAGTTCGTCGCCCTCGACCTGCTGAAGAACGCGAACATCGCCGCCGCCGGCGTGCTCCCGATGTGCCAGGACACCGGCACCGCGATCGTCATGGGCAAGCGCGGGCAGAACGTGCTCACCGAGGGCGGCGACGAGGAAGCCCTGTCGCGCGGCATCTACGACGCGTACACCGAGCTGAACCTGCGGTACTCGCAGATGGCCCCGGTCACCATGTGGGAGGAGAAGAACACCGGCTCCAACCTCCCGGCGCAGATCGAGCTGTACGCGACCGACGGCGGCGCCTACAAGTTCCTCTTCATGGCCAAGGGCGGCGGCAGCGCCAACAAGTCCTTCCTCTACCAGGAGACGAAGGCGGTCCTCAACGAGACCTCCATGATGAAGTTCCTGGAGGAGAAGATCCGTTCGCTGGGCACGGCCGCCTGCCCGCCGTACCATCTGGCGATCGTCGTCGGCGGCACCAGCGCCGAGTTCGCGCTGAAGACCGCGAAGTACGCGTCCGCGCACTACCTGGACGAGCTGCCGTCCGAGGGCTCGGAGCTCGGCCACGGCTTCCGCGACGAGGAGCTGGAGAAGAAGGTCTTCGAGCTGACGCAGAAGATCGGCATCGGCGCGCAGTTCGGCGGCAAGTACTTCTGCCACGACGTCCGCGTGGTGCGCCTGCCGCGCCACGGCGCGTCGCTGCCCGTCGCGATCGCCGTATCCTGCTCCGCCGACCGCCAGGCCGTCGCGAAGATCACCGCGGAGGGCGTCTTCCTGGAGCAGCTGGAGACCGACCCGGCGCGCTTCCTGCCGGACACCACGGACGAGCACCTGGCCGAGGACGGGGACGTCGTCAGGGTCGACCTCAACCGGCCGATGGACGAGATGCTCGCGGAGCTGTCCAAGTACCCCGTCAAGACCCGGCTCTCGCTGACCGGCCCGCTGGTCGTCGCCCGCGACATCGCGCACGCGAAGATCAAGGAACGGCTGGACGCGGGCGAGGAGATGCCGCAGTACCTGAAGGACCACCCGGTCTACTACGCCGGTCCCGCGAAGACCCCCGAGGGTTACGCGTCCGGCTCCTTCGGCCCGACGACGGCCGGCCGGATGGACTCCTACGTCGAGCAGTTCCAGGCCGCCGGCGGCTCGAAGATCATGCTGGCCAAGGGCAACCGCTCCAAGCAGGTCACCGACGCGTGCGGCACGCACGGCGGCTTCTACCTCGGCTCGATCGGCGGCCCCGCGGCGCGGCTCGCGCAGGACTGCATCAAGAAGGTCGAGGTCGTCGAGTACGAGGAGCTCGGCATGGAGGCGGTCTGGAAGATCGAGGTCGAGGACTTCCCGGCGTTCATCGTCGTGGACGACAAGGGCAACGACTTCTTCCAGGACCCGGCCCCGGCGCCGACGTTCACCTCGATCCCGGTGCGCGGCCCCGGCCTGGCGTAGCCCGCACACAACGGCTCGGCGTCTCCCGCAAGCAGCGGGAGGGGCCGAGCCGTCGGGGCAGCCGCATTCCTCGCGTCAACCGACCGGTATTGCGGAGCCCGGTATTTCGGTCGGCGGCTCGTCGATCCGCACGGCGGAGCAGACAGCGCCGGCCGAAGGCGGAAGTCACAGCCGGCCCCGGCCCTGAAAGAGCGTTCTGTCCAAGCAGGGGCAGTCCGGAGGGTCTGGGCGGTCAGGACGACGAGTGGTGCTTCGACTGCTGCGCATCGCGGGTACCCGCCCCGTCGCCAAGGCCCCGCTCGGCGCAGCGCCGCACGTACAGCGTGGTCAGTGCGGTATGGGAGAACGGCAGTGTCAACAGCGCGCACAGTGGCAACGCGACGGCCGAGGGAGCCAGTTGGGCCGCCGCGTATGCAAAGTAGGTGTTGCCCGAGCTGACCCACATCGCCAGGGCGTGCGCCGCACCGTCCGCCGGCTCCATCGCGTACCGCAGAGCCAGGAACGCGCCGGCATTCAACGCCACGAGCGCAGTGACACAGGCGGTGGCGCGCCACCACGCGCCCTGCACCAGCATCCAGGAGCGCCGCAGGGCGGCGGTCGCGCCCAGGCCCTCGAGGGCCGCGGCGGCCGGTGCCAGGGCGAGGGCGACGCGCAGCGCCACCACGGCGGGCACCAGCAGCGCCAGCAGGACGTACCCCAGTACCGGTGCGGCCGAGGGCAGCACCACGTCGGCCAGCGACCACAACAGCGCCCCCGGAAGGACCAGTCCGCCCAGCAGCAGCCCGCGCCAGACCTGAACCGCCGCGGCCCGTCCCGCCTGCCGCCGCGCTCGCCGCCACAGCTCACCCACCTCGACGGGCGGGACACGGGTGACGGCCAGGGCGTGCGCCGTGTGCAGCACGCCGAACGAGAACGCGGCAAGGCCCAGAAGTAGGGGCAGGGCGCCGGCCGCGACCAGCAGCAGCGCTTCGGTGTTGTCGGGCGTGTACGAGTCCTCCTGCCGCCTGGCCAGCTCGGCGCCCTGCCGCATTTCGACGAACGCGGGCCACGCGGCGGCGAAGGCTGGCAGCAGCACGCCGGCCCCGGCCAGCGTGGCCCAGGCGGTGCCGTGGAGCGTCAACCTGTAGGCCGGGCCGAAATGTCGGGCAAAGGCGCGCAGTACCCCAGGGGCTTTGGGGTCGGGTGGTGGGGTTTCCCCGGTGTCAGCCGGATCCCCCGTGGTCCCCGCCATCCAGGGTGCCTCCCTTGCGTCTCTGGCGCGGACGGCCACGATCCCGCAAACGACCGCTCAGCTCAAAGGCCCTGTTCTCGTACGGCATCGCCCAAGCCCCCTCTTCACGTCGCTCTCAGCCACGGGCTTGCTTTCGCTTGCGCAGGGCGAAGTAGCTGCACGTGCAGAGCAGCACGGCTCCGGCGGCGATGGCGATACCTACGATCACGAAGACCTCCTGAATCCCGTCCCGATGTTTTGTCGGCGCATATAGGAGGCACGGGCCCGCCGAAAGGATTCGGCCTGCGCCCGGACAAGTTGATCGCGCGGTGCGGGATCAGCTTCGGCACAGCGGCGGCAGCGGAGGGTCAAGGGCACCTGTCGGGCGCGACCAGGACCGGAGCGTGGCAGGGGCAGTCGCACACCAGGTGCCGCACCCCGGGTACGCCGCTGTCGCCAGGCACGTGATCGCGGCGGCGGTCGTGACGGCCGACGATGCAACGGGGTGACCGGAATGCGGGCTCGGGCACCACCTCGCCGGTCACCGCTCCTCCCCCGGCCACCCGAACGCGTTCGCCAGAGCGCGGGCGAGCAGGGAGACACTGACGGCGTCGGCGACCTCCGTGGTCACCCACCAGGCGTGTCACAGTGCGAGGCAAGGGCTCCTTCGTCAGCCCCGACGCCGGAAACAACGGCACCGCGTCCGACGCGTAGCGTCGTCCGCGGCGCCGTGCTCCCGGGGTCAGGCGAAGCGCTGGTTCGCCGAGCCGTCGCAGCTACGGAGCCGGACCGGCTCGTTCGCCGCGCCGTGGGTAAGGCAGACCCCCGTCGCGGACGCGGGCCGGATCGTGGCGCCGTCGCGGACGAACTTCTGGTTGGGGCCGCCGTGGCAGTCCCACACGATCAGGGCCGTGCCCGCCCGGTAGTTGCTGTCGGGCACGTCCAGGCAGCGGTCCTGGGACAGCTCCGTGTGGACGGTGCCGCGGGCGGAGTCGTGCCACCAGCCCTGGTTGCGGCCGCCGTGGCAGTCCCAGCCGAGCACGCCCGTGCCGTTGGCGCTGCCGGCGCCGTGGACGTCCAGGCAGTCGCCGGTCGCCTCGTTGCGCAAGGGTCGGTAGGCGTCGTCCCAGGCGTACGGGACCAGCAGGGGCCTGCCCGTGGAGTTGACGTCCGCGCAGCTCGCCTCGCGGGCCGGGGAGTTGTAGAGCTGGGTCAGGCACGAGGCGAAGGCCGCGTGGCCGCGGATGTTGGGGTGGAAGGACTGGCGGACGGAGTTCTCGTCCGGCAGGCCGGGCTTGGAGAGGTCGATGTAGAGCCCGCGGGCCCAGGGGTCCTGGTGGCAGACCTCGTGGCCGTGGAACAGGCGGGAGTTGTCCAGGTAGACCGCCCCCGTGGCGCGTGCGGCCTCACGCATGCCGCGTTCGAAGGCGGGGACGGCGCTGTCGCGGCCCCATACGGTGTCGGAGTCGTAGCCCAGCCCGCCGCAGATCAGCTTGCCGGGGAAGTTCGGGTTGTCGCGGAAGTCGGGGCCGATGGGGCTGGGGTAGCCCATGACGACCATCTTGTAGTCGCCGTCCCGGTAGCCGGCGTCCCGCATCACGGTGCGCAGGTCGCGCACGGTCTGCTCGACCTTGGGGACGAGGCCGTCGACGCGGGCCTGCCAGCCGGGGGCGTACTTGGGCTCGCAGGGGCCCTGGACCAGGATGTAGCGGGTGACGCAGTCGGTCATGACGGGACCGAACTGGAGGTCGTCGTTGGCGCCGGCGACGAGCAGGACCATCTTGATCCGGGTGTTGCGGGCCTTGATCGCCAGGCTGTCGCTCTGGACCGGCTCGTCGGCGTACTGCTTGCTGCCGCCGATGCGGATGTTGGCGGTGGACGCACCGGAGCAGGACACGTTGTAGGTGACGTCCGCGGGGATTCCGGTGCGGTGGACGGCGGCGTCGGGCGACCGGTGGCACCAGTTGTCGGGCCCGTTGGTGGGCGGCTCGTAGGTGCCGGTGCCCTCGCCGGAGATCTCGCTGTCGCCGAGCGAGATCAGGCCGGTCTTACGCTGATCCAGCGGCCGTTCCTCGGGGCTTCCGTAGAGTGCGGTCGCCTCCGCTGCCCGGACGGCCTCCAGCTCCGCGGTGAGCGGTACGGAGGACACCGACCGCGTGTCGTCGGCCTCTGCCGCTCCGGCGGGGGCGGTGGCCGTCAGGGTTCCCAGTGCCGTGGCGGCGGCCACGGCACCAACCGTGACGGCCCGGCGGAATCTGTACCTGGTGCGCTTCATCGCGCCTCCTGGAAGTGGGGTTACCCACGGTTTTTACTGGCAGGTAGGCCGACTGGGAATACGCGGAACAAGACAAGTGCTCAACTTTTACGGGAGGTTGAAGAACGTGAGCGATGCGAGCGGCTACCGGACCGAGCACGACTCCATGGGCGAGGTGCGGGTCCCCGCCCACGCCAAGTGGCGGGCGCAGACCCAGCGGGCGGTGGAGAACTTCCCCGTGTCCGGGCAGCGTCTGGAGCGTGCGCACATCGAGGCGCTCGCCCGTATCAAGGCCGCGGCCGCGCAGGTCAACGCCGAACTCGGCGTGCTGGACGCGGACATCGCCGGTGCGATCGCCGACGCCGCGGCGGAGGTCGCGGAGGGCCGCTGGGACGAGCACTTCCCGGTGGACGTCTTCCAGACCGGCTCGGGGACCTCGTCCAACATGAACACCAACGAGGTCCTCGCGACGCTCGCCACCGAGCGGCTGGGCCGTGACGTCCACCCCAACGACCATGTGAACGCCTCCCAGTCGTCCAACGACGTCTTCCCCTCCTCCATCCACATCGCGGCGACCGCGGCCGTCACCCGCGACCTGATCCCGGCGCTGGACCACCTGGCCGGCTCGCTGGAGCGCAAGGCCACCGCGTTCGCGGCGGTCGTCAAGGCGGGCCGTACGCATCTGATGGACGCCACGCCCGTCACCCTGGGCCAGGAGTTCGGCGGCTACGCGGCGCAGATCCGCTACGGGATCGAGCGGTTGACGGTGTCACTGCCGCGCCTCGCCGAACTGCCGCTGGGCGGCACGGCCGTCGGCACCGGCATCAACACCCCGCCCGGCTTCTCCGCCGCCGTCATCGCCGAGGTGGCCCGGACGACCGGGCTGCCGCTGACGGAGGCCCGCGACCACTTCGAGGCGCAGGGGGCACGGGACGGGCTGGTGGAGACCTCCGGCCAGCTCCGTACGGTCGCGGTCTCGCTCACCAAGATCTGCAACGATCTGCGCTGGATGGCCTCCGGCCCGCGCACCGGCCTCGCCGAGATCGCCCTGCCCGACCTCCAGCCCGGCTCCTCGATCATGCCGGGCAAGGTGAACCCGGTGATCCCCGAGGCGGTGCTGATGGTCGCCGCCCAGGTCACCGGCAACGACGCCACCGTCGCGGCGGCCGGCGCGGCCGGGAACTTCGAGCTCAACGTGATGCTGCCGGTGATGGCCAAGAACCTGCTGGAATCGGTCCGGCTGCTGGCGAACGCCGCCCGGCTGCTGGCCGACCGCACCGTCGACGGCATCACCGCCGATGTCGAACGGGCCCGGGAGTACGCGGAGTCCTCCCCCTCGGTCGTCACCCCGCTCAACAAGTACATCGGCTACGAGGAGGCGGCGAAGGTCGCCAAGAAGTCGCTCGCCGAGCGCCGGACGATCCGCGAGGTGGTGCTCGAATCCGGCTATGTGGAGCGCGGGGAGCTGACGCTGGAGCAGCTCGACGAGGCGCTCGACGTGCTGCGCATGACCCACCCGTGAGACCGGCCGCGTGGCACGGCCGGCGGCACGTCCCGCGACACGGCCCGTGACACGCACCGCTGCGCGGTCCGTTGCGTACTCCTAAGATCTGCTCATGACAGGCACGGGAGGCCCGGCACACGACGCGGGCAGGACGGACCAGCGCACGACCGACGCACAGCGCAGCTCACGCTGGGAGCCGGGGGACCACATCCTCTGGCGCTACCGCGGCCATGCGCCCGGTGCGGCGGGCCGCGCTTTCCACATCTGCCGGCCCGTGACGGTCGTCCAGGACACGGACGACCTGCTCGCCGTGTGGATGGCCCCCGGCACCGAGTGCGTGAAGCCGCTGCTCGCCGACGGCACCCCGGTCCACGAGGAGCCGCTGGCCACCCGCTACACGGCGCCGCGCACCACCGCCCGCGCCCGCTGGACCGGCAACGGCGTCCTGAAGCTGGCGCAGCCCGGGCTGCCCTGGTCGGTGTGGCTCTTCTGGGAGCACGGCTGGCAGTTCCGCAGCTGGTACGTCAACCTCGAGGAGCCGCGCACCCGTTGGTCGGGCGGCGTCGACTCGGAGGACCACTACCTCGACATCTCCGTCTATCCGGACCGCAGTTGGCTGTGGCGGGACGAGGACGAGTTCGACCAGGCCCAGCGGGTCGGTCTGATGGACGCGCGCACCGCACGCGGAGTGCGGGAGGCGGGCCGGGCGGCGGTCGAGGTGATCCGGTCCTGGGGGACGCCGTTCCGCGACGGCTGGGAGCTCTGGCGGCCGGACCCGGCGTGGCCGGTGCCGGCCCTGCCGGCCGACTGGGACCGCCTTCCGGCGCGGCAGGCGGCCTGATCCGAGCACTGTGGCCGGTTCCCGACGGGAACGCGCTCCGGCGTATACGACCTCGTGAGACTCTTGATGCGCCCCCTGGGGTCAAACGTAGGATCGTCGTCCGCAAGGCTGCGCCGTACGAGGGAGCAGGAGCACAGGGCCCGACCGCAGAGTCATCGAGCAGTCACACAGCGTCCGGTCGCGCAGCGTCTCGGACGGGACACGAGTCAGTCACAACAGGGGGTTGAGCTGTGCCGGAAGCCCGCCACCCTGTCGATGTCACCCCCAGAGCGGGTATACCGCCCCACGAGGCGATTGCATCGCACCACCGGCCCGGATGGACGGAATCCCACGCGTGACGGAGCATCCCACCTCCCACGAAGGCCGACAGCCGCTGGCTGCCCGGTCCCAGGAACGCACCCGGCCGCGGGCGCAGGCGGCCGGGGGCTCCCCCGCGCCCGCAGGCCCGCCGCCGAAACCCCAGCCACAGCCGCAGGTGCACCCGGCGCAGTTGCAGGCCCAGGACATCGCCGGCACCGCGAGACGCGAGGGCGACCGGCTGCGGTTCGTGGGGGCGGCCACGCGGCGGATCGCCCGCGGCATCGACCTCGACGAGATCGTCCTCGGCCTGTGCCGGGCCACCGTGCCGACGTTCTCCGACGCGATCCTGGTCTACCTCCGGGACCCGCTGCCGGTGGGCGACGAACGCCCCGTCTCCCCGTTCGTACTGCGCCTGCGCCGTACCGACCGGCTGCGTTTAAACGCGGAGGACGGGGACCAGGCCGTCGCCGGGGCTCTGCCGCTGCTGGACGCGGGGAGCGACACCGTTCCGGCCGCCGAACTGTGCGAGGTCCGCTCCGGCGGGGCGCTCTCCGAGGTGCTGCGCGGGGTGCGGCCGGTCTTCGGCGACTCGGCGGCGGCCCGCGCCGCACTGCCCGAGCTGCTCGGCGACGGACGTTCCGTGCCCAGCGGCCACCGCGCGATACTCGCCCCGCTCCGCGGCCGCCGGCGGGTCATCGGCGCGGCGGTCTTCCTGCGCCGCCCCGACCGGCCCGCCTTCGAGCCGAACGACCTCCTGGTCGCCGCCCAGCTGGCCACGCACACGGCGCTCGGCATCGACAAGGCGGTGCTGTACGGCCGCGAGGCGTACATCGCCGACGAACTGCAGCGCACCATGCTGCCCGACTCGCTGCCCCAGCCCACCGGCGTACGGCTTGCCTCCCGCTACCTCCCGGCGGCGGAGACGGCCCGCGTCGGCGGCGACTGGTACGACGCGATCCCGCTGCCCGGCAGCCGGGTCGCGCTCGTCGTCGGCGACGTCATGGGCCACTCCATGACCTCCGCCGCGATCATGGGCCAGCTCCGGACGACCGCCCAGACACTGGCCGGCCTCGACCTGCCGCCGCAGGAGGTCCTGCACCACCTGGACGAGCAGGCCCAGCGTCTCGGCACGGACCGCATGGCCACCTGCCTCTACGCGGTCTACGACCCGGTCTCGCACCGGATCACCATCGCCAACGCCGGACACCCGCCGCCCATCCTGCTGCACCTGGGCGGGCGGGCCGAGGTGCTGCGGGTGCCGCCCGGCGCGCCCATCGGCGTCGGCGGCGTCGACTTCGAGGCCGTGGAGCTCGACGCCCCGGCCGGAGCGACGCTGCTGCTCTACACCGACGGGCTGGTCGAGTCCCGGCTGCGCGACGTGTGGACGGGCATCGAGCAGCTGCGGGAACGGCTCGCCGACACCGCGCAGCTCACCGGCCCCGACCACTCGCCGCCGCTGGAGGCCCTCTGCGACGACGTGCTCGACATGCTCGGCCCCGGCGACCGCGACGACGACATCGCCCTGCTCGCGGCCCGCTTCGACGGGATCGCGCCGAGCGACGTCGCCTACTGGTTCCTCGAGCCGGAGGACGCCGCCCCGGGCCGCGCCCGCCGCCTCGCCCGGCGGGCCCTGGCCCGCTGGGGGCTGGAGGAGCTGTCCGACTCGGTGGAGCTGCTGGTCAGCGAGGTCGTCACCAACGCGGTGCGGTACGCGGAGCGGCCGGTGACGCTACGGCTGCTGCGCACCGACGTACTGCGCTGCGAGGTCGGCGACGACTCGCCCCAGCTGCCCAGACAGCGCCGGGCGCGGGACACCGACGAGGGCGGCCGCGGCCTGTTCCTGGTGAACCGGCTCGCCAGACGCTGGGGCGCGACACGGCTGTCCACGGGCAAGGTCGTCTGGTTCGAGCTGCCCACTCGCGCGTAGCCGGTCCGCCGGCACGAAAGCGGCGCCCGCACCCGAGACCGGGTGCGGGCGCCGCTTTCGGTGTTGCCCGGCCGGCCGCTCAGGGTGACAGCAGCGAGCCGCGCTCCCCGTCCCGGTTCACCTCGCCACCGCCGTCCGTCTCGACCGGCGTGGTGAAGGTCTCGGACGGCGCCGTGAAGGACGGGGTGACCGGCACCTCGTCCGTCGGGGTCGGGTCCGCGCTCTCGGTCTCCGTCGGCGTCGGGGTCGGGTCCTCGGACTCGGTCTCCGTCGGCGTCGGGCTCGGCTCCTCGGACTCCGTCTCCGTCGGGGTCGGCGTCGGGTCGGGAACCGCGATCTCCGCCACGTCGAGGTCGAACCGGGCGTCCGAGCCGCCGTTCAGGGCGCCCGTCGTGTAGTCGGCCCAGATCTTGGCGGGGAAGCCGCCGCCGTTGGCGCGGCCGGCCTCGGCCGTGCCGGTGAGCGAGACCTGACCGCCGCCCTCCTTGGTGGACTCGCCGAACAGGGCGACCACCGTGGCGAGTTCGGGGGTGTAACCGGCGAACCAGGCGGACTTGTTGTTCTCCGAGGTGCCGGTCTTGCCGGCCGCCTGGTAGGCGCTGGACTGCGCGTTGACGCCGGAGCCGTTCTTCACCACGCCGGTCAGACCGGCGGTCACCGTGTCGGCCGACTCGCGGCTGATCACCTGGTCGCCGATCGGGTCCGGGAGTTCGACCTCACGGTCCTTGTGCTCGGCCTTGGCGACGATCGTCGGCGTGACCTTCTTGCCGTGGTTGTCGAGGGTGGCGTAGACGCCGGCCATGTCCCAGGTGGAAGCGGACATGGTGCCGAGCGCCACCGACGGGCGCACCGGGAAGTCCTCGTCCGGGACGCCCAGGTCGAGCGCCGTCTCCTTCACGTTGTCCAGGCCGACGTCGACGGCCATCTGCGCGAAGGAGGAGTTGATGGAGCGGTTGAGGGAGGTCTGGACGGTGACGTCCCCGTAGCTCTTGTCGAGGTCGTTCTGCGGGGCGTAGCGGCCGTCGATGCCTTCGACCGGGCGCTTGCTGGTGCCGTCGTAGATCGTGTTGAGGCCGATCGGGACGCCGTCCTGGGTCTCGGACCCGTTCTCCAGCGCGGAGGCGAACACGACCGGCTTGAACGTGGAGGCCGGCTGGTAGTCGCGGCGGGTCGCGTTCGAGATGTAGTGCTGGGTGGCGCTCACCCCGCCGTACAGGGCCACGACCTTGCCCGTCTCGGGGTCGACCGAGGTGGCGCCGGCCTGCACGGTGGCGTCGACCTTGTTGCCCTCGCGGTCGAGATTGGTCTCCAGCTGCTCCTCGACCGCCTTCTCGAGCGCCTTCTGCTTCTTGGAGTTGATGTTGACGGTGATCGTCCAGCCGCCGGCGTCGAGATCGGCCTTCTCGACGCCCTGGCGGGCCAGCTCCGCCTTGGCCGCGTCCACGATGTACCCGGCCTGGCCGCTGAGGCCGGCCGGGGCCTTGGGGGCCTTGGGAACGGGGAACTTCATGGTGTCGCGGGTGCTCTTGTCGAGCCAGCTCTCCTCGACCATGTTGTTCAGCACGTAGTTCCAGCGGTTGGTCACCGCCTCCTTCGTCCTGTCGGAGGCGACGGCCCAGTCGAAGCTGCTGGGGGCCTGGACGAGAGCCGCGAGATAGGCGCCCTGGGAGACGTTCAGCTTCTCGGCGTCGACGCCGTAGTACGCCTGGGCGGCGGCCTGGATGCCGTACGCGCCGCGGCCGAAGTAGCTGGTGTTGAGGTAACCGGCGAGGATCTCGCTCTTCTCCTTGTTCCGGTCCACCTTCAGCGAGATCACCAGCTCCTTGAGCTTGCGGGTGACCGTGCGGTCCTGGGTCAGGTAGTAGTTCTTCACGTACTGCTGGGTGATCGTCGAGCCACCCTGCTTGCCCTGACCGGTGACCGTGTTCTTCAAGCCGCGCAGCGTGCCCTTGATGTCGACGCCCGAGTCCTCGAAGAAGGTCTTGTTCTCGGCGGCGACGAAGGCGTACTGGACGTCCTTGGGGATCTTGTCCAGGCCGATGATCTCGCGGTTGACCTCGCCGGTCCGGGCCAGGAGCTTGCCGTCGCTGTACTTGTAGACGTTGCTCTGCAGCTTGGCCTCTGCGTTGGCCTCGGGGACCGGGACGAGCATGTAGGCCACGAAGAACGCGCCCATGGCCAGCAGGCACAGACCGAAGAACGTGCCAAGGATCTTCCGGAACGTGAAGAAGCGGCGTATGCCCGTGGGCCCGGTTCTGTTCGCCCGGCGCGCACCGCGCTGCCGGGCCTGTCGCGCTTCCGCTCGACCCATCGCTTCGTCGCTCCGCTCTCTCGGCTGTGGTGTCTGTCCATCGGCATCGGTGCCGTGATCGGCCCGGAATCAACTCAGCAAGCTAACACCGGAGGTATAGACAAAGAGGCGCCGATCCCGCCTTTTACGGACGTGAGAATCAGCACCCTGCGTCAAGTGAACCGACTCACGAGGGGCGTCCAGGGTTGCGATGTACGATAAAGTGATATCACTTTGCTAGAGGCGCGGAAGGGCTCGCGCGACACGGAAACGGGGATGCCCATGCCTGTCACCAGCACGATCGACCACGAGAAGGACCAGGCGGCCGACACGCCGGAGATGCCCAGGCCGCAGGTCCGGGAGTTCGCCGCGCACAGCATCGGCGGCGGTCTCGCCCTCCTCCTCGGCCTGCTCGGACTGGCCGCCGGGGCGGTGCTCGTCATCGCCGCGACGGCGGTCGACTCCACCGGCACCAAGGCCGTACTGATCACCGGCGGCATCCTCATCGGCATCGCCGCGTTCCTCGCCATGTGCGGACTGAACATGGTCGCGCCCGGCGAGGCCCGCGTCGTCCAGCTCTTCGGCCGCTACCGGGGCACGATCCGCACGGACGGCCTGCGCTGGGTCAACCCGCTCACGTCGCGGGTCAAGATCTCGACCCGGGTGCGCAACCACGAGACGGCCGTCCTCAAGGTCAACGACGCGTACGGCAACCCCATCGAGCTGGCCGCGGTGGTCGTGTGGAAGGTCGAGGACACCGCCCAGGCGATGTTCGAGGTGGACGACTTCCTCGAGTTCGTCTCCACCCAGACGGAGGCCGCGGTCCGGCACATCGCCATCGAGTACCCCTACGACGCCCACGACGAGGCTGGCCTGTCGCTGCGCGGCAACGCGGAGGAGATCACCGAGAAGCTCGCCGTCGAACTGCACGCACGGGTCGAGGCGGCCGGCGTCCACATCATCGAGTCCCGCTTCACCCACCTCGCGTACGCCCCCGAGATCGCCTCCGCGATGCTGCAGCGCCAGCAGGCGGGCGCGGTCGTGGCCGCGCGACGCCAGATCGTCGACGGCGCGGTGGGCATGGTCGAGGCGGCCCTCACCCGGATCTCCGAGCAGGGCATCGTCGAGCTGGACTCGGAGCGCAAGGCCGCGATGGTGTCCAACCTGATGGTGGTCCTCTGCGGCGACCGCGCGGCGCAGCCGGTCCTCAACACGGGCTCTCTCTACCAGTGACGCCGCCACCCCCCTCCGAGCGCAAACAGGTACTGCTGCGGCTGGACCCGGCGGTGTACGAGGCGCTGGCCCGATGGGCCGGCGACGAACTGCGCAGCGCGAACGCGCAGATCGAGTTCCTGCTGCGGCGTGCGCTGGCGGACGCGGGGCGGCTGCCGGGGGGTACGGGGCCGATTCCGCGGCGGGGGCGGCCGCGGGGGGCGGCGGAGCCGCCGGGGCCGCCGGGGGGTGCGCCGCCGTAGGGGGTCCGCTGCGCGGGGCGGTTCCCCTACCCGCCCCTTCCCGTAACCGGGCTCTGCCCGGACCCGCGCCTCAAACGCCGGCGAGGCTGAGTCAGCCCGGCCGGCGATTGAGGCCACCGCGCGAAGCGCGGTACGGGGTCCGGGGCCTGTCCCGGTTCGGGAAGGGGCGGGTAGGGGACAAGCCCGCCGCAGGCGCCCGCCCCCGCCGCGTCACTCCGTGCGCAACCCGTCCGCCCGCATCAGCCGCCACAGCGCCCCCGCGCTCAGCAGCGTCACCGTCACGATCAGCCCCGCCCCCATCCCCACCACCGGCACGAACGCGCCCCAGTGCGTGACCTGTTTGCCGATCATGCGCAGCATCACCGCGCCGAGGCCGACGCCTCCCGCGATCGCGACCGCCGTGCCGAGGGCGACGGTGACGGCGGTCTGCCACAGGACGGACCAGACCAGGGTGGAGCGGGGGGTGCCGAAGGCGACGAGTACGGACAGCAGGCGTCTGCGCTCCCGGAGTTGCTCGATCAGCGTGACCGCCATCGACGCGGCGATCAGGCCCATGGTCGCGGTCGCGGCGGCCAGCAGTCCGCTGCGGACGCTCGCGTACTGCCGGTCGCGTTCGATCCGCTGTGCCGTCCTCACCCCGGCGGACGGGTCGAGCCGCGCGACGGTGTTGCGGACGAACTCCCGCCCGTCGCGCACGCTCTCGTCGATCTGCACGCGCGCCGAGGTCCAGCCGCCCGGGATCGTCGCCGCGTCCAGGGCGCCGGGGGTCGCGAAGATGCCGACGTAGTCGTCGGCCATCGGGTCCGTGCGCAGCATCACCGTCGGCGAGTGGGCCGGCAGCGTCCACAGGACCGGTGCGGAACCGTCGTAGGCCGTGTCGCTGTTGAGATTGACCGGCTTCCCCTTCCGGGCGGTCCGGTCGGTCCAGATGTTCGGCGGGTCGTTGCTCCTGTGGTGCACGACGAAGGTGTCGCCGTCCGTGCAGGAGCCGATCTCGGCCAGCCTGCGGAGCGTCGCGCAGTCGGCGACCGTCAGGCCCGTCGTGGGCCGGAGATCGTCCTCGCCGACGGGCTCCGGGCTCACCACATACGCCTCCACGGTGCTGATCACGCTCCGGACACCCTTCGTGTCCTGCAACGCGTGCGTCATCCCGGTGGCCAGCTCCGCGCTCGGGAAAGGAACGGACACATCCATCCGCGCCGAGGACGCGTTCAGTCCCGTGACCCGGTTGAAGTCGTCGTGGATACCGGCGAAGAGCATCTGCAGCGCGATCGCGCCGGCCACCGCGACCGTGATGCCGCTGACCGCCCTGACCGCCGGGCCGCTGTTCAACTGAAGTCGGCGAATGGCGAGTTGCCAGGCGACCGGACCGCCGTGCAGCCGTCGGACGACCGCCTCCACCAGCCAGGGAAGCAGTGCCGTCAGCGAGCACAGCACCAGCAGCGTGCCGGCGGCGATCGGCCACGGCTGGACCACCTCGGTCCTGTCATCGACGGTGCCGGTCGCCAGCAGTACGCCGATGCCCGCGAGCAGCATCAGCAGCCGCCACCACAGCCGGCGGCGGCGCGGCGCCGACCGGCGTACGACGCCCAGCGGCTCGACCGTCACCGCGCGCATGGCGAACAGCGCCACCACGACCGACGCCACGGGCACCGCGAGCAGGATCGCCGCGGCGAGCGGCGGCACCGGTACGACGTCGGACGGGAACGCGCTCAGGTCCCACACCCGCACGGAGCCGGCGAGCGGCCGGGCCAGCGCGAAGAACCCGGCACCGGCGGCCAGGCCGAGCGCGGCGCCGAACAGTGCCTCGCCGGCCGCGATCCAGCGCGTCGTCCGCGCGTCCGCGCCGACCAGGCGCAGCGCGGCGAGCCGCCGGTCGCGCTGCTCGCCGCCGAAGCGGACGGCGGTCGCGATGAAGACGGCCACCGGCACCAGCAGCACCACACAGGCCAGCACGATCACGACGATCAGCACCGGATCAATCGGCCCGGCGCCGCCCCCGGCGCCGTAGCCGTAGCCGTCGGTCCGGACGGCGCCGTTGCCCGTGATCAGCGTGGAACTGCCCGTGTAGTAGAGAAGTTCGCCCGGGTCGAGGAGCCCCGCGTCGCCGATGAGGCCCGCGGTCCGGTGGGGCAGCCGCTCCGCGAGGAGCCTGCCCTCGGGCGACGCCAGCAGTTCGGCGAGCGCCGGCGACACGTACATCTCACCGGCGGCCGGGGCTCGTTCGAGCCCGGGAGGCAGCACCGGACGCGCGCCGTCGGGCCGCATGGCCACGCCGCCGACGGTCTCGTTCCGGTAGTCGGTGTCCGCGACGGCGACCACGACGGACCGGTCGCTGCGGGCGGCGGACTCGCCCGACACCAGGGCGTACGCGGTCCGCGCGGCCGCGCGTTCGTCCCGGCCCTCCATCATCTGCGGCACGGACGCGGCGATCAGCAGCAGGGCCACGCCGAGGCCCACGCCGACGGCGGTCAGCGTGTTCCGCGTCCAGCCCTCGCGCCCGCCGGACGTAGCGAACCGGACACCCATCGCCAGGTCCCGCAGCCGTGCGGCCGGGCCGCGGCGCGGTTCGCTCGGCGTCTTGTTCGTACGGCTCATACGGTGAAGTCCGGGTCGCGCGACCGGCCGTCGCGTACGACGATCTCCCGGTCCGAGTACGCGGCGACCCGCGTCTCGTGCGTGACCAGGACGACGGCCGTGTTCTGCAGCCGGGCGGCGTCCGTGAGCAGGGACATCACCCGCTCGCCGTTGAACGAGTCCAGAGCGCCGGTGGGTTCGTCGGCGAAGACCACCTTCGGCGACGGCGCCAGCGCGCGGGCCACGGCGACCCGCTGGCCCTGCCCGCCGGAGATCTCCCCGGGCCGCTTGCGCGCCGCGTCCTCGACCTCCAGCCGCTCCAGCCATTCGAGGGCGGTGCGCTCGGCCGCCTTGCGCTTCACACCGCTGAGCCGCAGGGGCAGCGCCACGTTCTCGACGCAGTTCAGCTCCGGTACGAGCTGCCCGAACTGGAACACGAACCCGAAGTCGGTACGCCGCAGAGCGCTGCGCTGCGCGTCCGACAGGGTGGTCAGCTCGCGCCCCGCGTACACGACGGAACCGGAGTCGGGACGGACGATCCCGGCCAGGCAGTGCAGCAGGGTCGACTTGCCGGACCCGGAGGGCCCCATGACGGCGACGACTTCGCCGGGGTGGACGGAGAACGAGGCCCCGTCGAGCGCGGCGGTCGGACCGAAGGACTTGCGCAGATCCTCGGCGACGAGCAGGGAGCCGGAGGGGATCACCGACGCACCTCCGCGGCGAGCCGGTCGAGCCGGGCGGCGGTCAGTTCCAGCCAGCGCAGATCGGCCTCGAGATGGAACAGGGCGTGGTCGCAGATGAGCTGATCGGCGAGGTCGCCGCGGCGCTTGCGGTCGGTGAGCGCCCGCATCAGGCGCAGATGCTCCGCGCGCTGCGTGTCGAGTATGTCGTCGGCACGGCGGCCGGTGAGCAGCGCGAGGACGACCTTGGTGTAGAGGGTCGACTGGAGGTACGGCTCCGGCTTCTCGGGCTGCACGAGCCACTGCGAGACGTCGGTGATCCCGGCCTCCGTGATCGCGTACCGCTTCCGCTCGGGTCCGGCACCGGCCTCGACGCCGTCGACCTCGACGAGCCCGTTCTTGAGCAGGCGGGACATGGTCGAGTAGACCTGCCCGTAGTGGAGGGGGCGGTCGTGCCCGAACCTCTCGTCGAAAGCGCGCTTGAGGTCGTAGCCGTGGCGGGGGCCGGATTCGAGGAGGCCGAGGAGGGTGTGACCGATGGACATGGGGGCACTGTACACGGGGTGTATACCGGGCGCGTATAGCGAGCGTCGGGGGCCGCTGCGCGGGGTGGCCTCAAACGCCGACCGGGCTGATTTCGCTGCGCGAAATCAGCCCGGTCGGCGTTTGAGGCGCGGGTCCGGGCGGGGACCGGTTGCGGGAAGGGGCGGGTAGGGGAACAGCCCACCGCAGGCTCCACCCGCCCGCGCCCTCAGCCCGCCACCCGCACCGGCAGCCTCCCCATCGCCTCGCGCAACGCATCCGCCAGCTGCTCGAACTCGTCCGCCCGCGCCGAGCCCGACCGCATCGCGAGGGCGATGCGGCGCGACGGGGCCGGGTCGGCGAACCAGCCGGTGTGGAGGTTGCCCGCACGGCCCGTCTCGACGTCGACGGCCGTGCGCGGCAGGAGCGTGACGCCGAGGCCGCCCGCGACGAGTTGGACGAGCGTCGCCAGGCCGGCGGCCGTCGTCGTCACGGGACCGCCTTCCGTGCGGCCCGCCTCGCGGCAGATGTCGAGGGCCTGGTCGCGCAGGCAGTGCCCCTCGTCGAGCAGCAGCAGATGCAGTTCGCGCAGCGCCTCGCGCGGAATGTCGTGGCGGCCGCCGAGCCAGTGGCCCTCGGGTGTGACGAGGACGAAGTCCTCGTCGAAGAGGGGCAGCTCGGTGACCCCCGGCACCCCCAGCGGCACCGCGAGCAGCAGCAGGTCGAGCCGCCCCGCGGACAGCCCCTCCAGCAGGGAGGACGTCTGCTCCTCGTGGACCTGGAGGTCCAGCTCCGGGTACCGCTCGTGCACCAGTTTCAGCACCGTCGGCAGCAGATACGGCGCGACCGTCGGGATCACCCCGAGCCGGAGCACGCCCGTGAACGGGGCCCGTACCGCTTCCGCCTCCTCCATCAGCAGACCGACCGCGTCGAGCACGGCCTTGGCCCGTACCGCCAGCCGTTCGCCGGCCGGCGAGAGGAGGACCTTGCGGGTCGTACGCTCGAGGAGCTGGACACCCAGTGCCTCCTCGAGCGCCGAGACGGCGCCGGAGAGCGCGGGCTGGCTCATCCCGATTGCTGCCGCCGCGTCCCGGAAGTGCAGATGCTCGACCACGGCGGCGAAGGCGCGCAGCTGTGCGAGACTCGGCTGTTTGACCCTATTTATTGCGGCCACTGATAAGTACCTCCGATCGCGATGACCGAGTCTAGCTATTTCCGCGATCAATGCACTCTGTGCCACTATCAAGATCCGTCCAACCCCACCGGATGACCTCAAAAGGGAAATCCTGTTTTTGCAAGGAGAGCGCGTGCTCACTGTCGGTGACCAGTTCCCCACGTTCGAACTGACTGCCTGCGTCTCGCTGGAGAGCGGCAAGGAGTTCGAGGAGATCACCCACAAGTCCTACGAGGGCAAGTGGAAGGTCGTGTTCGCGTGGCCCAAGGACTTCACCTTCGTCTGCCCGACCGAGATCGCCGCGTTCGGCAAGCTGAACGACGAGTTCGCCGACCGTGACGCCCAGATCCTCGGCTTCTCCGGCGACTCCGAGTTCGTCCACCACGCCTGGCGCAAGGACCACGACGACCTGCGTGACCTGCCCTTCCCGATGATGGCCGACTCGAAGCACGAGCTGATGCGGGACCTCGGCATCGAGGGCGAGGACGGCTTCGCCCAGCGCGCCGTCTTCATCGTCGACCCGAACAACGAGATCCAGTTCACCATGGTGACCGCCGGCTCCGTCGGCCGTAACCCCAAGGAGGTCCTGCGGGTGCTGGACGCCCTGCAGACCGACGAGCTGTGCCCGTGCAACTGGACCAAGGGCGAGAACACCCTGGACCCCGTCGCGCTGCTGTCGGGCGAGTGATCCGCGATGGCTCTCGATGAACTCAAGGCCGCCGTACCGGACTACGCCAAGGACCTGAGGCTGAACCTCGGCTCGGTCATCGGCAACAGCGAGCTTCCGCAGCAGCAGCTGTGGGGCACCGTGCTGGCCTGCGCGATCGCCTCGCGTTCGCCGCGGGTGCTGCGTGAGCTGGAGCCGGAGGCGAAGGCCAACCTCAAGCCGGAGGCGTACACCGCCGCCAAGTCGGCCGCCGCGATCATGGCGATGAACAACGTCTTCTACCGGACCCGGCACCTGCTGTCGGACCCCGAGTACGGGACGCTGCGCGCCGGTCTGCGGATGAACGTCATCGGCAACCCGGGTGTGGAGAAGGTCGACTTCGAGCTGTGGTCGCTCGCCGTCTCCGCCATCAACGGCTGCGGCCAGTGCCTCGACTCGCACGAGCAGGTGCTGCGCAAGGCCGGTGTGGGCCGCGAGACGATCCAGGAGGCCGTGAAGATCGCCGCGGTGATCCAGGCCGTGGGCGCCACGCTCGACGCCGAGGCCGTCATCGCCGAGTAGTACGCCCTGCACAGGGGCGACAGAAGGGGCCCGCCGGTCCGGAAACGGATCGGCGGGCCCCTTCCCGCTACGACCCGGAAGGCGTCTCGGCGCTCTTCAGCTCGGCCATCAGTGCCCTCATGTCCTGGACCATGACCGGCTGGACTTCGGACACATCGGTCAGCGGCTCACCGGACTCGTGGTCCCAATCGCTGGTGACACTCAGGGTGAACACCGCTTGGCCGTCCAGGACGTGCAGGGTGGACGAACCGCCGACCTCCTCGTCGGTAATGAAGGCTCGCTCCCCCAGGCCGTCGATCCGCCGCAGAGGAACGGTCTCCTCGTCGCCGGTGTCGATCCGGGCGGCGACCCAGCCCTCGAACTCCGGCCCGGGATCGGTCTTCTTGTGCAGCGTGTAGCTCAGGGAGACATGGGGGAACGACGTCAGTTCGTTGCCGTCCTCGTCCGTCTCCACCACATGACCGGGCGGCCGCAGGTCGGCGTAGCACCAGGCCTCGTGGAGGCTCTCGTGTTCACTGCCCCACCCTCCGGACCCCTCGTCCATGCGCTCGCCCACCGTCGCCGTCAGGCCCTTGAACTCCGCGTCGGCGCAGAGATCCTCGCTCACCCGGTAGCCGCCGAGGTCCGGATCCCCGTGTCCGTACGCGTACAGTCCGGCCGCCCACACCGCCGATGCGACGACCGCGCCGCCGAGGGCCCAGAGCCATGCGGGGCGCGACGGGCGGGGGGCGGCGGGGGCGTCGCCGTCCGCCAGCACGTCGTCGGAGGACGGCCGCTGCTGGGGAAGTTCGGCCGCACCGAAATGCCCGTCGGGCACCATCTCCGGCTCTGAGATCACCGCTCCTCCCGCTCCACGGCAGCGTCCGCCGGCGCGGGCGCGGCAGCAGCGTCGAGGGAGGTCGAACCGTGCGGCGGCGGCGAATGACGCAGCGCCTGTTCCCTCCCGTACACGTTGAGATAGGTGACCACCGTGTTGGTCACGGCCACCAGCGGCACCGCGACCACCGCGCCGCCGATGCCGGCGACCAGGCCGCCGGACGCGACGGCGAGGACCACGGCGAGCGGGTGCACCCGTACCGCGCGGCCCAGGATGAAGGGCTGGAGCACATGGCCCTCGATCTGCTGTACGGCGAGGACCACGACCAGCACCATCAGCGCGGTGAACACGCCCTGGGTGACCAGGGCGACGACGACCGCCAGCGCGCCGGAGACGACGGCGCCGACGAGCGGGATGAAGGCGAAGAGGAAGATGAACACGGCCAGTGGCACGGCCAGCGGGACGTCGAGGAAGTAGAGCCCGAGGCCGATGAAGATCGCGTCGATCAGCGCGACTATCACCGTGCCGCGGACGTACGCCGTCAGGGTGCGCCAGGCGCGCGGGCCGGCGCCCGCGACTCCGGGGCGGGCCACCGACGGGACGAGCTTCAGCACCCACTGCCAGACCCGCTTGCCGTCGTACAGCAGGAACAGCGTGGAGAACATCGCCAGCAGTATCCCGGTGAGCACCTCGACCATCACGGTCACGCCCTGCAGGCCGGCGGTGGTGATCTCCTCCGTGTTGGTGCCGATCGTCTCGCTGAGGTTCTCCGCGATATCGTTGATCTGACTCTCTGTCACATGGAACGGGCTGTCGAGCAGCCAGCGTTTGAGCTCGTCGATGCCGTCCCTGACCCGGTCGGAGAGGTTGTCGAGGTTCTCCATGACCTGCCAGACGACGAACCAGCCGACCAGGCCCATGATGACGAAGCCGAGGATCGCGGTCACGGCGGTGGCCAGTCCCCGCGGCAGCCCTGTCCGGCGCAGCCTGCCCACCGTCGGCTGGAGCATCGCGGTGACCAGCAGGGCCGCCACGAACGCCAGCACGACCAGCTGCACGGCGCTGATGACCCTCATCAGCACCCAGAGGGTGCCCGCCAGGACGAGCAGCCGCCAGCCGGCCTCCGCCGCGACCCGCATGCCCCACGGGATCACGGCCGCCGCGTCGGGCTTCGCCGCGACGGCGGGCGCGTACGCGGGCGGCGGCGGAACGCTCTCCCGGGGCGGTACGGCGCCGGGGAGGTCACCCTCGGTGTCCGCCACGGGCTCCAGGTCCGCCGCGGGGTCCAGCTTCGCCGCGCTCTCCGAGCGGCGCTCCTCCAAGCGCTCGCTCATCCGGGTCAGCCCGGCGCCTACGCGGCCGAGCCATCCTGGAACCTTCGACATGATGCTTCCTCTTCCCCCACGACTCCACCCTGCGCCTGGGGGCGCGGGGTGGCGGCCCCCACCCGGGATCATCGAATCACGACCGTACACGCACGGAGCCCCTCACCGTAGGACGGTGAGGGGCTCCGGAAAGTTGAGTCCCCGGCGGACCGGTACCCGACTAGTACCAGCGGTTGGCCTGCCAGAACGACCAGGCGCCGCACGGGCCGCCGTAGCGGTCCTCCATGTAGTTCAGGCCCCACTTGATCTGGGTGGCCGGGTTGGTCTGCCAGTCGGCGCCGGCCGTCGACATCTTGGAACCCGGCAGGGCCTGGACGAGACCGTACGCACCCGAAGACGGGTTCTGCGCCCGGTAGTTCCAGCTCGACTCGTGGTCCACGATGTTGCTGAAGCACTGGAACTGGTCGGCGGGCACCATCTGCCGCGCCATCGCCTGAACCTGGGCGATCGTGTACGACGACTGCGCGGAGAAGCTGGACGCGTCACGGACGGCGCTGCGGTTGGCCCGCGCCTCCGCCGCCTCAGCCTCCGCGCGTGCCTTCTCCGCACGCTCCTCGGCGGCCTCCTTCTTGGCCTCCGCGGTCTTCGCGGCCTGAAGACGCGCCGACTCCTCGGCGGCCTTCTTCGCTGCCGCGTCCGCGGCGGCGGCCTGGGCGTCGGCCTGCTGCGCCAGGGACGACACCTGGATCTGGGCCTGCTCGCCCATGGGAATGTCCGCGAGGAGCGTCGTGTCGGCAGCGGTCGCCTCGAGGCTGTCGCCCGAGGGCTGAGGGTTGCCCGACGCGACGCCGACGACGGCGCCGACGGTGGTGACCGCAGTCGCCGAGGCGACTGCGAATCCCCGGACCGAGATCCGGCTCACACGGTTTCCTTCCAGCATGCCCGCTTAGGTGACCTCGCGAGCGCAATCGTGCCCCTGGCGCTGGCCTCCCACTGCTTGGGTCACGGGAGGCGCGGACCCGGCGAGGCAACTCCACGGGGAGCTGCCACGTTGTACTCGCGGGCGGCATACGACGGACAAGTCTTGAGTTGTGTGTTGCTGTGCACCGGTCGTGGTGCGGGTGTGTCGCATGCGGGGCCTGACGGAAGCAAGACTCTGCCGGAAGCCGATACCGCAAGGCAATTCTTCGCTGAGTGTGAAAGCTCACACCCCGTTCACACCAGGGCTTTTGAGGGAAACGGCGGACAGCGCGACGCCGCCCGGCTACGCTCGTGCGCTTTGCCGGGCGGCGTCAACCAGCTTGTCCTATTTGCCAGATAGGCCTACTGGTCCTATCGGATCAAAGGTGCACGTCCTCCAGCATTTCGGTCACCAGGGCGGCGATCTGGGAACGCTCGGAGCGCGTGAGGGTGACATGCGCGAAGAGCGGATGCCCCTTCAGCTTCTCGACGACGGCGACCACTCCGTCGTACCGGCCGACCCGCAGATTGTCCCGCTGCGCGACGTCATGGGTGAGGACGACCCGGGAATTCGCCCCGACCCGGGACAGAACCGTCAGAAGCACGTTCCGTTCCAGCGACTGGGCCTCGTCGACGATGACGAACGCGTCGTGCAGGGAGCGGCCGCGGATGTGGGTCAGCGGCAGCACCTCCAGCATCCCGCGGTTCAGGACCTCCTCGATGACCTCGCGGCCGGCCACCGCGGACAGCGTGTCGAAGACCGCCTGCGCCCACGGACTCATCTTCTCGGCCTCGGTGCCCGGCAGATAGCCGAGCTCCTGCCCGCCCACCGCGTACAGCGGCCGGAAGACCATCACCTTCTGATGCTGCCTGCGCTCGAGGACCGCCTCCAGGCCCGCGCACAGCGCCAGCGCCGACTTGCCGGTGCCGGCCCGGCCGCCCAGCGAGACGATGCCGACCTCCTGGTCCAGCAGCAGATCCAGCGCGACGCGCTGCTCGGCGCTGCGGCCGTGGATGCCGAACACCTCACGGTCGCCGCGCACCAGACGGACGTTGCCCTCCGCGGTGACGCGGCCCAGCGCCTTGCCGCGCTCCGACTGCAGCACCAGACCGGTGTGCACGGGCAGCTCGGCCGCCTCCGGCACGTACAGCGTCTCCTCCCCGTACAGCAGGTCCACCTGCTCCGCGGACAGCGGCAGTTCGGACATACCGGTCCAGCCGGTGTCGGTGATGGCGAGCTCCGCGCGGTACTCCTCCGCGAGCAGGCCGACCGAGGACGCCTTGATACGCAGCGGCAGGTCCTTGGACACGACCGTCACGTCGTACCCCTCGGCCTGCAGATTGCGCGCGACCGCCAGAATCCGTGAGTCGTTGTCCCCCAGCCTGAAGCCGGCCGGCAACACGCCGGGATCCGAGTGGTTGAGCTCGACGCGGAGCGTGCCACCGAGGTCGCCGATCGGGAGCGGCGCGTCGAGACGGCCGTACCGGACGCGGAAGTCGTCGAGCAGGCGCAGCGCCTGCCGGGCGAAGTAACCGAGCTCCGGATGGTGCCTCTTGGCCTCCAGCTCCGTGACCACGACGACGGGCAGCACGACTTCGTGCTCGTCGAAGCGGCTCATCGCGTTCGGATCCGCCAGCAGGACGCTGGTGTCGAGAACATAGGTGCGCCTGTCGTTCATACGGCGCTTTGTGCTGTTCACCACGGAAGGACGTACCCCCTCGGACGAGGTCGGGGTGCGACGGCGTCGCGGGCCATGGGTCCACCCGCCGAAGCGGGCGACGGGCCGGGCTCAGGCCACGATGCGCGGGCCGAGCGCCGGCCCTCCGCGTGGTCCGCACCGCTGGTGCAGTCCTTCGTGTGCAAAGGGCCTCCCGGGTGAGCGGTGTCGGCCGCTCACTGAGATACGACGTTCGTGGATCGGACGTCGACCTGCATGGGGTATGCCCTCGAACGAGTGCGGCCATGCCAGGGGTGGGCGGTCACCTCGATGAACAGGAGGTGACGGGGGGTGGGGGCGCGCCGCTGCGCGGGGCCTGGTCCCCACCCCGCCCCTTCCCGTAACTGGGGGCGCTGCCCCCGGGCCCCTGCGCCTCAATCTCCCCCCTATGGCCTAACGGCCATGGGGGGGACCCCCAGGCGGGGGTGGAACTTGCCCCTCCCGTCAGGGCTCCGCCCCGAACCCCGCGCCTCAAACTCCCCCTACGACCTGGCGGCCGTGGGAGGTGCCCCCAGCGAGGCTGAAGTGGCCGGGCAACTCCAGCCCGGTCGGCGATTGAGGCCACCGCGCGGAGCGCGGTACCGGGCCCGGGCGAAGCCCGGCCCACCCAGCGGTCACCGCGCGCGGTGACGGAGCACCAAGCCACGCCCGGGGCGCAGCCCCGGGTTCGGGGAAGGGGCGGGGAGGGGAACACGCCCCGCCCCGCCGTCAGGAGCCGTAGCGCCGATGCCTCGCCGCGTAATCCCGCAGCGCACGCAAGAAGTCCACCTTCCGGAACGCCGGCCAGAAGACTTCGCAGAAGTAGTACTCGGAGTGCGCGCTCTGCCAGAGCATGAAGCCCGACAGCCGCTGCTCCCCGCTCGTGCGGATCACCAGGTCCGGGTCCGGCTGCCCCCGGGTGTACAGGTGCTCCGAGATGTGCTCGACGTCGATCGTCTCCGCGAGCTCCTCGAAGCTCGTGCCCTTCTGCGCGTGCTCCAGCAGCAGCGACCGCACCGCGTCGGCGATCTCCTGGCGGCCGCCGTAGCCGACGGCGACGTTGACCAGTATTCCGGGGACGTCCGCCGTGGCCTGCTCGGCTTCCTTCAGGACGGTCTGCGTGTGCGCCGGGAGCAGGTCCAGCGTGCCCACGTGGTGCACACGCCAGCGGCCGTCCGAGGCCAGGTTGCGCACGGTGTTCTCGATGATCCCGAGCAGCGGGGTGAGCTCCTCCGGCGGGCGGTCGAAGTTGTCCGTGGAGAGGAGCCAGAGGGTGACGACCTCGACGTCCGTCTCCGCGCACCAGCCCAGCAGCTCGGAGATCTTGTCGGCACCGGCCTGGTGTCCCTGTGCTGCCGTACCGCCCGACGCCTTGGCCCAGCGGCGATTGCCGTCGAGGATCACACCGATGTGCTTGGGCACCTGGGCATGGTCGAGGCGGCCTTCCACCCGGCGTGCGTAGAGCCCGTACACCAGGTCGCGCAGGTTCACAGTTCTTTACACCCCTCCGTGCGGCAGTCCCCCGAGGCCGCAACAGTACTGCGGGCCGGTGACAGCGGCCCAACCCGGTGTGTCACAAGTCCGTGATAAGGAGGGAAGCGTGACTGATACCCCTTACTACCGGGCCTCCGCCGACCGCTACGAGTCGATGGAGTACCGCCGCTCCGGCCGCTCCGGCCTCAAGCTGCCGGCCCTCTCGCTCGGCCTCTGGCACAACTTCGGCGACGACCGGAGCCTCGTCCCGCAGCGCGCGATCCTGCGCCGCGCCTTCGACCTGGGTGTGACCCACTTCGACCTGGCGAACAACTACGGGCCGCCGCCCGGCTCCGCCGAGCTGAACTTCGGCAAGATCTTCGCGCAGGACTTCGCCGCGTACCGGGACGAGCTGATCGTCTCCACCAAAGCCGGCTATCAGATGCACCCCGGCCCGTACGGCGAGTGGGGCTCGCGGAAGTATCTGCTCTCCTCGCTGGACGCGTCCCTGAAGCGGATGGGGCTCGACTACGTCGACATCTTCTACTCGCACCGCTTCGACCCCCACACCCCGCTCGAGGAGACGATGGGGGCGCTCGCCTCCGCCGTCCAGCAGGGCAAGGCGCTGTACGTGGGCGTGTCGTCGTACAACGCGGAGCAGACCGAGCAGGCGGCCCGGCTGCTGAAGGAGATGGGCGTCCCCGCCCTCATCCACCAGCCCTCCTACTCGATGATCAACCGCTGGATCGAGAGCGACGGCCTGCTCGACACGCTGGAGACGGCCGGCATGGGCTGCATCTCGTTCGTGCCGCTCGCCCAGGGCCTGCTCACGAACAAGTATCTGAAGGGCATCCCGGAGGGCTCACGCGCCACCCAGGGCAAGTCGCTCGACCCGAACCTGCTCTCCGACGAGGTGCTGCGCCGGCTGCGCGGGCTGAACGACATCGCCACGCGCCGCGACCAGTCGCTGGCCCAGCTCGCGATCTCGTGGGTGCTGCGCGACCCGCGGATGACGTCGGCCCTGATCGGCGCGTCGAGCGTGCGGCAGCTGGAGGAGAACGTCGCGGCCCTGGCCGGCGCGCCGCTCACCGACGCGGAGCTGGAGGAGATCGACACCTTCGCCGTCGACACGCAGGGCACCAACATCTGGGCCGGTCGCAGCTGACCCCTTCCCGGGCCGGGACGGCCGGGGAAAAGAAAACGGGCCGGTCCGTGGGGGGGATACGGACCGGCCCGAGGGGGGGTTTCCACCATAACCCTTCGTAAGCGGTGACGAGTGCCACGCCATGCCGGAAGTCCGCGCCGAATTCGCCGCGGGGCGGTGACGGCGGTGCACCGGACGGCGTGCAGGCGGTGCGGCACCGGCCCGACGCCCCGGAGGCGTACCTCCGACGGGGGACCCCGGCCACGAGGCGCCACGTTGACGAATGCAGTGACGCTCCGTCAACTCCTCGGTAGATCAGGCTGATTGAGCCATAGCGGACGGTTTCTGGCCTATATCCCTCCTACCGTCTTCCCCATGACGACGACCCATGTGACATGGACCCGGGCGAACGCCCGCCGACTGGCCCGCCAGGGCCTGGCGGGCCACCCGGAGAAGGCGGCGCCCGACTCGCCCGCCCGGGTCACCGGCACGATGCTCGGCGCGCACGCCCAAGTGCTGTCCGCCGCGGAACTGTCGGTCGCCCTGCGGCTGCCTGCCGGTACGACCCGGACGGACGTACGCCGGGCGCTGTGGACGGACCGGACGCTGACCAAGACGTACGGCCCCCGCGGCACCGTCCATCTGCTGCCCACGGCGGACCTCCCGATGTGGACGGGCGCGCTGTCCGCGGCCCCGGCCGGGCCGAACCCGTGGCCCGAGGACGTACGGATGACTCCCGAGCAGACCGACGAGGTCGTCGCCGCCGTCCGCGACGCGCTGGCGGGCGAGCCGCTGACGGTCGACGAACTGACGGACGCGATCGTCGACCGCACGGGGCCGTGGGCCGGCGACCACGTCATGGAGGCGTTCCAGGACAAGTGGCCGCGCTGGCGGCAGGCCGCCCACACGGCCGCCCACCGCGGGGCCCTCGCCTTCGGCCCGAACCGCGGCCGCAAGGTCACGTACACGAGCCCCGGCGTCACCCCGACGGACGGCCCCGCCGCCGTGACGGCGCTCGTACAGCGCTATCTGTACGCGTACGGCCCGGCCACGCCCGCGCACTTCGCCCGGTGGCTGGCGGCGCCGAGGACGTGGGCGTCCGGGGTGTTCGGGGACCTGGCCGCCGCGGGCCGTATCGAGCAGGTCACCCTCGAGGGAGACCCGGCCTGGGTCGTCGCCGGCGACACCGACTTCCCCGACACCGCGCCGCCGCCCGGCGTACGGCTCCTCCCCTACTTCGACGCGTACGTCATCGCCTGCCAACCCCGCGAGCGGCTCTTCCCGGGCGCGGCCTTCGACCGGGCGCTGGGAGGGGGCCAGGCCGGCAACTACCCGGTGGTGCTGGTGGACGGGATCGTGGCCGGCGTCTGGCACCAGCGCCGTTCGGGCAGACGCATCGCGGTGACGGTGGAGCCCATCGGCCCCGCGTTCCGAACGGCCCGCGCCCGGGCGGAGCTGGCCGCCCAGGTGGACCGCGTCGGCGAGGTGCTCGAGGGCCGGGCCGAGCTGACCGTGGGCCGGGTGGCGGTGGGACCGCACGCCTGACCGCACGCCTGCCCGGGCGGCCGGGGCGCCGTCAGCCCCGTACGCCGACTGCCCCCAGCAGCAGGCCCAGCCAGGCCCCCGCCAGCATGAACGGCCCGAAGGGGATCGTGCTTTTGCGCCCGGCGCGGCGCAGGAAGATCAGCCCGAGCCCGTACACCGCGCCGAGCAGGAACCCGGCGAACGCTCCCGCGAACAGCACGGCCCAGCCGTACCAGCCGAGGACGACGCCCAGCGGCAGCGCCAGTTTCACGTCCCCGAAGCCCAGGCCGCCGGGGTGGACCAGGAACAGCACGAAGTACGCCGCCCCGAGCGCCGGTCCGCCGAGCAGCGCCGTCGTCCACGAACCCGCCGCGTCCGACGCCAGGGTGGTGACGCCGAGCAGGATCACCGCGCCGGCCGCGAGCGGCAGCGTCAGGTGGTCCGGCAGCCGGCGGACCGTCACGTCCACGAGCGCGAGCAGCACGGCGAAGGGCGCCAGCACCAGCCAGACCGCCGACTCGGGCCGCTCGCCGACCGCCGCGGCGAGCGCGGCGCAGACCAGTGCGGTGACCGCCGGCGCGGCGAACCGCCCCGGCAGCGGGGCGGAGCAGCAGGCCCCGCCCACCCAACCGCCGTACGGGTGCCCGGCCGGGCAGGCCGTACGCCAGGCCTCACCCGGCTCCACGGACAGCCGGTACACCGCACGGGGGCACAACCACCCCGCCCCGGCGCCCCACAGGGCGGCCACGACCACCAACGCTGCTTCCACGCCCCTGACCCTAGGCCGACCAGGCGTTACCGTGAACGCCATGAGGCGGCGGCAATGGCGCGACGGCACCGGCATGTTGACGGTCGACGGCCGCCCCGTGGCCCCCGTCGAGATCGCCGCCCGCTACCGGACCCGCCGCCGTGGCCTCCTCGGCCGGGACGGCACCGACGGCGCGATGCTCCTCACCCCGTGCAACAGCGTCCACACGATCGGCATGCGCTTCCCGATCGAAGTGGCCTACCTGGACGGCGAGTTGCGCGTCCTCGCGGTCAGGACCATGCGCCCGGGGCGGGTCGGGCTCCCACGCCTGCGGGCGCGGCTGGTGCTGGAGGCGGAGGCGGGAAGGCTGTCGGCGTGGGGGGTGCGGACGGGCGCCGAACTGACCGTCACTCCTTCCCGCGGCCCGCGTGCCACGGACTGAGCCGTACGGGTCCGTGCGAGGATCGGTCCCATTGCCCTCTGTTGTTCCGCCGAAAGGAAACCGGTGCTCGCCCGACGCTCCAAGTCCGTCCTCCGCCCCCTGGCCCTCGCCGCCATACTCACCGCTGCCGCGGTCGGCTGCGGAGGCGGTTCCGACACCGAGTCTTCCGGCAAGGACTCCGGGGCCGACGGCACGCAGGCGTCGGCCACGACCCGCATCGAGTCGGTCAACAAGACCATGCGCGAGACCTCGTTCAGCTCCACCGGCACGACGACCGCCTTCGAGGGCGCGACGCAGAAGACGTCATGGGACCCGGAGCAGGGCTTCCGCATGGAGGTCACCGGCGCACCGCAGACGGCCGGCGGCGAGATGTACTGCAAGGACGGCACGAGCTACACCAGCGCCCCCTTGTTCGCCGCCATGCTGGGGGCGAAGGGCCAGCAGATCACCGTCCCGGAGCGGCTGTCCGACGTGTACGTGTCCAGCGAGACCGGCGGGGACTGCGCCGCCTTCTTCGCCCTCGCCCCCACGGGCGAGTACGCCCCGGCCAAGGACACGACGGTCGACGGCAGGAAGGCAGTGGCCATCGAGGTGTCCTCGGGCCCGTCGAACGACACCTACCTCATCAGCGCCGAGGCCCCCGACCACCTGCTCAAGCAGGAGGCGTCCCGGGACGGCAAGACCAGCACCACGACGTACACCGACTTCGGCAAGGAGATGGACATCTCCATGCCGGCGCAGGACAGGACGATGACGATGGCGGAGTTCCGCACGGCGATCGGCGCGGGCTGACTATGGGGCCGATGAGTCGTCCGGAATCTTGATCGTCAGCGGTCCGCAGCCGAGACGTTGGGCCTCTGCCTTGACGTAGGCCGGGAAGACGCGGCGGATGAAAGTGAAGTCGCGGCCCGCCTGGCGTTCCTGCGCCATGAAGAGGACTGCGCCCTTGGGGCACTCGGCGCGGACCGCCGAGAGTGTGGGCGAGTACGCCCCATTGACCTCCGCCTGCCCGGTCACCTCGACCCGGCGTCCACCGTGGATGGAGGCCAGGCCAAGGGCGCCGGTCAGGTCCTCCTCCTCGATCGTCTCCAGCCGGAGCTGGGGCTTGATCGTGTGGCCGTAGACGATGTCGCAGGTACGAACCGGGCTGTTCTCGCCTGCCGACATCCGTATCCGGGCCTCGGATTCGACGTAGTGCTCCGGCAGGACCGCTCCCTGTGCACCGCACAGGGAGCGATCGGCGCCCACCGGCCGGTAGTCGGGTACCGCGGCCGTCGGGCCCGGCTCGGGCAGCGGTTCCGAGCAGCCCAGACGCTCCATGGCGCCGTTCGCGACATGAACGGCCGTACGGGCGAGTGCCGTCTGCAGAGCGGCCCTGGTCTCGGGGTCCTCGCTGTTCGCGATCTCACTGTCACCCATGCTGAGGTCGACGACGGCCGGTCCGCTGAACAGTCCGGGCTTGACGCAGGTGTCCGGCAGCGCGACCCAGGCCCGCGTGTCCGAGGCCATACCGAGCAGTCCGTCGCCCAGGGGCGTCAGCCGCGAGGACAGAAAGTCCTCGGACCAGGGGACGTTGTGGCTTGCTTCGCGACCGCTGAACTGATGGAAACGGATGTCGAGCCGGCGGTCGTCATGGCTGTCGTCATGGCTCGCGATTCGGCATCGGCCGTCCACAAGCCCCCTGCCCCCGCGCTCCGGAGCGATGTGGGAAACCCGGGTCTCCTCGCCGAAGAGCTCGTCGAGATCCTGGTCCGTCACCGACCCCCAGCACGGCGAGTAGTTCAGAAAGGGCAGTGAGTCGCTCTGCCACGCGACGACACCGGCCCCGAGCGCACCCCCGACGAGGGTGAGCGCCACTCCGCTCAGCAAGCGCCGTACGCGACGGCTCCGGGCGGGTATCCCGGAAGGTTCCGCCACCGGCTGCCCCGCGCTCTGCACCCATGGTCCCGTCTGCACGTAAGTCCACTCCCCGTCCCGTCCCCCGATCGCTGTTCGCGCCGGCAAGACCGAGCCTTCCACACCGCGTCGGCCGCACTCGACTCGGTCAGCTTGGCGCACAGCCAGCCTGGCCGATCACAGCCCGTCCAGCAAAAGAGACATCACGAGTCTCAGCCATTTTCAGGTTTTCGATCGCAGTGTCCAATCCTCCGAGGGGAGTGCGCTATCGATTTCACTGCTTTCTATCTGCATCACACGCGAGTCATCCACGGAAACATTCCAGGAAACCGTCCCGCCAGGAGAGAAGGCCTGGCCGCTGGATTCCAGAAGCCCCTCATCAGGGAAAAGCGCTGACAGCTCCTCACCCGCGCCAGGGACCCCGCAAATTGCTTTGGGCACGGCGGATCGGTCATTGGCGAATCCAGCGGTCCCCGCGAAAATAGAAAACGAACGACATGTACGCCTTCGGAGAGTCACACTTCGCCCGGACCACGGCGTGGTCGCTTCCGATCACCGCATCGCCCATGAACGAAACCCTCCCCTTCTCGGCATGCTTGGACGGCACTGATTTCCAGTTCACTGGATCCGGGGGCCGATCCCAGTACTGCAGACTGACGGCCAGAACGGACCCGTGATCGCCTGCGACACCTGCTCCATCCAGCGTGACGCGACCTCGCTGTACTGCCCGAGCCGAAGAGTCGCGCTCGCCGTCTGGCTGCCCCAGTCGCGGAACGCGTCACCGCCCTCGCCGTGCCAGGGCAGGCCCGTGACGTGGGCCCTGATGTCCTCGCCGATCTTCGTAATGGCCGAGGACGCCTTCGCGAGTTTCGTTGCGAGCAAGGAGGCCCCGGACGGGTCGGCGGAGGCCAGCAGTGCGACGAGCTGCTGGTGGGTCATCGACTCGAAGTCCGTGCTCCGAGGATGCGGCTGCGGCGCGCTGCCGCCGGGCCGGTCGGTCATGTTGTACCCCCGTGTGGTTCCGTGCCCAGGCCGTCAGAAGCCTGTCTTCTTGTCCGCTTCCTTCTCGGTGCGCGCGTCCTCGACGAACGGGTCCCGGTTCTTGTCGTAGTACGACTCCACCTCGGCGTTGATCGCCTTCATGCGGGCCCGGATGTCGTCGTCGACGCCCTCGTAGCCGGCCTGGGAGGTCTGGACGGCCAGGCCCATGCCCTCGATCTGGGTTCCGAGGACTTTGGACAGCTTGGTGAGCTCGTCATGGACGACGGCGTACGACTCGAAGAGAAACTAAGCCTCCCCGAGCTCAGGCGCGCCGAGCTGGGCGCGGCGGAGGCGGTCGTCGCCCATCTTGCCGGGCGCGGCCTCTGAGCCGTCGAGCTCGATCAGCAGATTGTCGACCCGGGTCTTGAAGGCCCTCATCTTCTCGGCCTCGATCTTCAGGGCCATTTGCGGATTCACCGCGTACAGGCTGTCGAACGACTGCCCCGTGTCGGGCGATGCCGCTCCGCTTCCTGCGTCAGCCACAGCGCCTCCCCCGCGATCACAACTGCGCCACCGATCATCCTATCCCGCTTACACTCCGGGCTTCACAGCAGCAATTGAGCCATCGTCAGCCGGGAGACCGGAACCGACTTCCCGCCTGTTGTCCACAGAGGGTGCAGACCTGCGTGCCGATATGGACACTTCGCTTGTGCAGGATCTGACGCGACTCACCCATAACGGCCTACTGCTGACCGCATGCGCCCGGGCTGTCGGCTGGTCGGCCGATCGGCTCGCCCGGCGGCTGCGCCATGACGGCTGGTTCCAGATCGAGAGGGGCGCGTGGTCGGCGCCGGGCGTGACCGTGGACTGGCGACTGCGGGCCCGAGCGATGCAGATACTGAGGCCCCACCTGGTTTGCAGTCACGGCACGGCCGCAGCCCTGCACCGGATCGAGCTCCTGACGTACGGCCCTGAGCTCGCGCACCTGGAATTCAGCACAGGGATCCGCGGCTCCACCCGCCGACGCGGTGGCGTCCGCGTACACATGCTGCAGCTCTCCGACGCCGACCGGTGCGTCCGGAGCGGGCTGGTTGTGACCACACCTGTGCGCACAGTCGGCGATCTCCTACGCGCCGGACCTCGTGACGAAGCCGTCGTCGCCGCCGACTCCGCTCTTTCGCCTCGCCGCGTCGCAAACGTGTCCCGCCCGGCGTTGGTGACCCGCGCCGGACTCACGGCCGAGCTCGCCGCACCGCTGCACGGGGCGCAGCAGGCCCGGCAGTGGCTGTGCCTCACAGACCCGGGGGCCGGATCCCCGGCGGAGACGTTCGCCCGTTTGCGGATGCACGACGCCGGGCTGCACCCGGCGTCGCAGGTCGTGCTGCGCACACCCGGCGGGAGGACAGTCCGCCCGGACTTCCTCTTCCGTGGAGAGGGACTGATCGTCGAGATCGAGGGCTACGCCTTCCACGGCACGCGCGCAGCTCACGAGCGAGACCTCCAGCGTTTCAACGAGCTGGCCGGATGCGCGAACGTACGACGGGTGCTGCGCTTCACGGCGCGCGAGGTCTTCCTGTCGCCGGACGCGGTCGTCGCATCGATCCGCCACGCGCTGAAGGACCTGGCCCGGGCGTGAAGCCGCCGGGGCCTTGGAGCGAGCCGGGTTGACGTGTCTCACGGTCCCGGGTGTGGCCGGGTCCGGGATGTCTGGCGTGGGGCCGCCCTCTTGGTCTTGATGGTCGCGGCTCCGGGCCGGGCGTCAAGGGCGCTGCGGTCGTTCCTCCCTCCGCGTCGCTGCGCGATGGGCTGCGCCCACCCTTGACGCCCGCCCCTGCGCCGCTGGTGACGCATTTGGGAGGGCGGCCGGGGGAAGGGGGCCCAAAGGGTCCGTCTGTCCCGGGCCGCCGTGGGGGCCTGCCGCCCCTTGGACCCTGCGGGGCACGCGGCAGTGGAGTGGGGCGGCCCGGCTCGGCTCAGCGACCGGCGGTGAGGAATCGGCTTGGCTTCATGCCCGGCTGGTCACCGCCCAGGGAAGGGAGTTGAGGACACGGAAGGGTGCCGCTCCGTCGCCCCGGCTGCGGGCGGGGCGCGCCCGGGAAGGAGGGGTCGCTGGGGCGGAGGGGCCCGCCCTGGCGTCAAAGTGTCGACATGACAGGGCGGGTTGGAGCGCCGCTCCAGAGTTGTGAGCACTTAAGGGCACATTCGTGTCCGATTCGCCCCGATGTAAGTGCTCCTTCGTGATGACAACTTCCCTTACAGGGTCCGAAACCCCTACGGCACAGGGGCATATCCGCCGCATTCCACCTCGCCTCCCGTCCCAGGAGCCCCGGGCCCGGGGGCGCACCCCGAACCGGAGGAATGGACCCGATCCCGAGGGCCGGTGCGAACCGAACCGGGGAGCGAACCCGCCCCCGGAACGGACCCGCACAGCCGACGGCAGTGACCAGCGGGGCATGGGCTGCCCATCCGCCTCGGTCAGTCGCCGAGTCGAGCCGGGCCGCCCCATGCAACTGCCGCGCGGCCCCGCAGGGCCCACCGGCTCGCAGGCCCCCACGGCGGCCGGCTACGAACCCACCCGACGGGGAGCCCCTCCCCCGGCCGCCCTCCCAAGAGCGTTAACAGCGGCGCAGGGACGGGGTCAAGGGTGGAGCGCAGCGGAATCGCCGCAGGCGACGCGAGGGAGGAACGACCGAGCGCCCTTGACCCACGGACCGGAGCCGCGACCATCAAAACCAGGAGGGCGGCCCCACGCAAGCCGGACAACCGGGCAAAGAGGGAGAGCGTTCCCCGTCGCGCCCGCGGGTGCGCCAACGTCGGACACTCCTCGGCGTCAGGGGCATCATCTGGGCAGGAGAACCCAGGTCTTGGCACCTCGGTGGGGTGGCTGGGTCCGGCAGATGCCCCACTTGCCGCCCCAGTCGTCCACGACGGCCGCCAGCAGCCAGAGCGCGCAATCGGCGTTCCTCGCAGCGGGAGTTGGTGACCGGATCCGCGTGGCGGGGGTGCTGGTCCCAGACGGCGAGACGCAGGGGCGTCGCCCCGCTGGCGGAGGAAGAGGTAGGCGTCGTCGCGTGGCGTCAAGCGGGTCGCGACGGCGACCAATTCGGAGGCGGCCTGGACGGCGGAGAACGTGAACGCCTCCAGGCCGCGGACGCGAAGGGCCGACGCCACGGCGGCCCGGGCCACGCTCGCGCTGCATGCGTCGCCGGGGACGGTCAGACTCAGCACGGAACCGGGCCGACGGTGCCCGTCGGGATGTGCGGCGGTTCGGGTGGGGCGTGGAGGGACAGGGCAGAGCGAGACCGGTCGGAGGATAGGCGTCATGGCGAACTCCTGTGTCGAAGGCTGCTTCCGGCTCGTGTGAGTGGTGGCCTGTCTCCCTGACGCGCGCCCGCCCCTCCCAGGGACGGAGTTTCGGGCGGGCACGCGTGATGCACTTCCGACTCGGTAGCAAATAAGCGGTGCAGTACTCAACGTAGACAGGTCGTGGCACATGTGCCACGACTTCATGGGCAATTGCCACTATGAAGTGGACCGGTACACATGTACGGCTGCAGACTGACCCCCGACCGACCGCCCACGAAGGGGCAGCATGCCGACTCGACCGACTCCGACTGAACGTCAGAAGCGACTGGGCGCCGAGCTCAAGAAGATGCGCATAGCCGCCGGCGTCACGACCGAGTACGCGGCAGGGCTGCTAGGGATCGACCGAACCAAGATCTCCAACATGGAGGCCGGCGTTCGGCAGTTCACACCCGAGCGGGTACGGACGCTCGCCTGCAACTACGAGTGCGCCGACGAGCCTTACGTGGACGCGCTGATTCACATGGCATCAGCACGCGAGCGCGGTTGGTGGGAGCAGTACCGCGGCACCCTCCCGCAAGGCATGCTCGACATCGCCGAACTCGAATGGCGTGCTGTTCGGCTGCACACCATGCAGGTTGTTCACATACCTGGCCTGGTGCAGACCGAGGACTACGCCCGCGCGGTTTTCGGCGCGGTGCTTCCGCCGTTGTCCCGGCTGGAGGTGGAACTGCGTATGACTCATCGCATGCAGCGTCAGCAAGTGTTGGAGCGCCTGCCCTACGTCGGGTACATCCACGAGGCAGCGCTGCGGATGCACGTCGGCGGCACCAAGGTCATGAGGGCACAGCTCGAGTACCTCTGCTGCATGTCCGAGCGGGAGCACATCATGCTGCGGGTTGTTCCGGTCGAGAGCGGAGCCTTCCCCGGTGCGGGACACGCCATCCTCTACGCCGAAGGCGGCGTGCCCCAACTGGACACCGTGCAGCTCGACTCCGCCCATGGACCCGACTTCATGCATGCCGAGGCCCAGCTGGCCAAGTACCGAACCCACCTGAGCTGGATGGACTGCGCTGCACTTCCGGCCGACCGGTCGCGGGACTTCATCCACTCCGTCGCACGCCAACTCTGACAGGGACGACATGACTGAGATCAACTGGGAAGACGCCTTCTGCGGCGAGGGCAACAACTGCTTCCGCATAGGCACGGATGCCGAAGGCAACGGCTATATCGCCGTAGCCGGCCAGGAGGACCGTCCCCTCACCGACAGCCGCGAGGCGCTGCGGATCCTGATCCGCGAGATCAAGTCCGGCAAGGTGGACCATCTGCTGTAGCGGCCCGTGCGCGTCGGTCACTCCCGGGGGAACGACACCTCCACGCGGCGGTTCTTGCGGCGGCCCTCCTCCGTGGCGTTGCTGGCGATCGGGTAGTCCTCGCCGTAGCCGCGGATCTCGTACGTGATGCCCGCGCCGCTCAACTGTTGCGAGAGCACGCTGTGCACCGCGTCCGCGCGCTCCTTGGACAGTTTGTCGCCGTGGGCCTCGGTGCCGAGGTCGTCGGTGAAACCGAAGACGCGGATCTTCTTGGCGCTCTGCGTCTTGATCTCGGCGGCGATGGCCGCGATACGGGACGCCGCCTCGTCCGAGAGCTTCGCGCTGTTCTTGCCGAACAGCACCTCGGCCTGGAGCGCGAACTTGATGTCCGAGTTGGTCTCCTCGCGGCGCTCCTCACCACTGATGTCCTCGACGACGGACTTGATGTCGATGACCTTCGGCTCGGCGAGCGTCGCGCCCTCCGGGAGCTTGAGGTCCGAGTCCCTGGCGTCGATCCTGACCGGCGCCGCGGCGGGCGGCGCGGCGTACGGGCCGTCGTCGGCGAACGCGTCGCCCGCGCCGAGGAGGCCGAGGGAGAGCACACCCGCGAGAACGGCGGCGGTCGCGGTCCTGGTCGTGGTGGGGGTCATGACAGCTCGATCGTGGTGCTGGGGAAGCCGGGCAATTGGAGCGCCAGCTGAGTGGTGTCGGCGGGGGGTGCGGGGAACTGCGCGAAGAAGGCGAGGCTGTCGCCCGCCTTGATGAACGGCGCATAGGCGTAGGTGGTGAGCGGCCGGTTGTCGGTGTCGCGCAGCACGTAGTAGCGCTTCTTGCCCTTGGAGTCGACCAGGGTCATTCCCGCGAAGGAGCGCCCCGTGGCTGCGACGGACTGTTCCATGCCGTTCCAGCGGACAGGGGTGGTGAACCCTTCGGAGGTGGCGTTCTTGATCTCTCCGTCGATCGTGAGGAATCCACCCTCGTCGCGCTTCGCCGAAAAGACCGACATCTCGACCCCCTTTTCACCCCTGGCCGCTGCGATGGGCTGGCTCGGCGTGGTGGCCGCGGCCTCCGGTGCGGCGTTGCCCTCGTCGCCGCTCTTGGTGCCAGGGGCCGACGAGGAGCTGCTCGGGTCCGGCTCGTCGCCGCTCCCGCCGCAGGCCGACAACGTAAAGATCAAGGCGGCCGACAGCACGGCTGCCGCCCCGGCCCGGCGCATGGTGCTCATGTGCCGCATGCTCATCAATCCTGTTCCTTTGCGCTCATCGGGCTCGTGCCTCGGCCAGTCTGACGGTGAAGAGATCTGCCATGTCGGGCAGTAGATCCAGGTTCTCGGGGTCTATGACCCAGTCCTCGGAATCACAGAGCAGCTTGCCGGGTGAGGGCTTCTCCTTGTCGTCCTCGGCTCCCTCGTCATCAGGGTCCGGCGCTTCGCTCTCCTCGGGCGCGAACGTGCAGCGTGGTTCGACCACGGCGGTGGCCGTTGCCGTGGCGTGCTTGGTCCCCGTTCCCTCGATGACGCTGTCGCCCATCGATTCCCGGGACCTCACGTTGACCGTGAAGCCCCAGCGTCCGTCGTTCAGCGGTACACAGTCGTTGTAGCCGGCCACCGCGTCGTTCCTCGCAGCGAAGTCCACCGCCCGCGTACAACCGTCCGGGGTGTCGACCGGCATCCGGCCGCCGAAGATCGCTTCCAGGTCGTCGATGACGTCCTCTAGGTCCAGCTCATCCCTCGACTGCTTGGCCGCTGCCAGAGCGGCCGCGTCCGCCGCCGTCTGCGTGCCGTTGCGGGTCACATCGGCCTGCCCGAAGGCCAGGTACACAAGGACGAGGAAGAGCAGGCCGACCACGGCGGCCATGTAGATGGGGGTTGCCTGACCGCGATCACCGGCGGGCGAGCGGCTCAGCCTGCACCCCCGCCACCGCCTCCCCCGCCGCCCCCACCACCGCTGTTGAGGACAGAGTTGATCTTTTCGGTGAACGTGTCGGCGATCGACGCGCCCAGATTCGTGTTCAGCAGCAGCACCACAATCGCCACCACCAGGATCGTGATCCCCACGTACTCGATCGACCCCTGCCCTCGATCCCCACGCAGGTGTCTGCGGAGCCTCGTCGCAGCAGCAGCCGTGACCCCGAGCAGGCCGAAGTCCTTCATGGCTTACCCCTCGTTCCCCTTCGACGGACCGCTCGTACATGTCGGTCCGGCCTCCCTCGCCGCTGATCACTCCGTGGAGTCTCCCGGCTACACCGGGGCCCCGGAGGAAATCTCCCACATTCGCTTGCGTGAGCGAAGACACTTGGGTCAATCATCGCCAAGTCAACACCTGGTCAACCCCCGAAGATGGCACCGAAGTCGACGTCGGCCGCGTAGTAGAAGCCGGCCACGATGAGGATCATCGTGCCGGGGAGCATGAAGCTCGTGACGATCAGCGTCGCTTTCGGGACCGCCTTGGCGGCCTTGCGGCGGGCGTTCTGGGCGTCGGTGCGGCGCATGTCGTTGGCGATCTGGATCAGGGTGTCGACGATGGGGGCGCCCAGTTCCTCGCCCTGTTGCAGGGCGGAGACGAACATCGAGACCTGGTCCGACTCGTTGCGGCGGCGCAGTTGTTCGAAGGCCTCTCGGCGGCCCATGCCCATGTCCATCTGGCGCAGGGTGATGCGCAGTTCGTCGGACCAGGGGCCGTCGTACTTCTCCGCGACGCGTTCCAGGGCCTGGCGGAAGCCGAGGCCGGCGGAGACGACGACCGCGAGCACGTCGAGGAAGTCCGGCAGGGTGCGTTCGATGTCGTCGCGGCGGCGGGCGATGGCGGCCCGGAGCAGGACGTCCGTCCAGAACAGGCCGTAGAGGAGGAAGAAGACGGCGAAGACGACGTGGCCGTTCATCAGCATCCCGAAGGCGACGAGCGTGCCGAGGAACCCGTACACGGCGCGGCGGGCCGCGTAGCGGTCGACCGTCAGGCCGCCGGGGTTGCCCGCCATGTCGAGCCTGCGGCGGACCCGGTCGACCCGGCGCGGGCCCATCAGCCGCAGCACCGAGGGCGCCCAGCGCATGCCGAGGCGGTCGATGGCCATGCCCGGGTAGCTGGTGCGGGTGGCGCCGATCTCGAGGGCCACGGCGAGGTCGCCGGGGAGCTTGGCCTCCGCCCGGTACATGCGGATGCCGTGGAAGACGCCGAGGACGGCGAGGCCGAGTACGGCGGCCAGGGCGAGTCCGAGCATGTGTGCCTCCCTCCAGGTTCAGATCGGGCGTCAGATGCGGACGCGGGTGAGTCGGTTGATGAGGGCGAAGCCGAGGGCGTACAGCCCGGCGGCGACGAGCACGGCGAGCCGGCCGCCGAGCGCGCCGGTCATGGCGTCGAGCGCGCCGTCCCGCATGCCGCTGATGACGAGCAGGAAGCCCAGGCCGAGCACGGGGACGGCCACCGCCGTCACCTTGACCTGGGAGAGCAGGGTGGTGACCTCGCGCCGTGTCTCCTTGCGCTCCTCCAGGGTGTCGGTGAGGTTGCGCAGCGAGGTGACGATGGTGCCGCCCGCCCGGTTGGAGAGGATCAGCGTGGAGACGAGCACGGTCAGTTCGCGCGAGGGCAGGCGTTCCACGAGGTCGCCGAGGGCGTCGTCGAGGGAGCGGCCGAGGGCGAGCTGGTCGGCGACGCGGCGCAGTTCCTCGCGGGCGGGGTCGTCGAGTTCCTCCACCGCCATGCCGATGGCGGTGCGCAGGGCGAGCCCGGCCTGGGTGGCGTTGGCGAGTACGCGGGTGAGCTCGGGCAGCTGGTTGATGAACGCCTCGGTGCGTTTGGCGCGCTGCCAGTTGAGGAATCCTTGTGCGCCCCAGAGCCCGATCAGTACGGCGAGCAGGCCGAAGAAGGGCGCGAAGACCGAGCCGACGACGAAGTAGAGGGCGAGCAGCGCGGCGGCGGCGTAGACGGCGTACTCGCCGGTGGTGAGGTCGAGCCCGGTGGCGGAGAGGGAGCGTTCGATGCGCCGGCCGAGGCGGGTACGGCGCAGCCTGCGGTCGAGCCCCGCGAAGCGTCGCCGGCGGCCGCCGGCGACGGCGAGTGGGCCGGTCTGCGACATGCGGTCCACGAGCGCCTGGTGCTGTGCCTGGCCGGCCGACCAGCTGCGTACGCCGAGGACGGCGAGTACGCAGCCGAGCAGGGTGACGCCGAGCGTGAGGAGCGGGAGGTTCATCGCGGCTGCCGGCCTTCCGGTGACTGGCCCGGCCACGGGCCCTCAGGCGGCGCGAAGCCCCCAGCGCCCGGCCCGGCCCACGGGTCGCCCTGCGGCGGCACCGGCCCCGGCCACGGGCCCTCAGGCGGCGCAACCGCCCCCGGCTCCACCCGCGCGCTCGCCCCCGCCGCGCCCGCCCCCGGCCCCACCCGCGGGTCCGGGACCGGGCTCAGGCCCGGCGGGACGCGGGTCGTCAGCTCCAGCGGCGTGTCCCCGACCCCGAAGGCCGGGGGGATCGCCTCGCCCGCCATGTAGAGGCGTTCCGCGACCCGCCTGGGAAGCGGGAAGTACCGGAAGCGGCCGTGTACGCGCCCGTCGCCGGCCGGCGGTTCCGCGTCGAAGCGGCAGACGGTCACGAAGCGGTAGTCCTCGCGGCCGTACGAGTCGACGACGGCGATCTCGGTGATCTTGCGCGCCCCGTCGGCGTGTCGGGTGAGCTGGACGATGATGTCGACGGCGCTGTTGATCTGGTCGTGGATGGCCGCGAACGGCAGCTCGACCTCGCTCATGGAGCTGAGGGTCTGGAGCCGCATCAGCGCGTCCTCCGCGCTGTTGGCGTGGACGGTGGCGAGGGAGCCGTCGTGGCCGGTCGACATGGCCTGGAGCATGTCGAGGGTCTCGCCGCCGCGGACCTCGCCGACGATGATGCGGTCGGGGCGCATGCGCAGGGAGTTGCGTACGAGGTCGCGGATCGTGATGCGGCCCTTGCCCTCGACGTTGGCCGGGCGGGACTCGAGCGTGATCACATGGTTCTGCTGGAGCCGCAGCTCTGCCGAGTCCTCGATGGTGACGATGCGTTCGCCGTCCGGGATGAGCCCGGAGAGGGCGTTGAGGAGAGTCGTCTTCCCGGTGCCGGTGGCGCCGGACACGATCACGTTGAACTTGGCGCGGACGAGCCCCGCGAGCAGCATCAGGATGTGCTCGTCGAGCGAGCCGAGGCCGATCATCTCCTGGAGGGTGTAGGCGCGGGGGAAGCGGCGGATGGTGAGGACGGGGCCGGTCAGGGAGAGCGGCGGGATGATGACGTTGACGCGCTCGCCGGTGGGCAGCCGGGCGTCGACCATCGGGTTCGCCTCGTCCACCCGGCGGTTGACGGTGGAGACGATGCGTTCGATGGTCTGCATCAGCTGATCGGTGGAGGAGAACCGCAGCGGCAGCTGTTCCAGCCGGCCGCCGCGCTCGACGAAGACCTGCTCGGGGCCGTTGACCATGATCTCGCTGATGGACGCGTCCTCGAGGAGCGGTTCGAGGATGCCGAGGCCGAGCGCCTCGTCCACGACGCGGCGGATGAGGTGCGAGCGTTCGCCGCCGGACAGGACGGGGCCCTCGCGGCTGATGATGTGGCCGAGTACGCGCTCCAGCCGTTCCCGCCGTTCGCCGGCGGCGAGGGCCGACATCTCGGCGAGGTCGATCTCCTCGAGGAGCTTGGCGCGGTAGACGCCGACGAGCCGGCTCTCCTCGCTCTGGCCGTTCGCCGGGTCGGGGCCGTCGATGCGCTGGATACGGGCGCGCAGACTCATCGTGTCGACTCCTCGTCGAGGGGCATCGTGGCGCTCTTGGTGACGCTGCCGAAGCTGACGCCGGGGACGACCTGGGGGATGACGACGGTGACGTCGGCGGTGACCGCGTCGCCGCCCTCCCGGGTGACGACGCCGGCCTCCAGCCAGGAGCTGAGCGCCTGTTGTCCGGCGGACTCCCCGCTGGTCGTCGCGTCGGGCTGGGACGCCACCCGCGCCGCCGCGCGGGCCGCGGTGCCGGCCTGCTGGGCCGCGTACACGGCGAGGCCGACCTGGACGGCGACCGTCATGACGAAGAGGAGCAGGAACAGCCAGCCGCCATACTCGATCGCGCTCTGCCCGCGGTCGCCGCGCATCGCCCGCCACCGCGCGACGCGCCCCGACGAGACCGGACCGCCCCGTCGGCCGACGCGCCCCGACGACGCCCCGCCGCCCCGCCGGCCGACGCGCCCCGACAAGGCCAGGCGGCCCCGCCTCATGGCGTGTCCCGCCGCTCGGTCGCCGCGCCCGCCCGGCCCGTGATCGTGATCGGGAGGTTGACGCCGGGGAACAGCAGCGGCACGTCGAGGGCAACCTCGGCCGTGTACAGGTCGCCGCCCTCGCCGCAGGTCACGGCCGCCGACCAGCCGCCCGTGACGTCCTCCCGGGCGGCCCGCGCGCACGCCGCCGCGCCGCCGCCCTCGGCGCGCGCCCCGGCGGCGACCGCCTTGTCGGCGGCGTTCCCGGCCAGCACGAAGGTGTAGCCGACGAGCGCCGACTGCCACAGCACGGCCAGGGTCACCAGGATGATCGGCACCATGCCGGTGAACTCGATCACCGACTGGCCCCGGTCCCCGGACGCCCGCCGGGTCGTTCCGTACGCCCCCCGGCCCGTTCCGTACGCCCGCCCGGTCATTTCGCGCGCCCGTGCCGTCGTCCGCCCCCGAAGCGGCCGCTCTGCCCGGCGTCCGCCTGGGCGTCCTTCACCAGGCCGAGTTCACCCGCGAGGGCCCACATGGCCTGCTTGACGGAGGACTTGGCCTCCAGGTCCTGCATCCGGCCGGCGTCGACGGCACCCTGGAGTTCGCGGAAGTTCGCGGGGATCGCCGACCGGGCCACCCGGGTCGCGGTGATCTTCGAGATGAGCGGGGGCTGGATCTCGCTGCCGCGCGTATGGCGGTTGACGACCGTGACGGTCTCCTCCGCCTTGCGGATCTGGAGCCGGTCCCAGAGCCGCACCATCCGCTTGGTGGCCCGCACGGTCACCACGTCCGGGGTGGTGAGCAGCAGCGTGGTGTCGGCCATCTCGATGGCGGCGGCGTTGGCGGTGTCCACATGGGTGCCGCAGTCGACGACGACGGTCTCGTACCGCTGCTTCAGCGCGCCGAGGGTCTGCCGTACGAGCCGGTCGCTGACGTCCTCCGCCCGTTCGCCCTCCGCCGGGGCGAGGAGCAGCGCGACGCCCGTCTCGTGGTTGAAGACCGCGTCGGCCAGCACGCGGGCGCCGATGTCCTGGATGGCGGCGAGGTCCACGATGGAGCGCCGGAACTGGACGTCCAGGTAGGAGGCGACGTCGCCGCCCTGGAGGTCGAGGTCGACGAGGGCGGTGGAGCGGCCGGAGGCCGCCGACGCGAGGGCGAGCTGGATAGCCGTGACGGTGGTGCCGACGCCGCCCTTGGCGCCGCTGACGGTGACCACGGTGCCGCCGGGCCCGCCGAAGCCGGTCTCCGGTCCGTGGCCGAGGTGGCGGCGTACGCCCGCGGCCCAGCCGGCCGCGCCCTGGACGCGCTGCGCCAGTTCCTCGTACGTCAGGGGCAGGGAGACGAGGCCGCGGGCGCCGGAGTCCATCGCCGCCGAGTACAGGCCGGGGCTGGTGTCGGCGGTGACGAGCACGACGCCGACGGCGGGGAAGCGCAGGGCGACGTCCCTGATCAGTTCGAGCGCGGGCAGCGGCCCGATCCGTTCGTGGACGAGCACGACCTCGGGCAGTTCGTCGAGCGACTCGGCGGCGAGCCGGGCCAGGGTGTCGACGAGCGAGGTGGAGTCGCCGACCGGGCCGGCCGGTTCGGCGTCGGGGAGCCGGCCGAGCAGGCTGCCGATGGACCGGGCGACGTCGGGGTCGCCGACGGCGGGGAGGATACGCGTCGTCATCCGGCCCTCACTTGTTCTTGTCTTCTGAGAGGTCGTAGCTGCCGTCGCCCGGCCGCAGGGTGGTGGTGCTCCCGTCGGGCAGCAGGGCGAGGCGCACGTGCTCGGCGAAGGACTCGGCGTAGGCGACGCGCTGGGCGTCGGCGGTGTCCAGGGCGAAGGTGATGGGGACGGCCTCGCGGGGGCCGGTCGCGCGGTCGCCGCTCCTGCGGTCGAGGGCGGTGAGTTCGCCGACGTCGATGACCTTGGCGCCCACGACGATGAGCCGGGACTGGTCGGTGCCGGAGTCGTTCTGCGCGGCGAAGGTGGCGAAGATGTTGACCAGGTTGCCGGGGCGGATCTTGCCGGCCACTCCGGTCGCCGCGTCGATCATGATGGCGATCTCCTGCTGGCCGCTCTCCAGTTGCGGCTTCTGCACGATCATGTCGCTCTGGAGGAGCGATCCGCTGCGCAGCCGGGTGACGGCGATCTTCCCGCGCAGTACGCCGAGGTCGGTGACCGCGCTGTCGGACAGCCAGCGTTCGGGTATGGAGACCTTCTCGAACTGGCCGGCGTCGAGCGGCGTGTACGGGGCTATGTCGGCCTTGACGCGGTACGCGGTGGTCTCCGGTCCGACCTTGGAGTTCACGTCGGCGATCACGGTGAGCACGCCGGCGAACGCGGCGATGCCGCAGACGACCGAGAGCAGAATCAGGAGAACGCCGCGGCGCTGCCGTGAATTCATGGGTGGGGCGACCTCGTTCGATGGCGTATGGGGGAGTTCAAGGAGGGCCGGCCGTCAGTGGCCGGCGGTCAGGGCCCTGGGCGCGCCCGTGCGGCTGGAGGCTGCGGTCAGCGGCGCGGAGCAGAAGCCGCAGCGGTCACCGATCAGTTGGATGCCGCACCATGTGCACACCTCTCGCCGGACGGAAGAGACCAGTTGGTACAGGACGGAGACGTCCGGCAGGAAGGCGGCGAACTCGATCAGCCGGGCCGTGCCCCACCAGCGGGCGGAGTCGGCGGGCAGCGGCGCTTCGTGGATGTGCTGCACGTGCCAGGCGGGTGCGAGGGTACCGGTCACCCACTCGGACTGGAGCTGGCCGCGGGCGACGACGAGCTGGGTGGCGTAGTCCGGGCCGGCGAGTTCGCCGCTGCCGGTGCGGACCAGCTGGGGCTTCGGGTGGGCCAGTACGCCGAACTGGGTGCCCGGCATCCACGACTTGGCGTGGGTCTTCAGGCTCACGGGTATCCGGTCGAGCCGGGCGACGGAGCCGAGCAGGGCGCCGGCGTGGATGTAGTGGGAGAGCAGCCGGGCGGCGGAGGCGACGATCCCGGCGCTGAAGTCGCAGATCGACAGCTGCCGCAGCTGCCGGGCGAGTACGGCGACGCCGAGCGGCGGCAGGTCGACCTTGAGAAGGGCGATGCGGTCGCTCTCGAGCACGGCGCGGATCGTGTGCAGCCGGCGTTCGTGGGCGGCGGGGAGCGAGGCCGGGTAGAGGGCGACGACGTAGCCGTGCTGTTCGAGCAGCACGCTCATGTCGCTGACCGCGGCGTCGAGCGGCTGGTCGGCCGGGGCATGGAGCAGGGCAGCGGTGGGCGTCTGGTGATCGCTGGGCGGCAGCACCAGGTCGGCGCTGGTGACTGCTATTGCGGTCGGCACGCTGTTCCCCGTTCAGCTCCGGACACCGGGGTTTCCGGCGGCCGCAGGTCCCTATGCTCCGTGCTCCTGCTGCTCCGTGTCCGCTACTCCGTGTTTCTGCATGAGCACTTTAGCGACGAGGGCGCAGGCAGAGAACACCGAACCGGGGACCAATCACCGCCAGAGGTCTTGACAACCTGATTGGTCTGGACCAGCTTTACGCCACACGGTGGTCACCGTACGAGATCCCCGCCCACCCCCCAACTCCCCCACCGGAGGCCGTAAGTGGACCGCACGACGACACGCTCTCGTAGATGGCTGGGCGCCGGTCTGGCGCTGGCCGTCGGCACCGGGCTCACGCTCATCGGCACGGCAGGGACCGCGCAGGCGGCGGACGTCAACGTCGCCAAGAACGCCGGTTTCGAGTCGGGTCTCGCCCACTGGAACTGCTCCGGCGGCAGTGGCGCCGCGGTCTCCTCCCCTGTGCACGGCGGGGCCTCGGCGCTCAAGGCCACGCCTGCCGGCCAGGACAACGCCAAGTGCTCCCAGTCCGTGGCGGTGAAGCCGAACTCGACGTACTCGCTGAGCGCATGGGTCCAGGGCAGCTACGTCTACCTGGGCGCGAGCGGCACCGGGACGACCGACGTGTCCACCTGGACACCCGGTGGCAGCAGTTGGACGAAGCTCACCACCTCGTTCACCACCGGCGCGAACACCACCTCGGTGACCGTCTACACGCACGGCTGGTACGGGCAGCCCGCCTACCACGCCGACGACATCAGCGTCTTCGGCCCCGACGGCGGTGGTGGCACCGACCCGGACCCGGTGGTCCCCGCGGCGCCCGGCGCGCCCTCGGTCGGCGCCGTGACGTCCTTCTCCGTGGCCCTGAGCTGGGGCCCGGTCTCCGGCGCGACCGGCTACAACGTCTACCGCGACGGCGCCAAGGTCCAGTCGTCCTCCGGCACCTCGGCGACGGTGACGGGCCTGAGCGCGGACACCGCCTACCGGTTCCAGGTCACCGCCACGAACGCGGCGGGCGAGTCGGCCAAGTCGGCGGCCGTGACCGGCCGCACCAGCGCGGGCGGCGGTGAGCCGGACCCGAATCCGTCGGTGCCCCGGCACGCGCTGACCGGCTACTGGCAGAACTTCGACAACGGCGCCACCGTGCAGAAGCTGCGGGACGTGCAGGCGCAGTACGACATCATCGCCGTGTCGTTCGCCGACTCGACGGCCACGCCCGGCCAGATCGTCTTCAACCTCGACCCGGCCGTCGGATACGCCTCCGTCGCCGACTTCAAGGCCGACATCGCCGCGAAGAAGGCCGCAGGCAAGTCCGTGATCATCTCGGTGGGCGGCGAGAAGGGCAACGTCACCATCAACAGTGACGCATCCGCCACGGCCTTCGCGAACAGCGCCTACGCGCTGATGCAGGAGTACGGCTTCAGCGGTGTCGACATCGACCTGGAGCACGGCATCAACTCGACGTATCTGACGAAGGCGCTGCGCCAGCTGTCGCAGAAGGCGGGCTCGTCGATGGTGCTGACGATGGCGCCGCAGACGATCGACATGCAGAACACGGGCACGGAGTACTTCAAGACGGCGCTGGCCGTGAAGGACATCCTCACCGTCGTCAACATGCAGTACTACAACAGCGGTTCGATGCTCGGCTGCGACGGCAAGGTGTACTCGCAGGGCTCGGTCGACTTCCTGACCGCGCTCGCCTGCATCCAGCTCGAAGGCGGCCTGGCCCCGTCGCAGGTCGGCCTCGGCGTCCCCGCCTCCACCCGCGGCGCGGGCAGCGGTTACGTCAGCCCGACCATCGTGAACAACGCACTGGACTGCCTGACCCGCGGCACGAACTGCGGCTCCTTCAAGCCCTCGAAGACCTACCCGGGCCTGCGGGGCGCCATGACCTGGTCCACCAACTGGGACGCGACGGCCGGCAACGCCTGGTCGAACGCGGTGGGACCGCACGTCCACAACCTGCCGTAGCCACCACGCCTGCCCCGAACGCCACCCCCGACCCCCTGGGCCGGGCCCGCGCCGCCGCTCCCCCGCCGGCGCAGGCCCGGCCCGTGGGCCGTTCCGGGGTGTACCGGGCTACCAGGGCAGTTCGCGCACCTGCTGCACGCACAGCACGACGAAGAGCAGCCCCGCCGCCGAGAGCATCACATTGCTCAGCGGACCGTTGCGCCACTCCGGCGGGGTGCGCGAGGAGTTGAGCAGCCAGACCAGGGTGAGCGCCAGGAACGGCATGAAGAACGCCCCCAGCACGCCGTAGGCGATGACCAGCCCGAAGGGCCGGTCCAGGAAGAGCAGCGCCATCGGCGGGAACGTCAGCCAGAGCAGATACGCGCGGAAGGGCAGCGAGTGCTCCTTCTTGCCGGCCGCCACCTCCTCGACCGTGCCCTCGTCCGCCGGCACGCCCTTGCGGTCGCGCTGCAGCCGCTCGACGAAGTCGGCGAACATCAGGCTCACGCCGTGCCACACGCCGATCAGCGACGAGAACGAGGTGGCGAGGAAGCCGATCAGGAACAGCTTGGCCGTCGTCGCGCCGTACTTGTCCTCGAGGACGGCGCCCAGGTCGATCAGGCCCCGGTCGCCCGAGGTGAGCGCGATGTTCGAGGCGTGCAGCAGCTCGGCGCCGACGATCAGCATCGCGACGACGAAGATGCCGGTGGTGAGGTAGGCGACCCGGTTGTCGAGGCGCATGACCTTCATCCAGCCGGTGTTGGTCCAGCCCTTGGCGTTCACCCAGTAGCCGTACGCCGCCATGGTGATGGTGCCGCCGACGCCGCCGACGAGACCGAGCGTGTAGAGCAGCGACCCGTCCGGCAGCACCGGCACGAGGCCCGCGAAGGACGCGCCGATGTCGGGCGAGACGCGGATCGCGACGTACACGACGACGACGAACATCACGCCGACGAGCACCGTCATGACCTTCTCGAAGACGGCGTACCGGTTGAACCAGACGAAGACCAGGCCGATCAGGCCGGTGATCACGGCCCAGACCTTGAGGTCGGGCCCGTCGGGCCAGAGGGCCACGATCGGCAGGGCACTGGAGGACATCGCGGTCGCGCCGTAGACGAACCCCCAGACGACGACGTAGATCGCGAAGTAGACGCCGGTCCACTTCCCGAGCGAGCGCCAGCCCTCGAAGAGGGTGCGACCGGTCGCCAGATGCCAGCGTCCGCAGGCCTCGGCGAGCGAGATCTTGACGACGCAGCCGATGACCGCCGCCCACATCAGGGTGTATCCGAACTTGCTGCCCGCGACGAGGGTCGCGACCAGGTCCCCGGCACCGACCCCGGTCGCCGCCACGACGATCCCGGGCCCGATGTACTTCCAACTGGACTTGCGCGGTACGGAGAGCGCCCCGTCCGGGCTGTGCTCGGTGGTGCCTGCCATGGCATGCCGCCTTCCCACTCGTCCCACCTGTGACCCGTGTCACCAAAGCGGTGCGCGGGTGATCGCGCAAGAGGGTCAGCGTCCGTCGCGGTCGGCGGGGGCGGGGAAGCAGTGGGACAGGATCCGGTCGAGCTGTCCGGTCAGCTCGTGCAGTCCGGCGGACCGGCTCAGGTACACGCGGGAGCGGTACGCCTTGCCGTCGTAGAGGGTCACGGTGATCTCGAACCGGGTGCCGCGGGGGTTGGCCGCGTACTCGACCTGGCCGACCTCGTCCCAGCCGAACTCGGCCTCCGCGTCGTCCACGGCCAGCAGGATCCCGGCCTCGTCGGCCGTGACGGACCCGAACCGGTCGGCGACGTGGAAGACGGGCACGGGTGACGGCGGTTCGGCGTCGGCGGGCGAGGGAACGGCCCCGGCGGACAGCGGCACGGCGTCGGCCGGCGCGGGCTCCGCGTCGGCGGGCGGCGGCACGGGCCGGGCGTAAGACGGCGGCGCAGAGGGCGGTGTCGCGGGTGACGGCGGTGCGGGTGACGCGGGCGCGGGATTCCTGACGGCCGCCGCGTACGCGGTCGGCACCCGGTCCTCCGGCTCGGCGGCGGCCGTCGCCGCGTGCAGCGGCGCGAGCGCGTCCAGCAGCGCCGCCGGGCCGGGGCGCTCTCCGGGGGACTTGGCCAGGCAGGCGGTCGCCGTCTCCCGCAGCCCCGCCGGCACCGCGGACACGTCCGCCGGCTCGTGGACCGAGCGGTACATGAGCCCCATCGGTGTTCCCCCGCCGAAGGCCCTGCCGCCCGCGGCCGCCACCAGCACCGCGCCGAGCGCGAAGACGTCCGCCGCGCCGGTCACCTCTTCGCCGAGCGCCTGCTCCGGCGCGAGGTAACCGGGAGTGCCGAACGCCGTTCCCGTCGCCGTGAGCCGGGTGGACTCCACGGCGCGGGCGATGCCGAAGTCGAGGACCCGCGGTCCGTCCTCGGCCATGATGATGTTGCCCGGCTTGAGATCGCGGTGGACCAGGCCGCAGGCGTGGACGGCGATCAGCGCCTCCGCCAGCGCGGCTCCCAGGGTGCGCAACGACGGCTCGTCCATGGCGCCCTGAGTGGTGATCAGGTCGGCGAGGGTCGGGCCGGGTATGTAGGCGGTGGCCAGCCAGGGCGGGTCCGCGTCCGGGTCGGCGTCGACCACGGGCGCCGTGTGGAAGCCGCCGACCTTGCGGGCCGCCGCGACCTCCGCGCGGAAGCGTTCACGGAAGGAGGGGTCGGCGGCCAGTTCCGGTCGTGCGACCTTCACCGCGACCGGGCGACCGCCACGCGAACGGGCCAGGTGCACCGTGCCCATGCCGCCCTCGCCCAGGCAACGTTCCACCAGGTACCCGCCGATGCGCTCCACGGGCCACAGTATGGCCCGAATGACCGGCCAGCACCTTGACCTGACCATGTCATTTAGTCACGATTGCACGACCACCCGCACGTACGTCGCACCTGAGCACCCCCCACAACTCCCCACCCAGGAGACAGCATGCGACTTCGCATCCGGGCGAACCGCGGGAAGGCCGCCACCCTCGCGGCCGTCCTCGCGCTCGCCGTGGCGGCGCCCATCAGCGCCAGCGCCTCGCCCCCGCCGGACCGGACCGCCCCGGCCCCGGCCGCCGCCGAGGAGAAACAGCAGACCAGGCAGTACCTGATCCACGGACCCGACACCGTCGCCGACCGGACCGCCATCGCCCGCACCGGTGTGTCGATCGACGAGGCCGACGACCACACGGTCGTCGTCAGCGCCGACGCCGCGCAGGCCAGGCGTCTGCGCGCCCTCGGGCACACGCTGGAGGCGCTGCCCGCGCCGCCCCTGCGCACCGCGGCGGCGGACGTGAAGCCGTTCGACTTCCCGTCGGCCGACTCCCGCTACCACAACTACGCCGAGATGACGGCGGAGATCAACCAGCGTGTGGCGCAGTACCCGAACATCATGAGCAAGCGCGTCATCGGCAAGAGCTACCAGGGCCGCGACATCGTCGCCGTCAAGATCAGCGACAACGTGGCGGCCGACGAGAACGAGCCCGAGGTCCTCTTCACCCACCACCAGCACGCCCGCGAGCACCTCACCGTCGAGATGGCGCTGTATCTGCTGCGCGAGTTCGGCGAGGACTACGGCAGCGACCGGCGGATCACCGACGCCGTGAACGGCCGCGAGATCTGGATCATCCCGGACCTCAACCCGGACGGCGGCGAGTACGACATCGCCACCGGCCGCTACCGCAGCTGGCGCAAGAACCGGCAGCCCAACTCCGGCTCGTCGTACGTCGGCACCGACATGAACCGCAACTGGGACTACAAGTGGGGCTGCTGCGGCGGCTCCTCCGGCTCCGCGAGCTCCGACACGTACCGCGGCCGGGCCGCCGAGTCCGCGCCCGAGGTGAAGGTGGTCGCCGACTTCGTCCGCAGCCGCGTCGTCGGCGGGAAGCAGCAGATCGCCACGGGCATCGACTTCCACACCTACAGCGAGCTGGTGCTCTGGCCGTACGGCTGGACCTACTCCGACACCGCGCCCGGTATGACCCAGGACGACCGGGACGCCTTCGCCGCCGTCGGGAGGAAGATGGGCGCGAGCAACGGATACACGGCCGAGCAGTCGAGCGATCTCTACATCACCGACGGGTCGATCGACGACTGGCTGTGGGGAGACCAGCGGATCTTCGGCTACACCTTCGAGATGTACCCGTCCGGCTGGGGCGGCGGCGGCTTCTACCCGCCCGACGAGGTGATCGAGCGCGAGACCGCCCGCAACCGCGACGCGGTACTCCAACTGCTGGAGAACTCGGACTGCATGTACCGGTCCATCGGAAAGGAACAGCAGTACTGCTCCTGACCTAGGCCGGCCCGGCCCCGGCCGGAGCGTCGGCGCCGTCGTGCGGCGGGTCCTCGCGAGGGGCCCGCCGCCAATCTTTCCAAAAGCGTCACAGGGACTGCGCACCGCCTGCGGGACCCGCCGTTAGCGTTGCTCGCCGACCGGCCCGGCACGCAAAACGTGAAATCGGTCGCCGACGCCAGGGCCCGCACGGCGGCGCAGTCAGCACAGGAAGAAGACCATGGACTACTGCTCCACCTGCCGGCGCCACCTCAACGGGGCCCTGGTGTGCCCCGGTTGCGGCGCCTACGCACCGGACATAGCCCCGCCGCCCGTGCTGTCCGCGGCGACGGCCCCGGCGGCGGAGCCGTACGACTTCGAGGAGGCGCCGGCCGCCCCGCCGACCGCTCCCGCCCTGGCGCCCACGCCGGCCGGACCGAGCGGTGAGGGCCGGGCGGCCCGGCGGCGGCAGCTGGCCCGCTGGAAGAAGAACAAGCGCCGGGCCGCCGCCGGTACGGTGATCGCGCTCGTCGGCGGCGCGCTGACGGTCGCCGCGCTGCCGACGGACTCCGGCAGGGGCAACGCCGACGCGGCCGCCGCACCGGACACGGCGCTCCGGGACGCCGCCGTGGCGCACCGGCCCACCACGGCGTCGGCGCGGCCGGCGGAGCGCGCGTCCCGTCCGGCGCGGGAGGCGGCCCCGTCCGCGACGGCGCCGGCCGCCCCGCGACAGCGGACCGCGGCTCCTGCCACGGCCGCGCCGGCTCCCACCCGTCCGGCGCGCACGGCGTCCGCCGCGCCCGACGCGCCCAAGCCGCCGAAGGCCCCCGCCGCACAACCCGCCACGACGGCGCCGGCCGCCCCCGCGGAGCCGCCCGCCGCGTCCGCTCCCGCGCCGGACGAGCCCCAGGCCCCCCAGGCTCCTCCGGAGCAGACGGCGACCACCTCGCCCACCCAGGTCTGCCTTCTCGTCCTCTGCCTCGGCTGACCCCGCACCGCCGCCCGGCGCCTGTGCGCGGGCGGCGGTGCGGTGCGGCGGTCAGTCCAGGACCGCCAGGGCGTCGATCTCGATGAGCAGACCGGCCGGAAGGCCGACGTACACCGTCGTACGGGCGGCCGGGGCCACCGTCAGACCGGCGAAGTACTCGTTGTAGATCTCGTTCATCTCGGCGAAGTGGGCCGTGTCCGTCAGGTAGACGCGGATCATCATCACGTCGTCCCAGCTCGCGCCGCCCTCCTCGATGATCGCCTTGACGTTGGCGAGGGTCTGGAGGGTCTGCTCACGCAGCGTCGGGCCGGCCGGGGTGGGCGCCTGTCCCTCCACGGCGGGCAGGAAGCCGACCTGTCCGGCGACCTGGAGGATGTTGCCCTTGCGGACCCCGTGGGAGAACCGGGCGGGCGGTGCGGTGTGGGTGCTCGGAGTGAGGGCGGTCTTCTCGGTCATGCGCGCGCTTCCTGTCGGGGTGTCTGTCCGGAGTACTCCCGGGTGACGGCGTCGGCCGTGCGGCGCACCAGCGGGAGGAGGGTGAGAAGTTCGTCGGCCGTGACGACGACGTTCGGCGCGGACACCGACATGGCGGCGACGACCCGGCCGTCCGCACCGCGGACCGGGGCCCCGATGCAGTTGATGGACTCCTCGTGGCCACCCAGGTCGGTGGCCCAGCCCTGTTCGCGCACGGTCGCCAGTTCCTCGAGGAAGGCGGCGGCGTTCGGGATCGAACGGGACGTGTACATGGGGAAGTCGAGCATCTCGGCGAGTGCCCGCCGCTCGGCCTCCGGCAGATCGGCGAGCAGCAGCTTCGCCACGGCCGCGACGGTGATCGCGACGGGCTTGCCGATACGGGAGTACATCCGCACCGGGTAGCGGCTCTCGACCTTGTCGATGTAGAGCACCTCGCTCTCCTCGTACACGGCGAGATGGACGGTGTGCCCGGTCTCCTCGTTGAGGGCGACGAGATGGGGGTGGGCGATCTCGCGTACGTCGAGGTTCTCGACGGCCTCCTGCGCCAGCGCGAACAGCCGGGCGCCGAGGCGGTAGCGCTGGTCCTGCTGGCGGTAGACGAGACCGTGCTCGTGGAGGGTGCGCAGCAGCCGCAGCGCGGTGGACTTGTGGACACCGAGACGGCCGGCGACCTGTCCGAGGTCGGCCGGCCCCTCCGCGAGCAGCGGCAGGATGCTCAGCGCACGGTCGACGGTCTGGCTCATGACGTACGTACCTCCTGGTCGTCCCCCGGCCACCCGGGGCCGAGGTGCAGTCTCCCCCAGGCGTCGTCGTCCAGGGCGACGAGCCGGTCGGCGTGCGCGGCGGCGGGCGGCGCCGCGAGGTCGCCGGGGACGGCGAGGGCGGCGGCGGCCCACAGATGCCCGTGCCGCAGCCGCTCCCGCGCGTCCAGCCCGCGCAGCGTCGCGGCCAGGAAGCCGGCGGCGAAGGCGTCACCGGCGCCGACGGGGGCGGTGACGGTGACGCGGGGGGCGGGGGCGTGGACGACGGTGTCGGTGGCGGCGGGCGACGCGGGCGCGGGGCCGCTGCGCGAAATCAGCCCGTCCGGCGTTTGAGGACACCGCGCGAAGCGCGGTAAGGGGTCCGGGGCTTGTCCCCCCACGCGGCGGAGCCGCACATCCGGTACAGCGGGAAGGGGCGGGGAGGGGAACACCCCCCGGGTGAACGACACCGCGCCCGCCGCGCCCCGTTTCACCACCAGGACCGCAGGGTCCGGCAGTGCCGTCCGGATCGCGGCCGGGCCCCGCAGGCCCCATGCCTCCTCCGCCTCGTCCTCGCCGACGAAGACGACGTCCGCCCCGCGCGCCAGGTCCAGCAGGACCCGGGCGTCCCGGGGGTCGCGCCACAGGGCGGGGCGGTGGTTCACGTCGAACGAGAGCAGGGGGCGGTCCTCGCGCGGGGCCGTCAGGTCGCGCATCAGGGCGAGGCAGTCCGGGGACAGGGCGGCCGTGATGCCGGAGACGTGCAGCATCCGGCCGGACCACAGCGCGTCGTACGGCACGGTCGCCGGGGCCATCGCCGAGGCCGCGGAACCGGCGCGGTAGTAGAGGACCTCGTGTCCGTCCGCCGCGCGGTCGGTCGAGGTGCGGAAGTAGACGCCCGTCGGGCGCGACGGGTCACGGGCCACCGCCGACGTGTCGACCCCGTACGCGCCGATGGCCTCCACCAGGTGCTCGCCGAAGCCGTCCGCGCCGACCCGGCCCACCCAGCGGGTGCGGTGACCCGCGGCCGCGAGCGCGCAGGCCACGTTGGACTCCGCGCCGCCGATGCCGCGCACGAACGACGGCACGTCGGCGAGGCGCCCCGCCCGGGTGGGCAGGAACGTCACCATGGACTCGCCGAGGCAGACGACGTCCACGGGCCCGTACACGCTCGCGGTCATGATCGCGTCAGGCTCCTCGCTGGTCGGCCGCCGGGCCCATTGACCCCCGTCGGCTCGGATGTTAGACAGCGGTGAGCGATATACGCAATGGGTGTTGCATAGATTGCAACGCCGTAGAGGAGGGCTTCCATGGCAGCCGACAACGCCGTCGCACGGCTCGCCGACGAACCGGTCGACCACCGCTTCAAGGCGCTCCCGCCCGACGCGGCCGGCCTCACCGTCGGCGAGCTCGCGGCCTCCCGGCGCAATCTCTTCACCGGCGGCTTCACCACGCCCGTACTGGCCCTGTCCGCCGAGTCTCTCGAACACAACCTGGCCCTGCTCGAGACGTACTCGCGGCGCCACGGCCTCGCCTTCGCGCCGCACGGCAAGACGTCGATGTCGCCGCAGCTGTTCGCGCGCCAACTGGAGCACGGCGCCTGGGGCATCACCGCCGCCGTCCCCCACCAGATGCGCGTCTACCGCGCCTACGGGATCCGGCGGATCTTCCTCGCCAACGAGGTCGTCGACGCGGCCGCGCTGCGCTGGATCGCCCAAGAGCTCGACGCCGACCCGGAGTTCCGGCTCATCTGCTACGTCGACTCCGTCCGCGGCGTCGAGCTGATGGACGAGGCCCTGCGCGGAGTGTCCCGCCCGCTGGACGTCGTCGTCGAACTCGGCGCGGGGGACGGCGCCCGCACCGGGGCCCGTACGGAGGCCGACTGCGCGGCCGTCGCCGCCGCGGCCGCCCGGACGGCGACGCTGCGCCTGGTCGGCGTCGCGGGTTACGAGGGCGAGGTCCCGCAGGCCGACGGCGATCGCGTACGCGACTGGCTGCGCCGGCTCGTCGCACTGGCCGCGGACCTCGACAAGGCCGGACGCTTCGACGACACGGACGAGATCGTGATCAGCGCGGGCGGCAGCGCGTGGTTCGACGCGGTCGCCGAGGTCTTCGAGGACGTCCCCGAACTCTCCGCGCCGGTCCTCAAGCTCCTCCGCTCCGGCGCGTACGTCTCGCACGACGACGGCCACTACCGGCACCTCACCCCCTTCAACCGGGTCCCGCGGGAGGGCACGCTCCAGCCGGCGTTCCGGCTGTGGGCGCAGGTCGTCTCACGCCCCACCGCCGAGCAGGCCTTCGTCAACGCGGGCAAGCGGGACGCCGCGTACGACCTCGACCTCCCCGAGGCCCAGGTCGTCCGCTCCGCCCGCACGGGCGCCACCCGCCCCGCCGACGGCATCACGGTGACCGGCCTCTCCGACCAGCACGGCTGGCTCCGGACGGAACCTGGCGCGGAGCTGGAGGTCGGCGACTGGGTGGGGCTGGGGTTGTCGCATCCGTGCACGTCGTTCGACAAATGGCAGCTGATTCCGGTGGTGGAGGGCGACGGGACGGTGGCGGACTTCGTCCGCACGTTCTTCTGACCGCGGGGGTCGTGTTCCCCACCCCGCCCCTTCCCGCTGTACCGATTTGCGGCTCCGCCGCGTGGCGGGCAGGCTCCGGACCCCGTACGGCCTTCGGCCGTCCCCTCAATCACCGGCCGGGCTGGATTTCGCTCCGCGAAATCAGCCCCGCCGGGGGCACCTCCCACGGCCGCCAGGCCGTAGGGGGAGTTTGCGGCGCGGGGTTCGGGGCGGAGCCCCGACGAGACCGGCAAGCTCCAGCCCCGCCGGCGTTTGAGGCGCGGGTCCGGGCAGAGCCCGGTTACGGGAAGGTGGGGGTCCCCCCGCGGCCGCCAGGCCCAGGGGGAGGGTAGGGGAACACGTCCGCCGCAGGCGCCACCCACCCGCACCCGCAACGCCCCGCCCCGCCCCCGAAAGGCGCGCCCCCCATGGACCTCGTCATCCGCGACGCCCGCGTCATCGACGGCACCGGCGCCCCCTCCTACCGCGCCGACGTCGGCGTCCAGGCCGGCCGGGTCGCCGAGATACGACGCGACGGCCCGCCCCTCGCGGGCCGCCGGACGCTCGACGCGCACGGCCTCGTCCTCTCCCCCGGCTTCATCGACATGCACGCCCACTCCGATCTCGCCCTCCTCCGCGACCCGGACCACTCCGCCAAGGCCGCGCAGGGCGTGACGCTCGAAGTGCTCGGGCAGGACGGGCTGTCGTACGCGCCCGTCGACGACACGACGCTCGCCGCCGTACGGCAGGCCGTCACGGGGTGGAACGGCGACGGGTCGGACATCGACTTCGACTGGCGCACGGTCGGGGAGTACCTGGACCGGCTCGACACGAACTTCGGCGGCCGGGGCATCGCCGTCAACGCCGCGTATCTCATCCCGCAGGGCACCGTCCGGATGTACGCCATGGGCTGGGAGGACCGGCCGCCCACCGACGCCGAGCTGGCCCGGATGAGGCGACTGGTCGCCGAGGGCATGGCACAGGGCGCGGTCGGCATGTCGTCAGGGCTGACGTACACGCCGGGCATGTACGCGAAGGACTCCGAGCTCGCCGAACTGTGCCGCGTCGTCGCGGCGTACGACGGCTACTACTGCCCCCATCACCGTTCGTACGGCGCCGGCGCGCTCCGGGCGTACGCGGAGATGGTGGACCTGGCCCGCGAGGCCGGCTGCGCCCTGCATCTCGCGCACGCCACCATGAACTTCGGTGTGAACAGGGGCAGGGCGCCCGAACTGCTCGCGCTGCTGGACGCGGCGCTGGACGGCGGCGCGGACATCAGTCTCGACACGTACCCGTACACCCCGGGCTGCACCACGCTCGTGGCGATGCTGCCGAGCTGGGCGGGCGAGGGCGGGCCGGACGCGGTGCTGGCGCGGCTGCGCGACGAGGAGACGGCGGAGCGGATCCGGCACCACCTGGAGGTGACCGGCTCCGACGGCTGCCACGGTGTGCCGATCGAGTGGGAGACCGTCGAGATCTCCGGCGTGAGCGACCCGGCCCTGGCCGGCCACGTCGGCCGGACGGTCCGGCAGACGGCCGACGAACGCGGCGAGGCGCCGTGGGCGACGGCGCGGCGGCTGCTGATCGAGGACCGGCTCGGTTCGACGATCCTCCAGCACGTCGGCCATGAGGAGAACGTGCGGCAGATCATGCGCCACCGGGTCCACACCGGCGGCAGCGACGGCATCCTCCAGGGCGACAAGCCGCATCCGCGGGCGTACGGAACGTTCCCGCAGTACCTGGGCAGGTACGCGCGCGAGCTGGGCATCCTGTCGCTGGAGGAGACCGTGGCGCATCTGACCTCGCGGCCGGCCGCCCGGCTGCGGCTGCCCGACCGCGGGATGGTCCGCGAGGGGTACCGCGCGGACCTGGTGCTGTTCGACCCCGGGACGGTGGCGGCGGGCTCGACCTTCGAGGAGCCGCGCAGACTGCCGGCCGGCATTCCGTACGTGCTGATCGACGGCCGGTTCGTCATCGAGGACGGGGCCCGCACGGACGTGCTCGCAGGCCGGTCCGTACGCCGCACGCCCTCCACATGGTCTCGCGCGCGGTGATGTCGCAGGCTGGAGCCGTGCTGCTGGTCGGGACCGTCCCGGAGTGTCCGCTGCCTAAGCGCCTCTCCTGGCGTAGGCGCACTCCATCGTGGCGTACACAGATCGACCGCGTCAGGGCCAAGCGACGCAGTCAAACCGAGTACGCGTATTCAGCACAGCCGTCCCCCGCTCGGAAATGATTTCTCGCCGGGCTCACGCCTGCACACACCACTGCGCGCCGCGCCAGTGCCGCCCGATTCAGAGGCAGTTCGTCTATGGTGACGCCATGCGAGGAATTCTGCTGGCCGGCGGCACCGGCTCGCGACTGTGGCCATTGACGCGGGCTGTATCCAAACAATTGCTGCCGGTCTTCGACAAGCCCATGGTCTATTACCCGCTTTCCACGCTGGTGATGGCGGGGATCAGGGAAATTCTGATCATCACCACCTCCGAGGATCAGTACCAGTTCCGTCAGTTGCTCGGCGACGGCGGTCAACTGGGGCTGCGGCTGGAATACGCCACGCAGGAGCGCCCGGCGGGCATCGCCCAAGCCTTCGTGCTGGGTGCCGACTTCATCGAAGGCGAGTCGGTCGCCCTGATCCTGGGCGACAACATCTTCCACGGCAGCGGCCTCGGCACACAGCTGGCCAACCGGGGCGACATGAAGGGCGGCAGGGTATTCGCCTACCAGGTCGCCAACCCCGAGGCCTACGGCGTGGTGGAGTTCGACGAGCTGGGCCGAGCACTGTCCATCGAAGAGAAACCGGCCAGGCCCAGGTCCCGGTACGCCGTGCCCGGACTGTACTTCTATGACAACCACGTCGTGGACATCGCCCGAAGCCTGCGCCCCAGTGCGCGTGGCGAGTTGGAGATCACGGACGTCAACCGCGCCTATCTTGACTCCGGGGCGCTGCACGTCACCCGGCTCGACCGAGGCACAGCCTGGCTGGACACCGGAACCTTCAGCTCCATGGTTCAGGCCTCGGAGTTCGTCCGGGTGATCGAAGAGCGCCAGGGCTTCAAGATCGGCTGCATCGAGGAGGCGGTCTGGCGGGCCGGCCTGATCGACGACGACCGGCTCCAGGCACTGGCCCGGCCGCTGCTCAAGAGCGGGTACGGCCACTATCTGCTGGGACTCCTGGAAGACTCCCGACCTGCCGTCATGCGCCAGAGAGGAAGCGAATCGCTTCAAGACGAACTGCTACGAGCAGGACCGGCCGCTCCCGTGTGATCCCCGAAACCTCGCTGGGATTCGCACCGCGGCGCGATGACGGGCACCCGATCGGCGCCGCCCTGCCCGGCGCATCCGGGAAACGCTGCCTCTCCACTGCGCCCGCAACCTGCTCACCAGTCCCGAGACAGGCCCGGCCATGACCCGCGACCCTCCTGCGGACCCGTCTTCGAACAGTCCGACGCCGAGGCGCGGTCCACGCCCGATGACGCCGCCCTGGCCGCGCTGGAGGCCGGTCGCGCAAGACGCAGCCCCTTGTACGTCGCCCAGCACGACCTGTTGGATTCCAACGTCTCCCTGCGAGATGTGGTGCCATGTCTGATCCCACAACCCATGGAACGGCTGAACCAAGAAGTCACCGCCGCAACCAGTGCCGTCAGAACTCTCCCCCGACCGCACTGCCCTCATCCGCATGGACGGCCAGGCCTGGCCGAGGAGAACAAGGAATGGACCGATGTCCGCCGCATGGATCCGGAACTCCTCGCCAAGGCCCGTCTGCCCTCACTCGGAATTCCATTGGTCTTCATGCCGGTGCGTGGGAAATTGCGCGGCCGCTCGGGTGATCTTCATCCGCGACACGGGCCAACTCGTGAATATTCGGTGGCCGGATGTGAAGGATGGTTCTGTCCGTAGCCGAGGGCGACGTGACCCGCAGGCGAATCAAGCGCACTTGAGAAGTGGGCACGCTTGCGGTGTGATCACTCCAGTTCCGCGAGGAAGGTTCTCTTGTGAGCCGTAAAACGATCCGAAGTTCCCGCATGAAGTCTGCAACCCTGGTTTCGGCGGGAACCCTTGCCGTTGTGCTCAATGTCGTCCCGAGCACAACGGCCGTCGCCGACGCGATCCAGCGGTCCGGCACCCAGCACAGCATGGGGCTGCCGGGCCCCAATGGCGCCACCAGCGCCAGTGCCGACCGCGACCGTGGCCCTAAGGGCGACCGAGGCACGAAGGGCGACCGAGGACCGCAGGGCCCGCAGGGCTTCCAGGGTGCGCCGGGTACGCCGGGCGAGGAGGGCCCGCAGGGCCCGCAGGGCTTCCAGGGTGCGCCGGGTACGCCGGGTGCGGAGGGCCCGCAGGGTGCACAGGGTGCGCCGGGTGCGCAGGGCCCGCAGGGCTTCCAGGGGGCGCAGGGCTCCACGGAGCTCGAGACCTTCGTCGTGACCGGAGTCCAGGGGCCGCAGTCGACTGCCCTCTGCCCCGCTGACGACGTCGCCACCGGCGGCGGGTACGAAGCGTTCGGGCTGACCGTCAACGTCACCCAGAGTGCGCCGGTCGGCGACCCTGCCACTGGATGGCAGGCCTCTGCCACCCTCGGCGAGGTCGTCGCCTTCGCTGTCTGCCACGACGCGTAGGAATCCCGGGAAGGAGTGGGCGGTGCCACGAGGCCTCGGCCTCGTGGCACCGTCCGCATCCCGAGGCGCCACGGACCCAGAGCACGCGCCCCCGCCATCCGGGCTTCAAGCCCCGCACGTCGCAGTGGCCCCGCCGAAAGCGGGGCCACTGCCTTGTGTCGATGACGGTGCGTCGACATCGCCGGCGAGCTGCCGCGTGGTTCCCGGCCCAAATCACGTTCGCTCGCATGGGGGATGTCGCCGGTCTACGCGAACCGCAAGGCTCTGACCTGCAGTCCTGTGTTCACATCCGGCTGCTTGAAAGGGGTTGAGGGCGTGCCAAGGGGAACTGTGAAGTGGTTCGGCCCGGACGAGGGGTACGGCGTCATCGTGAGGGACGGCGGGGAGCCGGACGCCGTTGTGCAGTTGTCTGCCATCCAGGTGTGCTGTCGCGCCCGTGGACTGATGGCGGGCGACGGGGTCAGCTTCGACGTCATTGCAGACTCGGACGGGATCCGGGCTGAGAACGTCCGCCGGACAGACGCTGGTTGCCGGGCATCGCGAGTGGGTGACTCTCCATGAGTGGTGACCCACCTGGCGTGAGCAGGTGGGACGGTGGTGCTGACGCATCGTGCAGGTCGTGACAGCAACCGATCCCGCTCGCTGCTGCGCCCCGCCCCGTCCGGAAGGAAGGCGCCCGGCAGGAGCTGACAGCCCGCCGGGCGCCTTGCCGAGATTCCGGGGCAGCCTCAGACCCGCAGCGGTCCGCCGCACCGCGCGGCGCCCTCCTTCACCGCGATGAGGTTCGCCACGACGTAGGAGATGTTGTTCTTGGAGTGCCAGTCGGTCGGGTAGTAGGTGACCAGCCGTGAATTCTGGAACCGGGCCTGGATCTCGGGCACGAAGGTCCGGTACTGGTTGTCCGTGTAGTACCAGAAGGAGTTCTCGTTGTAGAAGGCGACGTGCGTCGGATCCTGGTATGCGCCACGGCCGTCGGCGCTGGGGGTCATGGTGAGAAGCATGCCCCCGGGCGCCAGCAGCCGGTACAGCTCGTTGATCAGCGGCACCTTCGCGGGTACGTGCTCCAGGAAGTCCACCGCCCGCATCAGACCGACGGAGTTGTCGGGCAGGTCCAACTTCCCCGGCAGGGTCGCGACGATGTCGACGCCCTCTCCCGGATACTGGTCCACCCCCAGGTAGCCGGGCGGCTTCCGGTGGGCCGCGCCGAGGTCCAGCGCGTACAGTCCGCGGCGCTGGGTCCAGGCCAGGGCGTTGGCCTCGACGTACTTGTCGTAAAGGGCGACCGTCTCACGCTGGATGTGCGCGTTGACCTCAGGATCGCGCTGTGTGTTCGCGGGGTGGATCCGCTGGAGGTACAGGCAGCGAGGGATGTGGTGGAAGTCGCCGGCCTGGAAGAGGCGGCACATCAGGTCCTGGTCGTCGAGGACCGTACGGGTGGCGTCGTATCCGCCGACCTTTTCGTAGACGTCCTTGCGGAACGCCCGCACGTGGTTGGGCGCGTACCAGATGTACGAGACGTTGTGCGGCGTCGGAGCCATGGACATTGCTTGCATCAGCCGCCGGCCGTCGACGTCCACATCTTCGTAGTGCCAGCCGTGCGCCTCGTTGAAGCGGGTCTCGTCGCGCTTACCGTCCTCGGTGATCTGGGCGGTGTTGCTGTAGACGAAAACAGCGTCGGGATGAGCGTCGAATGCCTCGGCGAGTTCCGCCAGGCACCCCTTCGTCAGCAGATCGTCGTGGTCGAGTTCTACGAGGATCTCACCACGCGCCAGTTCACAGGCCCTGCGCTTGGCCGCCCCGACGCCGTGGATTTCGTCCGCGATCTCCACGCGGACACGCTCATCGGGGCGCTCCGGCCGCCACCGGGCGCCGTTGTTGAGCAGGACGATCCACTCCCAGTCCGCGCAGGTCTGCGCCTGCAGGGACGCGAGGCACTCATCGAGGAATCGCGGCCTGTGGGTCGGAGTGAAGACGGAGAACCTCGGTGTCGCGGTAGACGTCATCTGGTGGCACCTGCTTGACTCGTTGACGGTGATGGGCTTACGGAATCCTGGAAGGATTCCGGAACGAGAGAGTGCAGCTCGGGATCGATCGCAACGGCACGACGGAATGCGTCCTCGGCCTCGTCGTCGCGACCTTTCTTCGCCAGGACCCGCCCGAGGCGCAGGTAGGCCGTGGATGCCTTCGGGTCGGCGGCGACAGCACGCTTCAGGAGCGCGACAGCCTGGTCGGGATCGCTCGACTCGACCAGCACTGCCTCATTGAAGAGGGCAGACGCATAAGTCGGATCGATCTTCAATGCCTTGTCATAGGCCTCACGGGCATCAGCCGTCCTGCCGTCACGCTGTGCGATGACACCCAGGTTGTACCAGGCCAGTTTGTTGTCCGGATCCAGCTCCAGAGCGCGCCTGAAGGTGCGGGCCGCCCCAGAGAAGTCCTGGTACTGCGACTGCACAAGGCCGGCCTGAACAAGCGCCTGCGCCTCCGAAGCGGCGTGGGTCGCTGACTTGCCCTCGGATTCCGGGTTCGCGGTCGGCTGGGAAAGAACCGCCCATGCCGTTACCCCAACGGCGACCATCACCATTACGGCGAACCCTGTCCACAAACGACTACGTTTCACTTGGTCACATCTCATGGAGTTGGTGTGGGAAGGCGTGGATCCGGCCGATGCCAGGTGGCTGACATGAGGCTTTGAGAGCGGCGCCGAAGAAACCGGAGTCCGAACCCCCTTCATTGTCACCAAAGTTAGAGGTGACAGTTAGGACATCACCCGGTTGTCGGGCACTTGGGCCACACATACCACCCGAACGTACGCATCAGAGCACAGCTCGCAGAGGCCGATGTCGCGAATCCCCGGAAACCACAAGGTGCTTGGGCGAGATTTCGTTTCATTCGTCCGCTGATAATCCAGCATCGTGATCGCTCGGGGTCGATATGGTCGTGGTCGAATGCCAATCCGATGAGCCTACGGTGAAATCGGCCGGGGCCACGGCCAGTTCACCCGGCCCAGGCGTGCGGCCAGGTCCGCAAGTCCCCCGATGTACTGTCGGCTACGTCCGAAGGACGCTTACTCGTCCCGCAACCATGTTGCCGACGCACGGGGTTGACGGAGGACCAGCGCGCTCGCTCCCCTGGACTGCCCTCCGAAGTCCGGAGGCCTCTGTCGCGGTGCCGCACACGCCCACGGCCCGGCGACCGAGATGCTGCCCATTTCTACTTTCAGGGCCACGCTCGCCATGAACTGCTGGGTCCTCGGCGACGAGGGCCTGCACGCCGCCGGTCGATGCAACCCTCGACGTTGTTCCTGCTCGGTCCCGTCCGACCGCTTCCCGCGCAGGGTGTCGAGGAAATCGTTGGTGTGTGACTTTGCGGTGATCCGTTACCGGCGTCCGGTTTCCGCGTTGAGCGGGACGTCAAGGCCGCAACACCTGCGGCCGCCTCTTCGTCTTGCAAGGAGAAGTTGATGTCGCGTATCGCGAAGGCCGCCGCCGTCGTCGCCGGCACGGGTGCCATCCTCGTCGGCGGTGCCGGCATGGCCGCCGCCGACGCCGGAGCGCTCGGTACGGCCGCCGGTTCCCCGGGTGTCCTCTCGGGCAACGCCGCCCAGGTTCCCGTCCACGTGCCGGCCAACCTCTGCGGCAACACGGTGGACGTCGTCGGGCTGCTCAACCCGGTCTTCGGCAACGGGTGCACCATCTCCGACGGCGCCTGAGCACCGGACGGCGGATGAACGCTGCGGCCTCCCCTGCACCACGCAGAGGAGGCCGCAGTCCGTAGGTGTGCGGGCCGCACAAGAGGGGGCCGGCCGGCGATTCCCGGCCCCTGCGACCTGAACCGGACGTAGCCGACGGCTGCGTACGGGGCCGTCAGCGCTGTCAGCGTCGGAGCTGGGACACCGGCAGCAGCACGTGGGCGGTGGCGTTGAGCGCGTCCTCGTCGCCGAGGTGTGCCTGCAGAGTCTCCTCGGTGACGGGTACGCCGGGCTTCGCCTCCGGCCACGCGCGTCCGGAGATCATGAAGTGCACATGGCCCCGCCGTTCGGCGGCTGCCAGCCACTCGGCGGGGACGCGGCACTGGGCGTTCAGATAGCTCATGTTGACGACGGCCTGCCCACCCTGGACGAGCAGCTGGATCGGGGAGGCGCCTTCGCCGGTGTGGTCGTGCATGACGTCACCCGTGGTGAGACCGAGCTCTTCGATCATCGCCAGGGAGGCGGCGGCCGCCGCCTTGCCTCCGCCGGTGCCGTCACCGAGGAAGTATGCGATCAGATACGGCGTGTCGTGGCCCTGGGCCGGGTCACCGGTCCAGCCGAGCAGGGCGACGGTACCCAACTCGGCTCGGTCGACGGTCGTTTTGGGGGGTTTGGCAGTGGTCATGGCTCGGCACCTTAGTGCCCTGCCACCTCTCGGCCACTGCTCCGTTCACCTGCCCGGGTGAACGGGCTCCGGTCCGGGCCCTCACTGGGGTCGGCGGCGTTCGACGGTTCCGACGGTGCAGTGCAGGCCGTACGGGGCAGGCGCCGTGTGGCCTCTCGAACGCCCGTCGGCAGTCACCGTGCTCGCCGACTACCAACGCCCGTACGGCGAAAGGCGAACCGAAAATGTTCGCCGAAGCGGTTGCCGCCGGCGTCGCAGTGTCGCCGACACCTGCGGCGGGCTCACCGCGCTGGGCGACGGGCTCGAAAGGCCGTTCCTCCCGTACCCCAGCGCCCACGCGTGGCAGTGACCTCCGGTACCGCGTGCGCGTTGACCGCGGCATGGCAAGGACTATCGCACCGGCTCGTTGGCAGCGTGTGCAGACGAGAACGGATCCCGCACCGTCGGCAGCGCCACCCGACAGCAGCCCGATCTACGACCAGCTGACACGCGAGTGGGCGGCCGCGGGCCGGACCATGCCCGGTCGGCCGGACGGGGAGTGGACACGGCTCGTCCTGTTCCCTCCCCCGTCGGTGGAGGAACAGCAGGTCCGCCCTACTCCCCCACCACCGCGCCGGGGCTGGCTCCACGACCGGCACATCGCGTGGCCCCCGTCCGACCCCGGGCACCGACCGCTGCCGGCCACGGTCAACCGCCCTGGCGCCGACGGGTCATGGCCGGACAACGCCTGATGCCACCGGTCGACGAGCGAGGGAGTACAGCGTCCCGCCCGGCAAGGCGGCGAGGAGTGCGGCGCCTGGACGGTGGCCGACCTGCGGGAAAGCCGTCCGTGGCCCCGGCGAAACGAGCCACTGCATCGTTTCCTGCGCATGACAGACACGAGAGCGAGAGGGTTTCCCGTACGAGCACGGCTCGTTACGCCTGTCGACGGCGGGGAACACCGCCGGGAGAGGAATACGAAACATGAAGTACTCGAGGGCCGCTGTCATCCTTGCCGGTTCCGCGGCAGCGCTGGGAGCGGCCGCTCCCGCGTTCGCCGCCGACTCGGCGGGCATGCCCCCCATGAGCCTGAACGGCGGTCTCGGCGAGGTCGTCTCCTCCGCCCCGCAGTTGGAGGACGGCACCCACGCCGTGACCGCCGTCGGCCAGGCGGGCGAGGTCGCCACCGGCCTGAACGACGTCAGGGGCAAAGTACCCGAGCAGGTGCTGGAAACTGCCGCCGCGGCCACCCCCATGCTGGGCGGTCTCTCGCTCGGCGGCTGATCCGCACCCTGCCCGCGACGCATCGTGATCGGCCGAGCAGTACGGGCCCTGTGACACAGAGCCGCCGGAGGGGGCCGCGACGTGCGTCGAGAACTCCACCCGGGCCAAGGGTGACGAGCCCCTGTCGCACAGAGCAGGAGCCCCGGAGCCGTGAGGCTGTCGGGGCTCCTTTGTGAGCTGCCCAGAGTTTCGTAGAGTCCGGTGATCTTGTTTCGGGCGGACTGGGGTGCTTGTTCCTGGCTCTGCCGGAAGACGCGTTCGTACTCGGCGGTCGGTACGTGGTCGGGTGCGAAGTGGAGACGTTCGTCGTTGCACACCAGGTGATCCACTGGAAGATCGTCCGTTCGACCTGGTCGACGTCCTTCCAGGGGCCCTGCACATCAGCTCCTCGTCGTGGAGCCGACGGGCCGACTTCGGCCGCTTCCTGCGGGCGAAGTACGTCGACGGCGACAGCTGAAGCACACGGCAGACGGACTCGACCCCGAGACCTCTGTGACGCAGGTGGTCCATCGCCTGCTCGGCCTCGTCCGGGGACGGTCGATCTCCTGGGCAAGAGACCGAGGCAGCTTTGAGGATCTCGTTCGCCCGCCTCAACTGCGCGACCTCTTGGCAAAGTTGCCTCAGTTCGTCCTGCTCAGCGGTCGTCAGCCGATCGTTGCGCTCGCCGCGGTCCTCCGGGTTACGCGCGCGTCGGCGCTCACGTACGCAAGGATCAGCCGGTCCAGAAATCCCACCAGCGGGTCAGTACCAGCACGCCGATGATCCCGATGTGCAGCACGGGGAGCACCCAGGTGAACTCGCCGAAGAAGCCTCGCAGCACGGCCGGGGCGGGCAGGATGCCGTTGCGGACGTTGTGCGAGGTCACATACCAGAGCATGATGATCGTGGCGACCCACGCCAGCGAGCACCACAGGCAGAGCGCGTTGATCTCGTACAGCGACTGGTGCTGCAGCCAAGTACAGAAGACGACGCCGCACCCCGTGCCGGCGTTCACGCCGAGCCAGAACCACCTCCGGTAGCGCGCTCCCGCGAGCAGCGCCACTCCGATCGCGATCACCATGCTGTAGGCGACGAGTCCCAGCATCGGGTTGGGGAAGCCGAAGACGGCCGCCTGTTCGCTCTTCATGATGTTGCCGCACGAAACCACGGGGTTGAGGCTGCAGCCCGGCGTGAAGCCCGGGTCCTCCAACAGCTTGAACTTGTCGATCGTGAGGACCCACGCCGCCAGTAGTCCTGCTGCACCGGTGGCCACCAGCATCCAGGCGAAGGCCCGACCCGCGCCGACCGCGTCCCGGCCGGGTTCCCTGACGGCCCGCCGCCTCCCTCCCTGCTCGGCGGACAGATATCCGGTAGACATAATTGTCATATTTAGTTCACCGCTCGTTCGGTCGGATTGATTCGCCTATTGTGCCGCAACGGAAAGCAGCCCCCGGGCGGAGAATACATTCGCCAAAACGGGTGAACACAACACGCCAATGCCACATCGGCGACGTGCGGCATTCGAGTGAACAGCCGAAACCAAACCCCCGGGGTTCCGTTGACCAGACTGCACCGCGTTCGCGCGTTCAAACGAAAAGGAACAAGTAAGTGATCAAGAAGATTCTGAAGACGGCCATGGTCACCGCTTCGATGGTGGGCGCCGGCGCGGCGATGGCCCCGCAGGCTCTGGCTGTCGGCGACGACCAGAGCACCACCACCGCAAGTGGGGTCGGCGCCATGCAGCAATACGGCAACTCTGCCACCTACGGCACCATGAGCCCGCAGATGAGCCTGATCCAGGGCTCGCTCAACAAGCCCTGCCTCGGCCTGCCCGCCAAGGCCAACCTCGGCTCCCTCGTCGGCGTCGTTCCGGTGGCCGTCGAGGACATCCCGGTCCTGTCGGCCCCGCAGAACCAGCAGTGCGTCGAGAACTCCACCCAGGCCAAGGGCGACGAGCCCCTGTCGCACATCCTCAGCGACATCCCGGTCCTCTCGGGGAACGGCGCCTCCACCCGCTGATCACCGGGCCGAAGGGCTGCCGCCGTCCGCGTCGCGGACGGCGGCAGCTTCGTGCCGCAAGGGACTCTCGGAACCGGGGATTCCCTCTGCGGATTCCGCGCATCGGTTCGACCAGTTACCACGATGCATACGAGTGACTTTTCGAACCGGTAGTCGCGCGGCGGTTTCCCAGCGGGAACCGATTCGTTACTAGTTATGGGGAGGCGCATGTCTGCATGGCTGAAATGCAGCTTCGCGACACGAAGGCCGTACCGCGTACAGCGCCCCTTCTGAAAGGATCAAAATGAAGTACACAAAGGCTGCAGCCGTTGCCGCCGGTCTCGTCGTGGCGCTCGGCGGCGCCGCGCCCGCCATGGCCGACGCGGGCGCCGAGGGCATTGCCACCGGTTCCGCGGGTGTCCTGTCCGGCAATGTCATCCAGCTGCCGGTCAGCGTTCCGCTGAACCTCACCGGTAACTCGTTGAACGTGCTGGGTCTGCTGAACCCGGTGAGCGGCAATACCTCCATCACCGGCTGACACTCCGTGCGGCGCCCCTCGGGCGCGGTGACGGAACGGCCCCGGGGAGCGATCGCTCCCCGGGGCCGTTCCGCTGTTCGCCTTCTCGGCTATTCGGGCCTGGTCCCGATCACCACAGTGGCGTCCAACTCGTCGTGAACAGTGATGCGGGTGCGGAGACCGTGATCGGCGAAAGCGGCAACGGTTCGCGGGGCCTGCCGCTCGCTCGTCTCGATGAGCAGCGCACCGCCGGGCGCGAGCCACCGCCGGGCCTGGGCGGTCACCCGCCGCTGGATGGCGAGCCCGTCACCGCCGCCGTCCAGGGCGACCAGCGGCTCGTGGTCGCGTGCCTCCGGGGGGAGCAGCCCGATCTCGCCGCTCGGCACGTACGGAGCGTTGGCGATGAGCACGTCGACGCGGCCGGCCAGCCGGCCGGGCAGCGGTGCGTAGAGGTCGCCCTCGTACACCCGGCCGCCGACCGGCTCCACATTGCGGCGGGCACAGCGGACGGCGGCCGGCTCGATGTCGGCGGCGTGCAGCTCACCGGCCCCGAGGGCGTGGAGCACCGCCGTGCCCAGGGCTCCGGAGCCGCAGCACAGGTCGACGACGACGGGGCGGGGCGGGGCGAGCGCGAGGGCCCGGTCGACGAGGAACTCGCTGCGGCGGCGGGGGACGAAGACGCCGGGGTCGACGGACACCCGGCGGCCGTGGAACTCGGCCCAGCCGAGGACATGTTCCAGCGGGAGGCCGATGACGCGCCGCTCGACCATGGCAGCGAGTTCGCCGTGGTCGCGGGCGGCGGAGACCAGGAGGTCCGCCTCGTCCTCCGCGAAGACGCAGCCCGCCGAACGCAGGGCGGAGACGACGGAGGAGTGGGACGGGTACAGCTCGGAGACCGACATGAAAGCCTTTCGGGGCACCAACGAGGGCGCCCTCGCGGTCACCTGTGCCGGTGGACCGTACGGCTGTCGGATGAGAGCGCCCAGCCTGCTGTAGCGGGAATGGGTCTCACCTCCTCGGTCACGAAGGCAGCGTCCCGGACCACCGGGAGCACTGCTCGGGCGAGCAACAGTACCGCACGTGACGAGGGCAACACCCGTGTCCGCGGCCGCCGGTTTCACAGGCGGCGGGTGCTCCTCGCTGCGGTTTCGAAGGGGCGGGGGCACCGCCACCCCGGAAAGCACAAAGCGGACATTCGCACTGTGCCCCGGGCTGCCGGAAATACGGAGCGATCATCCTGACGCGCCCGTAAGCTCACGGACATGCAGGTGATCCAGTCCACGAAGCTCGCAAACGTCTGTTACGAAATCCGGGGCCCGGTCCTCGAGGAGGCGATGCGGCTGGAGGCAGCAGGTCACCGCATCCTCAAGCTCAACACCGGCAATCCGGCCGCCTTCGGGTTCGAGTCCCCGCCGGAGATCCTCGAGGACGTCCTCCGCAACCTCAGCACCGCCCACGGCTACGGGGACGCGAAGGGGCTGCTGTCCGCTCGGCGTGCGGTGATGCAGCACTACCAGACCAAGGGGATCGAGCTCGGCGTCGAGGACATCTATCTGGGCAACGGCGTCTCCGAGCTGATCCAGATGTCGATGCAGGCGCTGCTCGACGACGGCGACGAGGTCCTCGTGCCGGCCCCGGACTACCCGTTGTGGACGGCGTCGGTCTCGCTGTCCGGCGGCACGGCCGTGCACTACCGGTGCGACGAGCAGTCCGACTGGATGCCCGATCTGGCGGACATCGAGCGCAAGATCACCGACCGCACCAAGGCGATGGTGATCATCAACCCCAACAATCCGACCGGCGCCGTCTACGACGACGAGATGCTGCGCAGCCTCACCGAGATCGCCCGCCGTCACAATCTGGTGGTCTGCTCGGACGAGATCTACGACAAGATCCTCTACGACGGCGCCACGCACACCCCCACCGCCGCGATCGCCCCGGACCTGATGGTCCTCACCTTCAACGGGCTGTCCAAGAACTACCGGGTGGCCGGCTACCGCTCCGGCTGGATGGCGGTCTGCGGCCCCAAGGCGCACGCCTCCTCCTACATCGAGGGCCTGACGATCCTGGCCAACATGCGCCTGTGCGCCAACATGCCCTCGCAGCACGCGGTGGCCACGGCGCTGGGCGGCCGGCAGTCGATCGAGGACCTGGTGCTGCCGGGCGGGCGGATCCTGGAGCAGCGGGACGTGGCGTACGACCTGCTGACGCAGATCCCCGGTGTGACGTGTGTGAAGCCGAAGGGCGCGCTGTATCTCTTCCCGCGGCTCGATCCCAAGGTCTACAAGATCAAGGACGACCGGCAGATGGTGCTGGACCTGCTGCGGGCCGAGAAGATCATGGTCGTGCACGGCACGGGCTTCAACTGGCCGGAGCCCGACCACTTCCGGATCGTGACGCTGCCGACGGCGAAGGACCTGGCGGACGCCGTGACGCGGATCGGCACGTTCCTCGACGGATACGGCCAGCCGTAGCCATACCCCCCGCCCGGCACCGGCACTTTCCTGACCAGACTCAACTTTAGACTGAATCCAATGTAGGATGGTCTCCTGACCGTGAGCAGGAGGCCATCCCCATGTACGAGCCGATCCGCACCAAGTCGGTCCACTCGATGGCCGACGAGGCGCAGTACCCGCACCGCACCCGCGAGGAGGAGCTGGACATCCAGCTCGCGGGCCATCTCGCCGCGCTGCTGGCCGTGACCGACGAGCTCGGGCTGGACCGGGCGGCCGAGGCCATCGCCGAGCAGGTCTCCCGGCTGCGCGGCACCCCGCCCGCCCGTCACGCGAGGCTCAGCGACGCCGACCCGGCAGCCCTGCACCGGCGCGCCCACGCACTCGCCGGCCGCGCCCTGGTCGTCGCCGCCTCGCGCGCCGACACCGCCGCCGCGATCCTGTCCGCCGAGCGGATGGACGCGCACACCGCCGCGCTGAAGGACCAGCAACTGGTCGGCGCCCCCTGACCGCCCCGGTTCACGGGCCGGGGAGGCGCGTGGACCGGGGCCACCAGAGCGACACCCCGTAGACGCGCGGGCCGGCCCGCCCGGCTCGGCGCCGCGGCGGACATGGCCGGTTCCGGTTGCATACCGGGATCGGCCATTCACCTTCCGTACATCGGACGCCGCCCGGATTGTGGGTTTCCGCGAGCAGGCTGCCCCTGTGAGACGCATCGTGGGAATCGTCCTGGCGGTGCTGCTGATCGGCGGCGTGGCATACGCCGTCGTCGCAGGCCGCGAAGGTCAGGACCAGGGCACGGCGACGAAGACCGTGCAGGGAGTCATCGGGTCGGAGAAGGCCGAGTTCTTCGCCGACCCGTCGGTGGTGGAGGCCCTCGCCACCCATGGGTTCACCGTGCGGACGGAGACGTCCGGATCCTGGGCCATGGACGAACAGGCCCTGCGGGGCAAGGACTTCGCCTTTCCGTCGTCCAAGGCGCCGGCGGACGCGCTGCGGCCCGACCCGGCGGTCACGGGCGGGCCGATCCGGCCCTTCTACTCGCCGCTGGTCGTCGTCGCGCACAGCGCCGCCGCGCGGGTGCTCGCGGACAACGGGCTCGCCACGCTGACCGGGGCCTCGACCGGGACGCTGCGCATGGACCCGTATCTGAAGGCCGCGGCCGACGACCGGACCTGGCAGCAGCTCAAGGGGTCCGCCGAGCACGCCGAGCTGTCCGGGACCGTGTTCATCACCAGCACCGATCCGGTCACCTCCAACTCGGGCGCGCTCTACCTGGCCGCAGCCTCGTACGTCGCGGAGGGCGGAAAGGTCGTCGCGGACGACGCCGGCATCAAGCGCACGACGCCGCTGCTGCGCAAGCTGATCAGGGTGCAGGGCGCCCAGCAGACCAGCAGCGACGCGCCGTTCCGCGACTTCATCAGCGGGGTCGGCAATCCGCTGGTCCTCGTGTACGAGTCGCAGGTGGCCTCGCTGCTGCTGCAACAGCAGCAGGACGTGGGCGACCTGGTGGTCCTCTACCCGGACACCACCGTCTCCAGCGACCACACGCTGGTGCCGCTCACCGAGGAGGGCCGCGCGGTCGGCGAACTGCTGCGCACCGACCCGCGGTTGCGCCAACTCGCCGTCCGCCACGGTTTCCGGCCGCAGGGGGCGGCCGCCGAGTTCACCGCCGCGACGGCCGACCGCACCGACCACCTCAACCAGAAACTCACCGGCGTGCGCCAGGCACCCGTGCCGACCGCCGCCGTGCTGACCACGATGGCCGGGCTGGCCCGGTCCCAGGGGGATGCCGGATGACCGCACAGCACAGCGCCTCGGACACGTTCGTCCTCGCCCCGCCGGAACCGGTCGCGCCGGTCAGGGCCGAGCAGGCGTCCGGGATTGTGCCGCTCGACCCCTCGATGCACGCCGAGACGGCGCGCCGGACGTCCGAGTACGTCGAGTCCTTCGCCGGACTCGACGCCCGCTCCCCCGAGTTCGCGAGGCGCCTCGGCGAGATCGCGTCGCTCGGCGCCGCCGACCTGCGCGGCGCGGCCCAGCAGTCCAACCGGATGCTGGACAGGGCCGTCCGCTCGCCGGCGGCCGGCGGCGAGGACGCCCAGGCCCGGGTCGGCTCCGCACTCGCCGAACTGCGCCGCACCGTCGAGGACCTGGACCCGCGCGACGCTCCGGGCAAGGGGGCCCGGCGGCTGCTGTCCAGGCTGCCCGGCGGCAACCGGTTCCGCGACCACGTCGCCGAGTACGCCACCTCGCAGGCGGCCCTCAGCAGGATCGTGGGCTCGCTCCGCGGCGGCCAGGACGAACTGCGCCGCGACAACGCCGCGCTGCACACCGAGCGCCCGCGGCTGTGGGAGACGATGGGCAAGCTCCAGGAGTACGCGGTGCTCACCGAGGAGCTCGACGCGGCGGTGGGGACACGTATCGCCGCCGACCCGGCGGTGGGCGTGGAGACCCTGCGCACGGCGTTCCGGCAGATCCACGAGACGCTGGACGCCATCGACACCTACCGGGCGCGGGCGACCGAGTCCATGGCGGCGACCGTCGACTCGCTGGCCGGGGAACTGCGCACCGCGAGCGCCCATCTGGAGCGCACGCGTGCGACGGGCGCGCTCGACGGCGGTGCGGCATGAGGGCCGCGGCCCGGCGCGCGGGACGGCTCGGCGCCGCCCTGGCCGCCGTCGTCGCCGTGCTGGCCGGCTGCTCGGGCGGTGGCCCGCAGGACCGCTCACGCGAGGACGACGGGACCGCGCTGCCGGACACCACACTGCGCGTTCTCGCCTCCAGCGAGCTCGAGGACATGGGCCCCGTCCTCGAGGCCGCCCGGAAGGCGACCGGCATCGAGGTCAGGACCACCTGGAGCGGCACCCTCGACGCCGTCGAGCGGATCGCGTCCGGCGAGGCCGACGGGACGTACGACGCCGTGTGGCTGTCGTCGAACGACTATCTGCGGCTGCGGCCCGGGATCGAGCAGCGGCTCAGCTCGGAGACGCCGATCATGGCCTCGCCCGTCGCCTTCGGCGTACGGACGGAGGCCGTGCGGCGGCTCGGGTGGCGCGCGGAGGACGTCACCTGGACGCAGATCCACCGCGCGGTCGCCGACGGCGAGCTCACCTACGGGATGACCGATCCGGTCCGCTCCAACTCCGGTTTCTCCGCGCTGATCTCCGTGGCCTCCGGGCTCTCCGGGGCGCAGTCGGCGCTGACCGACGCGGACGTGCGCGCCGCGACGCCGAAGCTGACCGGGTTCTTCGCCGGCCAGCGGCTGACCTCCGGCTCCTCCGGCTGGCTGGCCTCCGCGTACACCCGCCGGGGCGATGTCGACGCGCTCGTCAACTACGAGTCGGTGCTGCTGTCCATGAACCGGGACAGCGATGCGGGGCTCACCGTCGTGCGGCCCACGGACGGGGTGGTGACCGCCGACTATCCGTTCACCCTGCTGTCGTCCGCGTCCGAGGCGCGGCGCGCGGCCGGCCGGGAGCTGACCGGGTATCTGCGCAGCCCGGAGGCCCAGCGGGCGATCACCGAGCGCACCCTGCGGCGGCCCGTCGTCGCCGGTGTGCGGCCCGCGGGCGAGCTGGCGGCCGGTGTCCGGCGGGAGCTGCCCTTCCCCGGCAGCCGCTCGGTCGCGGACGGCCTGCTGGACGCCTACGACAACCGGCTGCGGCGCCCGTCGCGGACCGTGTACGTGCTGGACACCTCGGGGTCCATGAGCGGGGAGCGTCTGGAGCGGCTGCGGGCCGCCCTGACGGAGCTGACCGAGGACTTCAGGGACCGGGAGGAGGTGACGCTGATGCCGTTCGGCTCCTCCGTGAAGCGGGTACGCACCCACACCGTCGACCCGGCCGACCCGGACGCCGCCCTGCGCGCCATCCGCTCGGACGCGGCCGCCCTCACCGCCGGCGGCGACACGGCCGTCTACAGCAGCCTGCGGGAGGCGTACGAGCACCTCGGTCGGGCCGATGTGTCGAGGGCGTTCACCTCCGTGGTCCTGATGACGGACGGGGAGAACACCACGGGCGCGTCCGCGCGGGACTTCGAGGACTTCTACCGCTCGCTGCCGCAGGGTCGGCGCGACACCCCGGTCTTCACCGTCCTGTTCGGCGACTCCGACCGCGCGGCGCTGGAGAACATCGCCGAGCTCACCGGCGGTCGGCTCTTCGACGCGCGGACGGGTTCGCTGGACGGCGCGTTCGAGGAGATCCGTGGCTACCAGTGACCGGGTGCTGCGCCGGCTGGAGTCGCGCAAGAAGCTGACGGGCAGCGCGCTCGGCGTCGGCGGGCTCGCCCTCGCCCTCACCGGACTGGCGGGCGCCTACTGGCCGTTCGTGATCGGCGGGCTGTACGCCGCCGGTGTGCTGATCGCGCCGCCCGAGCGGCCGGCGGTCCCGGACTTCCCCGGGCCCGCCGGGCAGTTGGACGCGCTGCGCGGCGACCTGGCCACGCTGCGGCGGTATCTGGCGTCCGTGGAGCTGCCGCCGGCATCGGCCCGCCTGCTCGAAGAGCTGACGGACCTGCCGGCGGCGCTGCTGGAGCCCGGCGTGCCGGCCGAGGCGGTGGCACGGGATCCCGAGGGGATGCACGTCCTGGCGCGGGCGATCCGGCAGGACGTCCCGGAGTCGGTGGACGCCTGCGTACTGACCCGCTGGTGGTCCCGGCTCGCGGCCGGGGCGCAGCCGCCGGAGCGGCATCCGGAGCGTCAGCTCGGGGTGCTGCACGCGGAGGCGGTCGCGGAGGCGGTCGCGGAGGCGGTCGCGCTGCCGGCCGCCCTGCGCGAGACGGAGTCCCGCCGCCAGGAGTCGCACACCCGCTGTCTCGAGGAGCGGGGCGGCGGACCGGCGTGACACGGAGGAGGTCCCCGGAACCCTGCGGCTTCGGGGACCTCGCCCGTCTCTCCGGGTGGCGCTCAGCGCCGGACGTAGACCGTCGCGGAGGCGGTGCTGCCGCTGTGCAGGGCGTCGCCCCCGTACGACACCGTGTACGTCACATCGCGGCGGGCCCGGGGCAGGTCGCGGACCGTGAACGTCCCGTCGGCGGCGACCGGGACGGACGACAGGCTGCCGGTGCCGAGCCGGTCGGTGCGCTCGACGGAGAGCGTGACGCCGGCGGGCAGCGGGCGGCCCTGCACCGTGAGCCGGCCGGTGATCTCCACCCCGGTGCTCATGGACGCCTCCTCGGGCGCGGTGAGCGCGAGCGCCGTCGGGGCCTTGGCGACGTCGACGGCGATCGTGACGTCCTGGGCCGGGCGGTGCGTGATGTCGCCGAGGTAGGACACCGTGTAGGTGGCGCTGCCCACGGCGTCCGGTACGTCGAGGACGGTGAAGGTGCCGTCGGCGGCCACGTCCGCGGCGGCGAGCGTGCGGGTGCCGTCGGCGGTGGTGCGTACGGCGGTCACCCGGACCGGGTCGGTGGGCGCGGGGCCGTCGAGTTCGAGACGGCCGCGGATGCCGAGCGGTTCGCCGACGACGGCCTGGGACGGGGTCTGCGTCAGCGACCCGCCGAAGCGGGAGTCGTACTGGGCGGCCGGGGGCCGCACGATGTGCAGCCAGAAGGCGTTGCCGTTCGCGTTGGTGGTGACGGCGAACAGGCGGGAGCCGTCCCGCGACCACTCCAGACCACGGGGCACGATCCGGTCGCCGTCGAGGTCGCCCTCGAAGACGAACTCCATGGCCGTCGTGCCGTTCGCCGGGTCGGCCGGCTGGATCAGCAGGTCGGGGGTGCTGCCCGTGGCCGAGGCGCCGCGCGCCACGTACGTCCCGTCGCCGCTGAAGGCGACGGCGGACGACGTGGCGCCGGCCGGCAGCGGCTGGTAGGCGGTGCCGGTGTCGCTCAGGTCGCCGGAGTCCAGCAGGCGGGTGCCGTACGCGGCGTCGGCGACGGCGAGGCGGGCGCCGTCCGCGCTGACGGCGAGGTCCTTCAGGTCCAGCGCGCCGTTGCCCTCGGCGTCCGCGAAGCGGCGGGAGTCGCCGCGCACGGGGGTGTCGCCGGTGGTGTCGAAGGAGGTGAGGAACGGGTCGGGCGAGACCGGTCCCTTGGCCTGGCCCATGAACAGCCGGCCGGCCGCCCCGTCACCGGTCGCAAGCAGCAGCTTGCCCGCGGCATTCCAGTTGGTGCGTACGTGCACCCCGCCCACCACCGAGTCCAGGTCGGTCCGGTTCTGGTCGCAGTAGGAGTCGTTGGACGCGGGGGTGGTGGTGTGCCAGCGTTTGGTTCCGGTGACCGCGAGCTCCCGGCCGCAGGAGTCCTGGTGGGCAGCGGTACGGCCGGTCTCCTGCAGGGTCAGGGTGTCGTAGGCGAAGACGCCCTCGCGCTGGCCCACGTACAGGGTGGAGCCGTCCTCGCTGAGCGCCAGCCCGGAGGCGCGGGTCGTCGTGGTGAACGAGCCGACCTTGTAGCCCTGGAAGTCGTAGGCGACGACGTTGCCGCCGTACTGGCTGTAGTAGTTCCGGTCGGAGACGAAGACCCGCCCGTTCACCGAGTCGACGACCAGGTCGGAGAACGACGAGAACGGCAGCTTGGCGACCACGTCGGACGGCTCTGCCGCGTGTGCGGCGGGCGCCGCGAGGAGGATGCCGCTGCCGCCGACCACGGCGGCCGCCACCATGGCGGCGACTCTTCGTCCGGCGTACTGATACGTGCTCAACTATGCCCCCCACAGGCTCAGTTCATCATTGAACATGAAGATCCCATGGAACATGTGAGCGAGCTGTGAGCACAAGACGCCGCGCCGGTGCATGCGGGGCAGCGTGCGGCCCCCGGAGCCTGAGGGGACTCCGGGGGCCGTCTTCACGTGGCGGATCGTTCGTGACCCCACAGGTCAGGGCGGATGTCGGGCGACCCGCCACGGGCCTTGCGGGTCAGCCGAGACGCGACACCAGGGCGCGGTACTCGTCCCACAGCTCCTTCGGCGTGTGGTCGCCGAAGGTGTTGAGGTGCTCGGGGACCAGGGCGGCCTCCTCGCGCCAGACCTCGGCGTCGACCTTGAGCAGGTAGTCGAGGTCCGCGGCCGGCAGGTCCAGGCCCTCGGTGTCGAGCGCGTCCCGCGTCGGCACGATGCCGATCGGGGTCTCCACCCCCTCCGCCTTGCCCTCGAGGCGCTCCACGATCCACTTCAGGACGCGACTGTTCTCGCCGAAGCCCGGCCAGACGAACTTGCCGGCCTCGTTCTTGCGGAACCAGTTCACGTAGTAGATCTTGGGCAGCTTGGCGGCGTCGCCCTTGGACGTCGCGGCGGCGCCGACCTTGATCCAGTGGCCCATGTAGTCGCCCATGTTGTAGCCGCAGAACGGCAGCATGGCGAACGGGTCGCGGCGCAGCTCGCCGACCTTGCCCTCGGCGGCGGCGGTCTTCTCGGAGGCGACGTTCGCACCGAGGAAGACGCCGTGGTTCCAGTCGAAGGACTCGGTCACCAGCGGGACGGCCGAGGCGCGGCGGCCACCGAAGAGGATCGCCGAGATCGGCACGCCCTTGGGGTCCTCCCACTCGGGCGCGATGATCGGGCACTGCGAGGCGGGCACGGTGAAGCGGGCGTTGGGGTGGGCGGCCGGGGTCTCGGAGTCCGGCGTCCAGTCGTTGCCCTTCCAGTCCGTGAGGTGCTTGGGCGACTCCTCGGTCATGCCCTCCCACCAGACGTCGCCGTCGTCGGTGAGCGCGACGTTGGTGAAGACGGCGTTGCCCCAGAGGGTCTTCATGGCGTTGGCGTTGGTGTGCTCGCCGGTGCCGGGCGCGACGCCGAAGAAGCCGGCCTCGGGGTTGATCGCGTAGAGCCGGCCGTCGTCACCGAAGCGCATCCAGGCGATGTCGTCGCCGATGGTCTCGACCGTCCAGCCGGAGATCGTGGGCTCCAGCATGGCCAGGTTGGTCTTGCCGCAGGCGGACGGGAAGGCGGCGGCCACGTACTTGGACTCGCCCTGCGGCGGGGTGAGCTTGAGGATCAGCATGTGCTCGGCCAGCCAGCCCTCGTCACGGGCCATGACGGAGGCGATGCGCAGCGCGTAGCACTTCTTGCCGAGCAGGGCGTTGCCGCCGTAGCCGGAGCCGTAGGACCAGATCTCACGGGTCTCGGGGAAGTGCGAGATGTACTTGGTGGAGTTGCACGGCCACGGGACGTCCTCCTGGCCCTCCTCCAGCGGCGCTCCCAGCGTGTGGACGGCCTTCACGAAGAAGCCGTCGGTGCCGAGCTCCTCGAGGACGGGCTGCCCCATGCGGGTCATGGTGCGCATGGACACGGCGACGTACGCGGAGTCGGTGATCTCGACGCCGATGGCGGACAGCGGAGAGCCGAGCGGGCCCATGCAGAAGGGCACGACGTACATCGTACGGCCCTTCATCGAGCCGCGGAAGATGCCCTTCTCGCCCGCGAAACTGTTTCCTTCTCCGGTAAAGATGGCCTTCATCTCCGCCGGGGCCTTCCAGTGGTTCGTCGGGCCGGCGTCCTCCTCCTTCTCGGAGCAGATGAAGGTGCGGTCCTCGACGCGGGCGACGTCGGTGGGGTCGGACGCGGCGTAGTACGAGTTGGGGCGCTTGATCGGGTCCAGTTTCTTGAACGTGCCCTTGGCCACCAGCTCCTCGGCCAGCCGCTCGTACTCGGCCTCCGAGCCGTCGCACCAGACGATGTCGTCCGGCTGCGTGATGGCTGCGATCTCATCGACCCAGGAGATCAGTTCCTGGTGCTGGGTGGGGACGCTGGGAGCCGCGATGTCGCGCGCCACGATCGCTCCTAAATGAGGGGTTTGTTGGTTTGTGCCCCGTGGGGGCTGCGACCCGGATGCTTCGTACCTACTTTTGGCTGGCGCTCATCCGGTGCCGACCGCACTCATCTGATCATCCGTGGCGAATGCCCATATGTCCAGAGCCCCTCTCACGTGAGCATGACCACTCCCCGCTGCGACCTACGGTCGCGTAGGTAGCATGCGGACATGGATGCAGCCAGGCCAGAAGTGACCGAGATCGACCCGACCCCGACGAAGCCGAGGCTGCGCGGCTGGCTGCACGCGGGCATGTTCCCCGCCGTGGTGATCGCCGGAATCGTCCTCACGGCACTCGCGGACTCGACCCGCGCCAAGATCGCGTGCGGCATCTACGTACTGACCGCGTGCCTGCTCTTCGGCGTGAGCGCGCTCTACCACCGCGGCAACTGGGGCCCCCGCGCCACGGCGGTGCTGCGCCGGCTGGACCACGCCAACATCTTCCTGATCATCGCGGGCACCTACACCCCGCTCACCCTGCTCCTGCTCCCCGACTCCACCGGGCGCGTCCTGCTCTGGGCGGTCTGGGCGGCGGCCGTGGCGGGCATCGCCTTCCGCGTCTTCTGGGTCGGCGCCCCGCGCTGGCTCTACACGCCCTGCTACATCGCCATGGGCTGGGCCGCGGTGTTCTTCCTGCCCGACTTCCTGCGCGAGGGCGGCATCGCGGTGCTGGTCCTGGTGGTCGTCGGCGGGCTGCTCTACAGCGCGGGCGGGGTGATCTACGGGATGAAGCGACCCAACCCGTCACCCCGCTGGTTCGGCTTCCACGAGGTGTTCCACTCCCTGACGCTCGCGGCGTTCATCGTCCACTACGTGGGGATCTCGATGGTGGCGTATTAGCACAACTGAGCCGGCCGCGGCCCGCTGACACAGAACCGAATATTGACGCCCACTCCCTTTTGAGAGTTACTGTCACTTGACATCAACTCTCCGAAGGAGGTGCGTATGTCCGCACCCGACCCCCGGCGCTGGTGGGCGCTGGCCGCGATGGTCGCGAGCCTGCTCGTGCTGGGCTTCGACATGACCATCCTCAACGTCGCGCTGCCGACGCTCGCCGAGCAGCTCGGGTCCACGACGGGCCAGCAGCAGTGGATGGCGGACGGCTACGTCGTGGTCTTCGCGGCGCTGATGCTGCCCGCCGGGCTCATCGGCGACCGGTTCGGCCGCCGGCGGATGCTGGTGGCCGGCCTGGGCGTCTTCCTGGCCGGCTCGGTCGCCGGCGCGCTCGCCGGCGACGTCACCACCGTCATCGCCGCGCGCGCCGCGATGGGCGTCGGCGCCGCCTTCGTGATGCCGCTCTCCATGGCCGTGGTGCCGTCCCTCTTCACGGGCGCCGAGCGCACCAGGGCCGTCGGCATCGTCACCGCCGCCGCCGCGCTCGGGCTGCCGCTCGGACCCGTCGTCGGCGGATGGCTGCTCGACCACTTCTGGTGGGGCTCCGTCTTCGTCGTCAACATCCCGATGGTCGCGGTGGGCATCACCGCCTGTCTGTTCCTGCTCCCCGAGACCCGGGACCCCGCCGCGCCCAGGGTCGGCGTCCTCGCCACGGCTCTGACGGCCACCGGTCTCGGCACCCTCATCTACGGGATCATCGAGGCGCCCGTCCGCGGCTGGAGCGACCCGGTGGTCCTCGCCTCGCTCACCGCCGGCACGGCGCTGATCGCGGTCCTCGTCGTACGGGAGAAGCGCTCCGTGCGGCCCATGCTCGACATGGCGCTCCTCGCCGACCGGCCGTTCCTGCTGAACACCCTGGCCGTGACCCTGGCCATGTTCGTGCTCGCGGGGCTGATGTTCGTCCTGCCGCCGTATCTGCAGGCCGTCCTCGGGAACGACGCCTTCGGCACCGGGCTGCGGATGCTGCCGATGATGGGCGGGCTGATCGTCGCCGCCAAGGGCAGCGGGCCGCTGGCCGAACGGTTCGGCGGCCGCGCCGTGATCGCCGCCGGACTCGCCGTCCTCTCCTTCGCGGGCTTCCTCGGCAGCCGCATCACCGTCGACAGCGGCTACGGCTTCACCGCGGTGTGACTGTCGGTCGCCGGACTGGGCTTCGGCTTCTCGATGGTGCCCGCGATGACGGCCGCGATCGACGCGCTGCCGCCGGACCGCGCGGGCTCCGGCTCCGGGCTGCTGACGACCGTACGCCAGGTGGGCAGCGCGATCGGGATCGCGCTCATCGGGTCGCTGCTGGCCGCCGTCTACGAGAGCCTGCTGCCGGCGGGCGCGCCGGAGGCGGCCGGCGACTCGGTGGTGGCGGCGCATCTGCTGGGCGATCCGGCGCTCGCGGCGGCGGCGGACGCCGCGTACGTACAGGGCATGGGCGTGGTGCTGGCGGCCTGCGGGACCGCCGCGCTGATCACGGCGCTGCTCGCGGGGGCCCTGCTGCCGAAGCCGGCCGGGTCGCCCGCCCCCGGGGCCCCGGGCGTGGCCGGGGCGGGGGCCGATGCCCGACAATGACGACCATGGCCGGCACCGCACCTCTGCACTACGAAGAGCACCAGCCCCCGATGGGGCTGCGGGAGCGCAAGAAGCTCAAGACCCGTATCGCGATCCGCAGGGCCACGTACCGGCTGATCGACGAGCAGGGCTACGACGCGACCACCGTCGAGCAGATCGCGGCGGCGGCCGAGGTCTCCCCCTCGACGGTCTTCCGGTACTTCCCCACCAAGGAAGACATCGTCCTCACCGACGAGTACGACCCGGTCATGGAGGCGGTCCTGCGCGCACGGCCGGCCGACGAACCGCCGCTCGAGTCCCTGCGGACCATCCTGACCGGCGCCGTCGCCGCGATCCTCGAGAACGAGCCGGAGGAGATGCGGGTGCGCACCCGGCTGATGCTGGAGGTCCCCGCCCTGCGCGCCCGGCTGACCGACAGCATGGCCGAGACCTCGCAACTCCTCGCCCGCCCGATCGCCGACCGGGCCGGCCGCGAACCGGACGACCTGGAGGTACGGGTCTTCACCGCGGCCGTCATGGCCGCCCTGCGCGAGGCGCTGATCCACTGGGGCGAGCGCGGCCAGCAGGACGACCTGATCGCACTGGTGAACCGCACGCTGGACGTCCTGGAGGGCGGCCTGCGGCTCTGACCGGCCGGGCGGGGCCGGAGAGTTGCCCTCCGGGACGCTGCACACCGTGCACCGCCTCTGACACCGGGCCCGGAGCCGGCCGCTCACGACGGCTTCCCGGGGTTGTCGGCGGATGCCGGTCAGGACCGATCTGATCTAATCGTGTCCGACGATCCCCCGGGGGCGGGGTTCAGAAGCGGGGGGCGGCGTTGCAAGCGCTGGATGCGGCAGATCCGCGGCAGGTGGGACGGTATCGGATCCTCGCGCGCCTGGGCGCGGGCGGCATGGGCCGGGTGTACCTGGGCCGTTCGACCAGCGGCCGGATGGTCGCGGTCAAGGTGGTCCGCGACGAACTGGCCGGGGACCCGGAGTTCCAGCGGCGGTTCGCCCGCGAGGTCGAGGCCGCCCGGCGGGTCACCGGGTTCTTCACCGCCGCCGTGGTCGACGCCGATCCCACCGGCTCGCCCGCCTGGCTCGCCACCGCGTACGTCCCGGGGCTGCCGCTCGACGAGGCCGTGCACAGCCACGGGGCATGGCCCCGGCGCTCGTTGCTCGTCCTGGGAGCCGGGCTCGTCGAAGCCCTGGAGGCCATTCACGGCGTGGGGCTCATCCACCGCGACCTGAAGCCGTCGAACGTGCTGCTCGCCGGCGACGGGCCCCGGGTGATCGACTTCGGCATCTCGATCGTCACCGAGGCCAGCTCCCTCACCCAGACGGGCATGGTCGTCGGAACCCCCGGGTTCATGTCACCGGAGCAGGTGACGGGACAGCCCGTCGGCCCCGCCGGCGACGTGTTCTCGCTGGGCGCGGTGCTGGCGTTCGCCGCCACCGGGACGGGCCCGTTCGGGAACGGCGCGCCGCACTCCGTGAACTTCCGTGCCGTGTACCAGGAGCCGGTCCTGAACGGGCTGCCGCCGGGCACGGAGTTCATCGGCCGGTGCCTGCAGAAGGACCCGGCCCTGCGGCCCACGGTGCCCCAGCTGCTCGCGGAGTTCGCGCAGTTGCTCGGGGACGCCGGCGGGCAGACGCTCACCGGCCGGGTGCCGAGAGAGAGCGAATGGCTTCCGGAGGCGGTGGCCTCGGCCCTCGCCCGCCAGACGTCCGGGGCCGCCGCCGGCGGCAGCGCGAACGTCACGCCGGTGCCCCCGTCCGACCCCCGGATCGATCTGGCCAAGCGCCCCGCGGCGCCGCCCGCCCCGCCCCTGCCGCCGACCGCGCCGCCGTACGCCCCCGGCGCCGTCGCACCCGGCTACGGGCCGCCGCAGCACCCCGCGCCGCACCTCCAGCAGCAGCCCTTCGTCACCGGGCCGCCCGCGGGATACCCCACGGCCCCGGCCGGGCACCCGGTGAACGGGCCCGCCCGTGCCCGGCGCCGCCGGATCGCGGCGATCGCCCTCGCCGTGGCTCTCGTCGCCGGCGGCGGCATCACCGCCCTCGTGCTGAACCAGGAGAACGACAAGGGCCGGAAGGTGGCGACCGACAAGGGAACGGACGAGGGAACGGACAAGGGAACGGGCGGCCAGAGCCCCCCGCCCACGGCGGCCGGCTTCAACGCCGCGGTCGGGCACGTCGTCAACCCCTCGGGCAAGCGGGGCGGCACCCTCCGCCTGGTCAGCTCCATGGACGCCGACTCCTGGGACCCGGGCCGCTCGTACTACGGGTGGGTCTGGAACATGCAGCGGCTGTACGCCCGCACGCTGTTGACGTACTCCCCCCGGCCGGGGAAGGAGGGCCTGGACCTCGTCCCGGACCTCGCCGCGGCCCAGCCGCGGGTGTCCGCCGACGGCAGGACCTACACCGTCAGGCTGAGGCCCGGTCTGAAGTTCGCGGACGGTTCGCCGATCACCGCCGCGGACGTCAAGTACGGGATCGAGCGGGTCTTCGCGCAGGACGTCATCAGCGGCGGGCCCACGTACCTCGTCGAGGCGCTGGACCAGCAGCAGAACTACCGGGGCCCGTACGAGGACTCGGCGTCGTCCGGGCTGCGGTCGATCGACACGCCGGACCGGCACACGCTCGTCTTCCGGCTGGCGAAGGCCGACTCCCAGTTCCCGTACCTGCTCGCCATGGGCGCGACGGCGCCCGTCCCGCAGCAGAAGGACACCGGCGCCGAGTACGGGGACAAGCCCGTCTCGTCCGGTCCGTACCGGTTCGACTCGTACCAGCCGGACCGGAAGCTGGTGCTCGTCCGCAACGAGCACTGGGACCGCGAGACCGACCCGATCCGCACGGCCCTGCCGGACCGCATCGAACTGACCGTTCTCGGCGACCCCGCCGAGGCGGACGCCCGGCTGCTGGACGGCCGGGCCGACCTGGACGCCTCCCAGACCGGCCTGGCCGAGGACGGCGCCGCCAAGGTGCTGCGGGACCCGGACCTGAAGGCCGCCGCGGACAACCCGTACCGCGGCTACCTGCGCTTCGCCGTGGTCGCCTCCAGGACCGCCCCGTTCGACGACGTGCACTGCCGCAAGGCCCTGATGTACGCGGCGGACCCCGACGACCTGCGCACCGCACGCGGCGGTCCGACGGCCGGCTCCCTGCACGGCAACATGCTGCCCCCGACGCTTCTCGGCGCGGACGACTACGACCCGTTCGGCCTGACCGACGGCAAGCCCGACCTGGCCAGGGCCAGGAAGGAGCTGAAGGCCTGCGGCAAACCGGGCGGCTTCACCACCGAGGTCGCCGTACGCAGCGACAGTCCGAAGGACGTCCAGGCAGCGGCCGCCCTGCAGAGCAGTCTGAAGGACGCCGGGATCACGCTGAAGATCGACCGGTACGAGGACTTCGCGACCTTCTACGAGCACGTCGGCTCGCCGGCTTCGATCAAGAAGAAGGGCACGGGCCTGTTCCTGCTGGGATGGGGCGCCGACTACCCCACCGGCGCCGGTTTCCTCCAGCCGCTGGCCGACAGCCGTCTCATCGGTTCCCAGGGCAGCACCAATTACGCCCAGGTCGACGATCCCCGGATCGACGAGATGTTCGACAAGGCGGCCGCCGAGAGCGACACCGCCGAGACCGAGCGGATCCACCGGGCGATCAACCACCGGCTCACCGACGGTGCGTACTACCTGCCGCTGGTCGCCGACAAGACGGTGAGCTACCGCAATCCGCGGCTGACCAACGTCTACGTCCACGAGGCGTACAACGTGATCGACATCGGGACGCTCGGTACCGGCGCCGGTTCCTGACACGGGCGACGGCGCCCCCGCTGCGCGGGCAGCAGGGGCGCCGTCGCCGTGCAGGGCGCTCACCTCCTGCGCACGTCCCCCTTCCCGCACGCCACGCCGTCCCGGTTCGGGTCGAGCCGCAGCGGGTCGTCGCCGCCGTTGACCTTCAGGCGGCCGTAGTCGTGATCGGCGAGCCAGGTGCAGCGGGCCGCAGTGGTCGGCTTCACCGTCTTCGGGAAGACGGTCGGGACGCAGACGCCCGCGTTGCCGTAGTGCCGGTCGCAGCCCGCGATCTGCGGGTCGACTGCCACCGAGTCCCGCTTCTTCCGCGGCTTCTTCGGCGCCTTGCCCAGATCGTCCGCGAAGTCGTGGACGTGGGCGGAGGGCGCGTCGGCCGCCGCGCGGGCCAGGGCCGGCGGGCCGCCGAGGTGGACCCACTCGGCCACCGAGGGCACGCCGTTGGCGTCGACGGCGAAGAGCATGTACCAGCCGGGCGGCGCCAGGTTCGGGTTGCTGGTGACGTTGAGGTCGACGTTGTCGCCGTCCACGGTCATCGGCAGGTCGACGAAACGCTGGTTGGGGTCGGAGGAGTGGGTCACCGCGGCCGGGCGGATCAGCTCGGCCTTGGCGATCGGCCGGTCGACCGTGATCCGCTGGGTGTCCCCGTAGGTCCACTCGCCGTCAATCACGGAAGTGATCTGCGGGCGCGGCCCCTTGAGCAGGTACGGCGGCGTGTAGACGGACACGTTGTGGTTGTAGGTGCCGTTGCCCGGGTTGTCGCCGACCGACATCACCCGCCCGTCGGGCAGCAGAAACGACGACGAGTGGTAGCCGCGCGGGATCGGGTCGGTCGCGAGCCCCGCCTCGTACGTGTTGGTCACCGGGTCGAAGAACGACGCCTCGTACACCGGGTCGGCCCGGTCGTGCAGGCCGCCGCCGGTCTCGAAGACCTTGCCGTCGGGCAGCAGCACCGCGGAGACGTACATCTTGCCCTCGGCGCCGGTCTGCGGTCGGCGGCCCTGGCCCTGGTCGACCTCGCCCTGCGGCAGCGGCGGGCCGTGCACATAGGCCGGATTCGGGTCCTTCAGGTCGATGATGTCGGTGTGGCGGTTGGCGACGGGGTTGGTCTCGTTGTTGCCGCCGCCGATGGTGAGCACCCGCTGGTCCTGCGCGGGCGGCAGCAGCACGCTCGCCGACTCGTCGCGCTCGTCCTTGGCCTGGAGGCCGGGCACGTCGGTGACGGTGTTCGCCTCGTAGTCGTAGATGGAGGCGCCGGTGCCGGGCGTGCCGTTGCCGAAGACATGGCTGCCGGAGTAGAAGAGACGGCCGTCTTGCATGAGGATCATCGACGGGTACAGGCCCCAGTACGACCAGGTCTGGTTGACCTCGTTCATCGGCAGCCACTTGCGCTCGGCGTCGGAGAACTTCTCGGCGGTCACATTGCCGGTGGAGTCCTCCTTCAGGCCGCCGAAGGAGATGACGTCACCGTTGCCGAGGATCGTCGCCGACGGGTACCAGTGGCCGCCGTTCATGTCGTTGGTCCGGGTGTAGGTCTCGGTCTCCGGGTCGAAGACGAACGAGTCCTTGAGGCCCTGGTAGCCGATCGTGCCGTCGGCGGACGGATAGCCCTTGTTGCCGGACATGATCAGGACCTTGCCGTCCTGGAGCTGCACATGGCCGGCGCAGAACATGTCGACGGGCGTGGGGATCGTACGGAAGGTGCCGTCGGCCGGGTCGTAGACGGCCGAGGTGAAGCTGCCCGCCTCGAAGAGCGCCGGGTCGTTGCCCGAGCCGGCGATGACGAGGACCTTGCCTCCCCCAGAGCCTCCGGCCTGGGAGGTACCCCCATGCATGACCACCGAGTGCATGGAGCGCACCGGGTTCTGCACCGGGAGGACGTCCCAGCGGCCCTTCACGCACTCCTCGGGCGTGCCCGTGCAGCCCGGTTCCGAGGCGGGGATGGTCACCTCCTCCATCGCGTAGTCGTCGGTGGTGACGGAGCCGGTGCCGTACACGGACGCGCCCCAGGCGATCCGGTCGGTGCCGGGCGGGACGGCGGGGGTGCGGACCTCGGCCCTGGTCCAGCCGGCGCTCGTCTCCAGGGTCTTGAGGTCCGTCCAGTACTGCCAGCCGGCCGTGGTGTCGTGCCGGAAGAGCGTGACGGAGGTGTCGGGGGTGGTCGACTTGTACCAGAGGGACAGGTCGTACTGCCGGTCCGGCGTGACCTGCGGCGCGCACGCCATGGATTCGGTGATCAGGGCCTTGCGGTCGCCGTCGACGCGGCGCGTGAGGGAGACCTTCATGGCCTTGGTGCCGGAGTGGGCGTCGGCGACCGTCTCGAAGGTGAAGTCGTTGTCGCCCCAGCCCGACTTCGACCAGCAGGCCGGCATGTCGGCGGTGCCCGCGGTCTCGAAGCCGGGGTTGGAGATCAGGTTCGGCGGACCGGCCTGGGCGGCCTGCGGGGCGGAGACCAGCAGCGCGGTGGTCATGGCGGCGACGGCGAGCAGCGCGGTTCTGCTCCTGCCGCGGCGGGGCCTCCTGGACGGTGTCGTGAGCGATGTCCTGACCGGTGGCGTGTGCGGCGTTCCGTGCGGCGTCCCGTGCGGTGTTCTGTGCGGTGGAGGCATGGCGGTTCCCTTCGTACGGCTCTCTTGCCAGAGGCTCCTGGGCGGTGTCGGGCGGTCAGGTGCCGGCGGGCGCGTCGGCGCGCGCGGCGCGGGCCGTGCTCGTGCGGCGCGGCAGATAGACCAGCGCCTCCGTCGCGGCGAACCGCAGGACGAACGTGGTGAGCAGCGCCAGCGCCGTCGCGGGCAGCACGGCCATGCCCAGCCGGCCGACGAGCAGCGCGATCAGCGGGATGCGCAGCAGCAGATCGGCGTTGGCGAGCAGCGCGAAGCGGCCGGCCCGGTCCGCCCAGTGCCGGTGGCGCCGGCGGTCGCGGAACAGCAGCACCTCGATGAGGAGGAAGTTCCAGACCACGCCGAACTGGTTGGCCACGATCTCGGCCGGGAGGTAGTGCATGCCCGCGCCGGTCAGCAGATGCAGTCCCAGCAGGTTCGGTATGAAGCCGGTGAGCCCGATCAGCCCGAACGCGACCATCCTGGCCATCGGGGAGGCGGTGCGCAGCCCGGTGAGATGGCCGAGGAAGCGCATGCCCTCCTTGGCCGTCGACTTGGACTCGCCGGCGAACCGGTCCTGGAAGACGAACGGCACCTCGGCGACCCTCTCGGGGCGGCAGCGCACCGCCAGTTCGAGCAGGATCTTGTAGCCGAGCGGCTTCAGCGCGTCCGCCGTCACCACGCTGCGCCGGATCGCGAAGAAGCCGCTCATCGGGTCGCTGATGCCGCGCAGCCGGCGCGGGAACAGGGCCCTGGTCAGCCAGGTCGCGCCGCGGGACACGGCGATGCGGTAGCCGCCGGCGAGGCCCTCGCGGCTGCCGCCGCGGGTGTAGCGGCTGGCGACGACCAGGTCCGCGCCCGTGTCGTCGCCCGCCGCGACCAGTTCCGGCACGAGGGCGGGCGGATGCTGGAGGTCGGCGTCCATGACGACGATCCAGTCGGACCCCGCCTTCCGTATGCCCTCCACGACGGCGCCGCCGAGCCCGCCGGCGGCGGTGTCGCGGTGCAGCACGTCCACGGGGAACGGGCAGTCCTGCGCCGCGTCGCGGATGACGTCCGGGGTGTCGTCGGTGGAGTCGTCGACGAACAGGACCTCGCAGGGCAGCCGCGCGGGCACCGACTCGGTGAGCCTGCGCAGCAGTTCGCGGATGTTGGCGGACTCGTTGAACGTCGGGACGACGATGGTGACGGCGCCGGGCTCGGCGACCTGGGCGCCGCTCAGCTCCGGGTCGCCGAGCTCTCCGGCGCCCGTACGGGGGGTGGTCACTGTGCGCCTCCAGCGGTGCTGATGCGGCGGATCTCGATACGGTCCTCGCCCGTGCCGAAGACGGCGACCGGCGTCGAATGCTTCAGTGCGGCCCTGACGTTCGGCAGGTCGACGGCGTCGCGCCGTACGGTCGGGGAGGAGACGACGTAGTCCAGGTCGCGCCAGCCGCGCGGCATGGTCTTCGTGACGGCGGGGTCGAGGTCCGCCTTGTAGAACCAGATCGCCCCGGTGCCGGGTTCGAAACCGTCGTGGACGAGATCCAGCCACAGGGCGTCGTCCACGAGGACGCGGGTGCGCGCCGGGTCCTCCACCTCGTTCTGCATCCACGCGGCGGCGGCGCGGTAGGGGCCGTTGGCGTCGACGGTGAGGGCGGCGCGGTTGCCCTCGTACCAGTGGGGCACGACGTAGGCGGTCGCGGCGAGCGCGAGGAGCGTGGCCGCGGCGAGGCGTGTGGCGCGACCGGGCGATTTCAGACTCGTCGGCGCTTGGCTCCGCCCGGTCGGCAGGGCGCGGCCGAACCGCCGCCTGAGCACCAGGTGGGCCACGCTCGCCGTGCCGCCCGCCAGGACCAGCGCCAGGAACGGCAGGGCCTGGATGACGTACATCGCCGGGAGGTAGCCCGAGGGGCGCATCGCGACGACCGCGAGGATCGCCACCACCAGCGCCGGGCCCGCCAGGGCCCGCGCCGTGACCAACCAGCGCACGGTGAGCAGCAGCAGCGCGGCGCCGGCCAGCCCGCCGAGCGGCAGCACCGTGTCGTAGTACAGCCAGGAGCGGAGCACCCCGTTGGAGCCGGAGCCGCTGTCGAGAATGAAGCCGGAGCCCTCGCGGCTCATCTGGTAGGTGATCCCGTCGATCAGGGACACATGGCCCTGGCCCGGCAGCAGTTCGTTGTTCAGCAGCGCGAACAACGGGTACGACAGGCCGATCAGCGCACATGCCGTGATCGCGCCGGTGACCGCGAACTTGCGGGTGTCGGGGTGGCTGTGCCGCCACATCGTCACCAGCAGCGCGGGCAGCACCAGCAGCATCGTCTCCTTGGTGAGCACGGAGACGGCGGCGGCGAGCCCGGCGGCGAAGTGGTGCCACAGATGCCGGTTGGGCGAGGCGGCCAGGCAGAAGGCCAGCAGCATCCACATCACGGCGATGTTGTCGAGGAAGATCTCGCGCTGGAGCACGACGGAGAGCGGCGAGAGCCCGAAGAGCAGCATCGCCAGCCCCGCCGCCCAGCGCGGCAGGAACAGCCGGCGCGCCAGTACGTACAGCAGCACCGCGCAGGCCGCGCTGACCACGAGCATGGCGAACCGCATGGAGGCGACGTTCATCGTCTCCGGGGCGATCAGCGACGGGATCCAGGTCAGGAACGCGATCTGGATCCAGCCGAGCGGCGGATGGTCGTACCAGTACGTGTAGTGGGCGAGGCCGTCGCCCTGCTGGACCGCCCACGCCTGGGCGAGGTAGGTGCCCTCGTCGTCGCTGAGCGTCGGGAAGTGGGTGATGTTCCAGCCCTGGACAAGCAGGATCACGCAGAGCAGCACCCCGCACAGCAGCAGGTCGGGACGGGAGCCGCGGAACCGTATGAGGGGGCGGACGGGCACGGGGGCCGCGGGCGCCGCCGTCCGCGCGGGGGCGGGCGCCGGCTCCGTGGTGTCCGGAGCCGGCGGCAGGGTCGTCGTCACCGGCGGGCGTCCTCTCTCGTCTCGGTCGCCTCTGTGAGATGCGCGCCGACGTGGCTGGTCAGTTCCCACTCGTTGCGTCCGCGCTGCTCCCGCCAGACCGCGCGCACGGCGGCGCCGGCGAGCAGGACCTGGTAGAAGGGGCCGCCGACGATGAGCTTCAGGTAGTGGACTCCGCGGACCCTCAGCCCGTACTGCTTGCCGAAGTCGTGCAGTCCGACGATCTCGAAGACGACGGTGACCATGGCCGTGATCAGCGGCAGGAAGGTGATGATGGCGATCCCGACGGGGACGTCGAGGAAGAGCGCGACCGCGACGTTGACCGGGATGACGACCCCCGAGTACGCCTGCAGGAACGGCGTCATCAGGGTGTAGCGGGCGAGCATGCGCTGTCCGCGGCCCGGGAGCTGCTTCCAGTCCTTTTTGCGGTAGACCTGCAGGAAGCCCTGGTTCCAGCGGGTGCGCTGCTTGAGCAGGCTCATCAGGGTGCCCGGGGTCTCCTCCCGGGTGACCATGTCGCTGTCGTACGCGACGACGACCCTCTTGCCCACGGACGACAGCCGCACCCCGAGGTCGCAGTCCTCCGCGAGGCAGTCCGGGTCCCAGCCGCCGGCCTCGCGCAGCACCGGCGTACGGACGAAGACGGTGTTGCCGCCGAGCGGGATGAAGCCCTTCTGCGCGTGCAGATGGAGCCTGCTGCGGAACCAGAAGAAGTACTCCAGGCAGTTGCGCAGGCTGTACCAGCTGGAGTGGAAGTTGATGAGCTGTACTCCGCCCTGCACCACGTCCGCCCCGGTGGAGGTGAAGGCGTGGTCGACGTGGGCCAGCAGCTCGGGGTGGACCTGGTCCTCCGCGTCGAAGACGCCGACGATGTCGCCGCGGCAGTGCGGCAGCGCGGTGTTGAGCGCCTTGGGTTTGTTCTTGGTCTCGTGCGTGTCGGTGATGACGCGCACCCGGACCGGGTCGCGCGCGGCGGTGCGTTCGGCGACCGCGGCCGTCTCCGGATCGTCGTGGCCGACGATCACGATGATCTCGAAGTTGGAGTGGCTGGATTCCAGCAGCCGCTCGATGGTGTGCTCGAGCACTGCCTGCTCGTGGCGGGCCGGCAGGAGCAGCGAGAAGGACAGTCCTGTCCCGCCCTCCGGCCGGTCGAAACGTGTCGCCGCGAGCGTCTCCGGCGTGCGCCAGGCGTGCATCTGCCACCACAGCGTGAACGCCGCCATCCAGAACAGCGCCAGCGAAATGGCAGCGACGAACAGCGATATGAGCATGTAGAAGGCCCCCCTGCCCGGTGCCGCGGCAGGACCCCCCTGTCCGTCGGCACGTACTTCCCCCACGCGCGTCACTCCCCAGTACGCGCGTCAACGCTTGTGCGTTCAGGACAATAGAGGCGGAGGGTTTCGTTCCGGGGCTTGTCCGATAAATTCAGATGTTCCGGTCTCAGTCGGTGAGTTTCCGGGCAAGTTCCGTTGCGCTTGTGGTCGGTGAATCGCACACGAAGCCGCGGCAGACGTACGCGGCCGGACTCCCGTTCACCAAGGGCCGGTCCCGCAGCAGCGGGAACTCGTCACTGTCCGGCTCCCCGGCCGCCACCGCCGCGCCCGGCGCGGTGCCCATCAGCGCCGTCAGATGCAACTCGCGCGCCGCCGGATCACCGGCCCCGCCGACGACGGCCACCTCGCGCGGGCCGTCGAGCAACGCCTCCGCGACGGCGAGCCCCCATCCGGTGAACCGCGGGGCCCGCGGCCCGAGCGCCTTCACCACGCCGAGCGCCCCTTCCGCGGCGGTGCGGTGCGCCTCGGATCCCGTGTGCGCCGCGTACAGCAGCAGCGCGCCCGCGGCCGCCGCCCAGCCGGAGGGCGCCGCGTTGTCCGTGGGGTCCTGCGGGCGGCGGATCAGCCGCTCCGCGTCGTGCGCGGTGTCGTACAGCGCGCCGCCCTCTGCGGTGAACCGGTCGATGACCATGTCCAGCAGGAAACCGGCGAATTCCAGCCAGGAGCCGTCGCCGGCGACCGCCGCCAGCGCCAGGAAGCCCTCGGCGACGTCCGCGTAGTCCTCCAGCACACCGGCGTGCGGGCCGACCGCGCCGTCCTTGGAGGTACGGGCGAGCTGCACGCCGCCTGCCGAGAAGTCCATGTGCACCCGGACCAGCAGGTCCGCCGCCTCCGTGGCCTGTTCGACCAGGTCGGGCCGGTCGAAGTACGCCCCGGTCTCGGCGAGCGCGGCGATCGCCAGCCCGTTCCAGGCGGCCACGATCTTGTCGTCGCGGCCGGGGCGCGGGCGCTGCTCCCGTGCCGCGAGCAGCCTGCTCCGGATCTCCGGGTCGGCTTCCCCGTGCGGCAGTTGGAGCACGGAGGCGCCCTCCTCGAAGGTGCCCTCCTCCGTCACTCCGAACATCCGGGCCGCCCGCTCCCCGTCCTCGTCACCGAGCGCCTCGCGCAGCTGCGCGAGCGTCCACACGTAGAACGCTCCCTCGGCGTGCCCGCCCTCCGGCGTGTCGCTGTCGGCGTCCAGCGCGGAGGCGAAGCCGCCCTCGGCCGTGCGCAGTTCCCGTACCAGGAAGTCGGCGGTCTCCAGCGCGACGCGCCGGGCGAGGCCGCTGCCGGTGGCCCGCCACAGGTGGGCGTAGACGCGGCACAGCAGGGCGTTGTCGTAGAGCATCTTCTCGAAGTGCGGAACCGTGAATTCCCGGTCCACCGAGTAGCGGGCGAAGCCGCCGCCGAGCTGGTCGTAGATCCCGCCGCGGGCCATCGCCTCGCAGGTGTCCGCCGCCATCTCCAGCGCGCCCTCGGCCCCGGTGCGCGCATGGTGGCGCAGCAGGAACTCCAGGACCATCGACGGCGGGAACTTGGGCGCCCCGCCGAACCCCTTGTGCCGCTCGTCGTACTCCCGCGTCAGCCCGAGCAGCGCCTGCGCGAGCTCGTCCTCGCCGGGCACGCCGTCGCCGCCGAACGCCAGCGAGCGTCCGGCGAGGTCGGCCGTGATCCGCTGCGCGACCTCGCCGACCTCGTCCCGCCGGTCGGTCCACGCCGTGCCAACGCCCTCCAGCACCTGCCGGAACGACGGCATGCCGTGGCGCGGCTCGGGCGGGAAGTACGTGCCGAAGTAGAACGGCTCGCCCTCGGCGTTCATGAACACGGACATGGGCCAGCCGCCGTGGCCGGTCGCCGCCTGCACGGCCTCCATGTAGACGGCGTCGACGTCCGGCCGCTCCTCGCGGTCGACCTTGATGTTGACGAAGTGCTCGTTCATGTACGCGGCGGTCTCGGGGTCCTCGAAGCTTTCGTTCGCGAGGACATGACACCAGTGGCAGGAGCTGTACCCCACGCTCAGGAAGACCGGCACATCGCGCCGCCGCGCCTCCTCGAACGCGTCGGGCTCCCACTCCCACCAGTCGACGGGGTTCTCGGCGTGCTGAAGGAGGTAGGGGGACGTGGCCTGCGCAAGTCGGTTCGCCATACCTCCAATCCTCCCGCACGGCGTCCGGCGGTGCCCGCACGGCACGGTCGGGCCCGTGTCCGCGTCGCCGGAAACTTGACGGCCGCCGCATCTGGGTAGCGACACGGCACCGGAGCTCTTCGAGGGGGACGCATATGCGGGACGGCCACCGGGCTGAAGCGGAACGGCTGTTGGCACGGGCCGTGGAGGAGGAGGTACGGCGCGCGGGCGCGGGCGCCGACGCGGGGGCGCTGCTCGCCCGCGGCCGGGCCGCCCTGGGCACCATGGCGGCGAGCGCGAGCGAGGAGTACGCGGCGTACGAGCGGGCGCTCGCGGAGGTCGAGGCCGGACAGCGGCCGCTGTCCGAGCGGTTCAGTCGCGCGAACATCGGGGCACCCACCCTGGTCACCGTCGTCGCGGCCGTCGCCGCTTTCGGCGCGGACGTCGCGCTCGGCACGGCGACGGGCACCGCGCTGGGCGCGGGCGCCGCCGTCGCCGTGGCCGGGGCGGCGACCACCGTCGCCAGGGCGACCGCCTCGCACTGGCCCGCCGCGCACCGCAGGGCGGGGGCGCTCGCGCAGCCGGGCGGCGTGGAGCAGCTGCGGCTGCAGTGGCTGACGGCGCTGGAGGTACGGGGCATCCGCCCGTTCCTGGACCAGCAGCGGATGCTGGCGTCCGCGACGCGGCCGGCCGCCGCCGAGAAGGCCGCCGTCACGCCGCCGCGGCGGACCGCCGACCGGTCCGCGGCCGCCCGGCGCAGGTCGGTGCTGGAGCAGTCGTTCGGCCATCTGCCGCAGCCCGAGGGCCCGTTCGCAGGCCGGCGCGAGCAGCTGGCGCAGATCACCCAGTGGGTGCACGCGGCCCGTGCGGCGACCCGGACCCGGCCGGTCGTGGTGGTGCTCCACGGCGAACCGGGCTCGGGACGCACGACGCTCGCGGTGCGCGCCGCGCACCATCTGAAGGACCTGTTCCGCGGCGCGTGCGTGGTCGACCTGCGGGGCGGCGGCGAGCAGCCGCTGCCCACCCGTGACGCGCTGCTGCATCTGCTGAACCGGCTGGGCGCGCCGCGCGAGCAGCTGCTGTTCCGGGAGCGGTCGTCGGCGGACCAGCAGTCGCGGCGGCTGGGCGAGCTGTACCACCAGTATCTGACCGGGCTGCCGGTGACGGTGGTGCTCGACGACGCGAGCGATCCGCAGCAGGTGCGCGCGCTGGTCCCGGAGCGGTCGGACAGCCTCGTCCTGGTCACCGCCCGCGCGCCGCTGGACCTGCCCGACGACATCCCGGCGCGGGTCCACCAGCTCCCCGTCGAGGCCCTGGACACGGCGGCCGCGGCGGAGCTGCTGCGGGCCGCCGCTCCGGAGCCGGCACCGGAGCCGTACGATGCCCGGTCGGTGGAGAGCGTGCGGGACCTGTGCGGCGGGCTGCCGCTGGCGCTGCGGATCGCCGGCTCGTCGCTCGGCGGGCGTTCCGTGGACCGCCTGGCGGCGGACCTGGCGGCGTACGAGGCGGACGGCCCGGTCGAGCGCGCGCTGTGGCTGGGCTGCGGCGACCCGTCCGAGCAGACCCGGCGGCTGCTGCGCCGGCTCGCGCTGGTGGGACGGGCGTCGCTCGGCCCCGCGGCCGCGGCGGCGCTGCTGGCGACGGACGAGCAGGAGGCGAAGCGGCTGCTGGAGGAGCTGGCGCGGGCGGGGCTGGTCGACCGGGTGCGCTCCGAGCGCTTCCGGCTGCACGACGCGGTGCGGTCCTTCGCACGGGCCCGGCTGCTGGACGAGGAGGACGCCGCGGACCGCGCGGCCGCGCAGGAGCGGCTGATCCGCAACTACGCGGAGCTGGCGGGCGCGGTGATCCGCATGGTCGACGGCAAGATGTCGACCCGCGCGGGGAGGTTCGGCGCGTACGGCTTCCCGTCGCTCGACGCGGCGCTGCGCTGGCTGGACGACGAGTCGAGCTTCATCACCTCGGCGCTGCGCCACGCGGAGGGCGTCGACCAGCAGGCCGTGCTCGACCTGCTGAGCGCGCTGTGCGACTACTGCCTGCTGCGCGGCGACCTCTACCGGCTCGGTGAGATCAGCGAGCTGACGCAGGGCCTCGACCAGGGGCTGATGGAGCGCTCGGTGCGCTGGCGTACGGGTATCGCGGCCCGGCAGCTCGGCGAGCTGGACACGGCCCGTACGACGCTGTCGTCGGTGGTGGGCCTGTACCGGGAGGCGCACCAGGACGCGGGTACGGCGCTCGCGCTGTGCTCGCTGGGGATCACGCTGCACCACCAGGGCAACCTGACCGAGGCGGCGGCCAGGCTGCACGAGGCGATCCGGCTCCAGTCCCCGCCCGAGCAGGCCGAGGACCGCGCCTGGTCGCTGCACGCGCTCGCCGCCGTGGAACGCGACCGGGCCGATCTCGCGGAGGCACTGCGGCTGCTGGACGCGGCGCTGCTGCTGCACCGGGAGGGCGAGTCCCTGCACGGCGAGGCCTGGACGCTGTACCACCGGGGCCAGGTGTGTCTGCGGACGGGCGACGTGCCCGCCGCCGAGTCGGCCCTGCGGGACGCGCTCGACCTGTACGGACGCACCCGCGACGGCCGCGGCGAGGCGTGGGCGCTGACCCAGCTCGCCCGGGCCCGGCTCGTCGACGGCGACCCGGCCCCCGCACTCGACGGCCTGCGCCGGGCGCTGGCCCGGCACCGCGACAACGAGGACGCGCGCGGCGAGGCGTGGACGCTGTACTACCTGGGCCAGGCCCTCGAGGAGTCCGGCGACCGCGACCAGGCGGTACGCGAACTGGAGCGCGCCCGGACGATGTTCTCCCGGATGCGGGACGTGTACGGGCTGGCCTGCGCCCGCCACCACTCGGGCCGGGTCACCCGCGACCAGCTCGCGGCCCGCACCGGCAGCCTGCGCAACTCGGGCTTCGCCCGTCAGCTCCTGGTCGACGCCCGCGCCGACTTCGCCCGCGTCGGCGTCGCCCACGGCGAGGCGTGGACCTGCCTGGAACTGGCGCTGATCGACGCCGGCAACAACCGCGCGCGGCAGGCCCTGGAGCTGTGCGACACGGCGGCGTCCCTGTTCGCCTCGTACCGCGACGAACGCGGCGCCGACTGGGCCCGCTTCCTGCGCTGCACCCTCCTCCCGTACGCCTCCCCGGGCGGCCTCGATGTGGGCACGGTGGTGGCGCAGGAGGAGCTGTCCCGGCTGATGGCGGCGCGCCACGCGTCGCGCGACACCAAGCTGGAGGACTGCGCGGAGGCGCTCGCGGTGATGCTGGAGCGCGGCGTCCGCCTGGAGGACGGCTGGCAGGCGTGGCACCTGAACCTGGTCCCGAACCGCCACGCACGGGAGGTCATGGGCGTACCGGTGAAGTGACGGGCCCGGCAGGTAGCGTCCCGGACATGCGGGACGACGCGGACGACGCGGACGACGGTGTGTACGTGGGCAACGCGGGCAAGGACGCGGCGCTGGACCACGGGTGGCTGCTCGGGCACTTCAAGGACGCCGGCGATCCCCGGCACAGCGAGGCCGTGGAGATCAAGTGGGGCGTCCACCCGCCCGGCGAGGAGCGCGCCCGGTGGGTGTCGGGCGAGCGGCGCACGGCGCTGCTCGTCCTGATCAGCGGCCGCTTCCGGGTCCGGCTTCCCGGCCGGGACGTCCTGCTGACGGAGCAGGGCGACTACGTGGTGTGGGGCCGCGGGGTCGACCACTCGTGGCTGGCGGAGGAGGAGTCGGTCGTCCTCACCGTCCGCTGGCCCTCCGTGCCGGGCTACGCGGTGCGGCCGCCCGGGGAGACGACCGGGCCGTGACGGCACACGTCATGACTCCGCGACACCGCCCGGTGCCGTGGAGTCACGACGGTGAGGACTGTCCGGCGGGTCAGGCCGTCGAGCCGCCGGCCTGCTTCCGCGAGGGGGCGGCGGCCGTGTCCGGCTCCGGCTCCTCCTCGAAGTTCACGCGGCCCATGTGGCGGTTCATGGACTTCATCAGGGCCCACACCCCCACCGCCAGCGCCGCGAAGACGAGGAAGCCCAGGACGCCCGGGGTGACCTTGTTCTCGTCGAGTTCCTTGGCGAGGGTGGCCATGTGAGTCATTGCGAGGTGTGCGCTTGCGCTCATGTCAGGCATTGTCCCGGATGCCCGCGAAGAGGTCGTCCTCGGGGAGGGAGGTGTCCACCAGCGACTTGGCCAGCTCGTACTCCTCGGTCGGCCAGACCTCCTGCTGGATCTCCATCGGGACGCGGAACCAGCCGCCCTCGGGGTCGATCTGCGTGGCGTGCGCGATCAGCGCGCGGTCACGGGTCTCGAAGAAGTCGCCGCAGGGCACGTACGTGGTCAGCGTCCGCTCCTCGCGCTGGAACTCCTTCCAGCGCTCCAGCCACTCCCCGTACGGGGACTCCAGGCCGCGCGCCAGCAGCGCCTCGTGGAGGGCGACGGTGCGGGGCCGGTTGAAGCCCTGGTTGTAGTACAGCTTCAGGGGCTGGTGGGCCGGGCCGTACTCGGACTCGGGGAACTTCTCCGCGTCGGCCGCTCCGTCGAAGGCCACCATCGAGATCTTGTGGGTCATGATGTGGTCGGGGTGCGGGTAGCCGCCGTTCTCGTCGTAGGTCGTGATGACCTGCGGACGGAAGGCCCGGATCCTGCGCACCAGTTCCCCGGCCGCCTTGTCGATGTCCTCGAGGGCGAAGCAGCCCTGCGGGAGCGGCGGCAGCGGGTCGCCCTCCGGCAGACCGGAGTCTACGAAGCCGAGCCAGTCCTGCTTGACGCCGAGGATCTCGCGGGCCTCGTCCATCTCCTTCCGGCGGACCTCGTGGATGTTCTCCTCGATGGAGGCGTCGCCCTGGAGCTTGGGGTTGAGGATGGAGCCGCGCTCGCCCCCGGTGCAGGTCACGACCAGCACGTCCACCCCCTCGGACACATACTTGGCCATCGTCGCCGCACCCTTGCTCGACTCGTCGTCGGGGTGGGCGTGCACGGCCATCAGTCGCAGCTGCTCAGTCAAGACTCGATCCTCAATGAATAGTCGCGTCGTGCAACTTCTATAGTGACGGAATCGGTGGCGGGAAAATTCCGGCCACCGGCGCTCGAAAGGAACGATCATGGCGGTTGCCGGCGACAAGCTCCCCCAGGGGCGGTACGGGCGATCCGCCGACGCACGCGCGGACCGCACGCTGCGGATCGTGGGCGCCGTGCTCGGCGCCGTCATGCTCGGCCTCGTCGGCTGGTTCGGCTACGACCACGTCGCGGGGACGAAGATCAGCGCCGAAGTGATCAAGTTCGACGTCACAGAGGCCGACGAGGTCCAGGTGCACCTCGAGGTGCGCAAGGACGAGCGGGCCGCCGGCAGCTGCACGCTGCGCGCCCTCGCGGAGGACGGCGGCGAGGTCGGCCGGCTCGACGTACGGATCGACGCGTCGGACGGGAGCCGCGTCGATGAGGTCGTGAAGATCCGTACGACCCGGCCGGCGACGGCCGCGGAGCTGCTGGGCTGCACCGCCGCCTGACCCCGGCGCGCCGCGCTGAGCTGGGATTCTTCATCTGCCGCGGGTTTCGTTCTCCCCCTTTGGCGTCGGAATTGTTAGGCTCGTGGTTTCGCCCGCCCAGGGAGGAACATCCTTCTTGGTAGGGCGATGCTTTGTATTCCCAGTACCTACGAGGAGCACCTGTGACCCAGACCAGCGACAACGTCACCTGGCTTACCCAGGAGGCGTACAACCAGCTCAAGGCCGAGCTGGAGTACCTGTCTGGTCCCGCGCGCACCGAGATCGCCAAGAAGATCGAGGCTGCGCGTGAGGAGGGCGACCTGCGGGAGAACGGCGGGTACCACGCGGCCAAGGAGGAGCAGGGCAAGCAGGAGCTCCGTGTGCGCCAGCTGACCCAGCTCCTGGACAACGCGAAGGTGGGCGAGGCCCCGGCCGACGACGGCATCGTCGAGCCCGGCATGGTCGTCACCATCGCGTTCGACGGCGACGAGGACGACACTCTGACGTTCCTGATGGCGTCCCGCGAGTACGCGAGCACCGACATCGAGACGTACTCGCCGCAGTCGCCGCTGGGCGTCGGCGTGAACGGCAAGAAGGTCGGCGACGACGCGGAATACGAGCTGCCCAACGGCAGGACCGCCTCCGTGAAGATCCTCGCGGCCAAGCCGTACTCCGCCTGACCGCGGCACGGGCCAGACGTACGAAGGGGCCGGACCGCGTGACGCGGTCCGGCCCCTTCGGTGTGCCGGTCGGGCCGGCGGCCCGTCAGGCGGCGGCCGAGCGGTACTTGCGGACCGCCAGGGTCCGGAAGACCACCAGGATCAGCACCGACCACAGCACCGAGGCCAGGATCGGGTGCTGCATGGGCCAGGCCTCCGACGCCCGGAAGCCGGGCGGCAGATTGCCGAACAGCTCACGGCAGGCCTGGACCGTGGCGCTGAACGGGTTCCACTCGGCGATGTGCCGCAGGAAGGACGGCATCTTGTTGGCGTCCACGAAGGCGTTGGAGATGAACGTCAGCGGGAACAGCCAGATCAGTCCGCCGGAGGTGGCCGCCTCGGGGGTGCGCACCGTGAGGCCGATCAGGGCGCCGATCCAGGAGAACGCGTAGCCCAGCAGGAGCAGCAGCACGAAGCCGAGCAGTACCTTGCCGATGTTCTCGTGGACCCGCCAGCCGACGATGAGTGCGACGACCGCGAGCACCACGAGGGTGAGCGCGGTCTGCACCAGGTCGGCGAGCGTACGGCCGGTGAGGACCGCGCCGCGTGCCATGGGCAGCGAGCGGAACCGGTCGACGAGGCCCTTGTGCATGTCGTCGGCGATGCCCGCGCCCGCGCCCGCCGTGGCGAAGGTGACGGTCTGGGCGAAGATGCCCGCCATCAGGAATTCCCGGTAGTCCGAGGCGTCGGTGGAGCCGCCCACCTCGATGGAACCGCCGAAGACGTAGGTGAACAGCACGACGAACATGATCGGCTGGATCAGGCCGAAGATGACCATCTCGGGGATGCGCATCATCCTGATCAGATTGCGCTTGGCGACGACCAGCGAGTCGTTGACCGACTGGCTGATGCCGCCCTTGGGCCGGGGCGCCGCGATCGGCGGGGTCTTGGTGGTGACGCTCACTTCGCGCCCTCCTTCGTGGACTCGTCGCCGGAGGCGTCGTCCGCCGTGTCGGCCGCGTCGGCGGCGGACTCGCCCGGGACCTCGGCCGCGTGGCCGGTCAGCGAGATGAAGACGTCGTCGAGGGTGGGGCGGCGCAGACCGATGTCGTCGATCTCGACGCCCCGGCTGTCGAGGTCGCGGATGACCTCGGCGAGCAGCTTGGCGCCGCCGGTGACCGGGACCGTCAGCTTGCGGGTGTGCTCGGCGATCGCGACGTCGCCCTTGCCGTAGGGGGCGAGGACCTCGCGGGCGGGGCCGATCTGCTCGCGCTCGTGGACGACGACCTCGACGCGCTCGCCGCCGGTGCGGGCCTTGAGCTGGTCGGCGGTGCCGCGGGCGATGACCTTGCCGTGGTCGACGACGCAGATCTCGTCGGCGAGGTGGTCGGCCTCCTCCAGGTACTGCGTGGTCAGCAGCAGGGTCGTACCGCCGCCGACCAGTTCCTGGATGACCTCCCACAGCTGCTGCCGGTTGCGCGGGTCGAGACCGGTCGTCGGCTCGTCCATGAACATCACGGGCGGCGAGACGACCAGCGCCGCGGCCAGGTCGAGCCTGCGGCGCATACCGCCGGAGTAGGTCTTGGCGGGGCGGTCGGCGGCGTCGGCCAGGTTGAAGCGCTCGAGGAGCTGCAGCGCCCGGGCCTTCGCGTCGCGGGCGCTCAACTGGTAGAGCTGTCCGACCATCTGGAGGTTCTCGCGGCCGGTCAGATACTCGTCGACGGCGGCGAACTGGCCGGAGAGGCCGATGGACCTGCGCACCTCGTTGGGGTGCTTGAGGACATCGATGCCGGCGACGACGGCGGAGCCGCTGTCGGGCTGGAGCAGCGTGGTCAGTACACGCACGGTCGTGGTCTTGCCGGCGCCGTTGGGGCCGAGAAGTCCCAGGACCGTGCCTTCGGGGACGTCGAGATCGACGCCGTCCAGTGCCCGTACATCGCCGAAGGTCTTCACAAGACCCTCGGCGTAGATGGCGCCTGGCATAGAGCTCTCCCAAGGTGCAGATGAACGATGAACTGATGGTTCGGTGCGAACCGGTGGTGCCGTGCGAAGACGTGGTCGGCGGTCGTCGCGCCTGACGGGAGCACGACAGGGTTCCTCACCGTAACGCGATACATCGCGTCACTCAACCGCTTTGAGGCGACTCAGGATGTGTCGCGTCGGCGTCCGCAGGGGTGCCGCATAACGGACGTCGGCCTTCCCCCTTGAAACAGTCGGCCGGCAGGGCTCAGCCCATCACCGTGTAACCCTCGGCGCGCAGCCTCGCCGCGACCTCTTCGCAGTGCTCGGGTCCCTTCGTCTCCAGGTGCAGCTCCACCTCCACCTCCGTGAGCCCGAGCCGCGGGTCGGTCCGTACATGGCTCACATCGAGAACGTTGGCATCCGCCACTGACAACAGCCCGAGCAGACCCGCCAGCGCGCCCGGCCGGTCCGTCAACCGCAGCCGGAGCGACAGATACCGGCCCGCCGCCGCCATGCCGTGCCGCAGGATGCGCTGCATCAGCAGCGGATCCACATTTCCCCCGGACAGCAGGGCGACGACCGGGCCCTCGAAGGACCGCGGATCGCTCAGCAGCGCCGCCACCGTGCTCGCCCCGGCGGGCTCGACCACCATCTTGGCCCGCTCCAGGCAGAGCAGCAGCGCGCTGGAGAGCGCGTCCTCGGAGACAGTACGGACCTCGTCCACAAGATCGCCAATGATTTTGAAGGGCACGTCACCGGGGCGCCCCACCTTGATGCCGTCCGCCATCGTCGACAGCTGACGGATCGACACCGGACGCCCGGCCGCCAGCGAGGGCGGATACGCGGCGGCGCCCTCGGCCTGCACACCGATCACCCTCACATCGGGGCGCAGCGCCTTCACCGCGACCGCGATGCCGGCCGCCAGTCCCCCGCCGCCGATTCCGACGACGATCGTCCGCACCTCCGGGCACTGCTCGAGGATCTCCAGACCCACCGTGCCCTGCCCGGCGATGATGTCCGGGTGGTCGAAGGGGTGGATGAGGACGGCGCCCGTCCGGCGCGCATGGTCCTCCGCGGCGGCCAGCGTCTCGTCCACCACCTGCCCCTGCAGCCGGACCTCCGCCCCGTACTCCCTGGTCGCGGCCACCTTCGGCAGCGGGGCGCCGGCCGGCATGAAGACCGTGGACCGCACGCCCAGCAGTGAAGACGCCAGCGCCACGCCCTGCGCGTGGTTGCCCGCGGACGCGGCGACGACCCCCGCGGCCCGCTCCTCGGGCCGCAGGCCGGCGATCCGCACGTACGCGCCGCGCAGCTTGAACGAGCCGGTGCGCTGCAGGTTCTCGCACTTGAGGTGGACCGGCGCACCCACCAGCTGGGACAGATGCCTGCTGCCCTCCATCGCCGTCACTCTGGCGACGCCGGACAGCATCTTCTGCGCACCCCGGACGTCGTCGAGGATCACGGAGGGAAGGATCTGGGGCGTACGGAAGGTCATGCCGCCAAGTCTGACAGTCCGGACGCCGGCCGGCCGTGGCGTCCGGATCCCGGTCCCCGGGCACCGATAAGAGGACCGTCGCCGCACCGGCCGGGGGGGCCGGGCGAGGACCGCGCCGGCGCCCGGGGAACGGCCCGTACCGCCGCCGGAACAAGGCCCCGTACTGGATTGTGCAGCGCAGGTACGCACAGCCCCGGGGCCGCGTACTCTGTCCCCCACCACCCGACCACCGCACAAGAGAGCCCCCGCAGCCATGCCCACTTCTCAGGACATGACGACCACTGCGTCTGCCTCTCGGGGGACCACCTCCTCCGAAGCGCCCGGCGGCCCCGGTCTCCTCGATGCCCTCCAGCACCAGGTGGCCCTGTTCGCCCGTCGCGCGGAGCAGACCCGGCTCGGCGGAGTCGGCCAGGTCCGCAACTCGATGGACCGTGCCGCATACCTGCTCCTCAACCGCCTCGACCTCGAAGGCCCCATGGGCGTCAAGGCGCTGGCCGCCGGTATGGGCATCGACTCCTCGACCGTGACCCGCCAGGTCGCGCCGCTCGTCGACAGCGGCCTCGTCAAGCGCACCTCCCACCCGGAGGACGGCCGCGCCGTCGTGCTCCAGCTGTCCCCGCGCGGCCTCGCCCGGCTCGAAGAGGTCCGCGACTCGCGGCGGGAGCTGATGGCCCAGGTCACGGACGGCTGGACGGAGAGCGAACGAGAGTCGTTCTGCACTCTGCTCACCCGCTTCAACGACTCGCTCTCCGCCCGGGCGTCCGGCCTCGCGCCCGGAGAGACGGACACGCCTCCGGCCTCTTGACGCCGCCCGCTTCACGACGCCCGGCCGCTGGGCGCTTCCGACCTCTTGACCCGGCGCCGTCGTCTGGCCCTATATGAGGACGTGAGCGAGCGGCATTCAGCCATGGACCGCCGCCGTGCCCGTCAGTTCGACGCCTTCGTCGCGGGCGCGGCTGGCAGGCTGCTGCACGCCGCGACGCTGCTCACCGCGGAACCCGCCACCGCCAATCCGCAGGCCCAGCGGCTGCTGACCCGCGCTCTGGCCCGTACCTACGCCGACTGGGACCGGCTGCGCGGCGAGGACCCGTACAACCGCACCCGGCAGGAACTGGCCGTCCGCTTCGCCCGCAGCGCCTGGCGCTACCACCGGGTGCGCGGCGGGGTGCTGGACCGGCTCTCCCCGCAGGAACGCCTGATCCTCGTGCTGCGTCTGCACGAGGGCGTCGCGGAGGAGCAGACGGCGGCGCTCATCGGACTGCCGGCGGACCGGGTACGGGCCATCTGCAGCCGGGCCGTCGCAGTCATGCGCAGCGCACCGCGCGCTCCCCGCCCGGCCGTGCTGCGGGCGGCGTCATGAGCGGCCCCAAGGAGGACGAGGTCCGGCGGATGATGGACACCGTCCACCCGGCGGTCCCCGCCGACCTCGGCCCGCGCGCGGTCGCGCTCGGCGCCCGGCTGCTCCGCCGTTCGCGGATCGTCCGCAGGGTGTGGCTCCTGCTGCTGGTCGCGGCGGTGATCGCGTGCTCGGTGTGGGCGGCGGTGGCGGAGCCGTGGGCCGTGCCGCCCACGGACACCACGCCTCCGCTCGACGGCTGGTGACCAGCCTTTCGTACGGATCTATCCTGGTTTGAGAGGCATCTGGAACCAGCTCAGGAGGCCCTCATGACCAGGAAAGTCGCCGACTGCCGCAACACTCCGAGCGTGTCGGGATGCACCCTCACCATCAGCGGTGAGGAGGAGGAAGTCGTACGCGCGGCCGTGGAGCACGCCGTCTCCGTCCACGAGCACACCGACACCCCCGAGCTCCGGCAGATGGTCCGTGAGTCCCTCGAGGACGAGAAGGCGGCCGTCTGAACCCGCCCCGCCGGAAAGCCGTCGGGTCCCCGGGCGCGGGCGCGCTCCGGGGACCCCAGGGACGTGACGGAACGTCGGGCAGGGGGCGTCAGCCCAGCGCCTGCTGAAGATCCGCCAGCAGGTCGTCCGCCGCCTCGATGCCCACGGACAGCCGGACCAGGTCGCCCGGCACCTCCAGTGCGGAGCCCACGACGGACGCGTGCGTCATCCGGCCCGGGTGCTCGATCAGCGACTCGACACCGCCCAGCGACTCGCCCAGCGTGAAGAGCTTCGCCCGGTTGCAGACCTCCACCGCCGCCTGCTCGCCGCCCTGGACGCGGAACGAGACCATGCCGCCGAAGGACCGCATCTGCTTCGCCGCGATCTCGTGCCCGGGGTGTTCCGGCAGGCCCGGGTAGAGGACCTCGGTGACCTTCGCGTGCTTGGTCAGCATCTCCGCGACCCGGGTCGCGTTCTCGCTGTGCCGGTCCATCCGGACCGGCAGCGTCTTGATGCCGCGCAGCACCAGCCACGCGTCGAACGGCCCGGCGACCGCGCCCATCGCGTTCTGGTGGTACGCCAGTTCCTCGCCGAGACCGGCGTCGGCGGCGATCAGCCCGCCACCCACGACGTCCGAGTGACCGCCCATGTACTTGGTCAGCGAGTGCACGACGATGTCCGCGCCGAGCGCGATCGGCTGCTGAAGGTACGGACTGGCGAAGGTGTTGTCGACGACGAGCTTGGCGCCCGCCGTGCGCGCGATGTCGGCGACGGCCGCGATGTCGGTGATGCCGAGCAGCGGGTTCGACGGCGTCTCGACCCAGATCACCTTCGTACGGTCGGTGATCGAGGCCCGCACCGCCGCCGGGTCGGAGGTGTTCGCCACGGAGAAGTCCACGCCCCAGCGCTCGACCACCTTGGCGAAGAGCCGGAAGGTGCCGCCGTAGGCGTCGTTGGGGATCACCACGTGGTCGCCGGGCCGCAGCAGTGTCCGCAGCAGGCAGTCCTCCGCCGCGAGCCCGGACGCGAAGGCGAGGCCCCGCTGTCCGCCCTCGATCGCGGCGAGGTTCTCCTCCAGTGCGGTACGCGTGGGATTGGCGCTGCGGCTGTACTCGTAGCCGCCGCGCAGGCCGCCCACGCCGTCCTGCTTGTAGGTGGACACCTGGTAGATGGGCGGGACGACCGCGCCGGTCTGCGGATCCGCCGTGTTGCCCGCATGGATGGCGCGGGTCTCGAAGCTGTGGAAGCTGTGGTCGCTCATGGCACCCGAGCGTAGTCCCGTACGGGGCGGGCCGTGGCAGCTCTCCGGATGCGTCCTGGACAATGGGCCCATGGAGATTCTCTGGTTCCTGATCGCGCTGTGCATGCTGGTCGTGGTCCTCGGCCCCTTCCTCCGGAGCCGCCGCAACCGCGTCCAGCTCGCACGGCCCGGTTCGCCGGACGCCGCCGACCCGGAGACGTACGGCTTCGTGCGCCAGGAGGAGCTGGACGTCCGGACCCCCGGGCCGGACCAGGACCTCCTCGACGTGCTGGAGCTCGTCCAGCGCACCCAGGAGTGGAAGGCGGCGGCGCAGCTGCTCGCCGGCACGCCCAAGGAGGGCGAGCAGCGCTGGCAGCGCGTCCAGGCGTTCGCCGGCGCCGCCTCCCTCGAACTCGCGCAGCAGCCCGGCGTCGGCGGCGCATGGCTGCGCAGCTGGCGCGCGGAGGCCCCGAAGGACGCGGGGGCGGCGCAGGTGCACGCCGAGTTCCTCGTCCAGCAGGCGTGGCGCACCGCCGACGTGGGCTCCGACGAGTTCCGGATCATCCTCGAGGAGGCCAGGAAGGTCTGCGGCGAGGCCGCGCTCCTCGCCCCCGGCGACCCGGTCCCGTACATCACCGAGCTGGCCGTCGCCCGCGGACTGGGCTACGGCCCCGAGCAGTTCGACCAGCTCTGGGCCAAGGTCATCGACCGCGCGCCCGAGCACATGGGCGCCCATCTCGCCGCGCTGCACCACCTGTGCGAGAAGTGGCACGGCTCCCGCGCGGAGGCGGACCACTTCGCCACCACCGCCGCGGCGCGCGCCCCGCACGGATCGCTGCTCGCCGCCCTCCCGCTCTTCGCGGTGTACGAGCACCTGCCCGAGGTGAACCTCGTGCGGTCCTTCTACCAGAGCGCGGTGGTCACCAAGGCGATCGAGGGCGCGCTGTACGCGGTGCACTCCGCCCGCCCCGACGACCCGATGCTCCCGCACGTGCGCCACCTGCTCATCGTGTTCCTGGTCAACTCCGAGCGGTGGACCGAGGCGATGCACCAGCTCGTACGGGTCGACGGGCACGTCGGCGCGCTGCCCTGGACGACCGAGCCCGACCCGGCCGCGGCGTACGCGGTCTACCGCGCCCTGGCGGTCGCCGGCTACGAGGCGAGCGGCGGCAGCCCGGCGACCCTGCCGCACTGACAGCGCGGCCGGGGCCCGCTCGCGCGGCGGGGCCCGGCGCGGAATTCCGGACGGCGCCGGGACGTTCTTCCCGGTGCCGTCACCGTGAAGGAGAACCAGCCATGCTCTTCGGCCGTACGCCCGTGCTGCCCACCCCCGAGCAGGCCCTCAAGGGCCGCCCGGACCCGTCCTTCACCGTGCCCGACCGCCACACGGTCCTCGGCAACCCGCTGCTCGGCCCGTACCCCGCCCACCTGGAGACCGCGGACTTCGCGATGGGCTGCTTCTGGGGCGCCGAGCGGAAGTTCTGGCAGACCCGGGGCGTATGGACGACCCTCGTCGGCTACCAGGGCGGATACACCGAGAACCCGACGTACGAGGAGGCCTGCTCGGGCCTGACCGGCCACACGGAGGCGGTCCGCGTCGTCTTCGACCCGTCGGTCGTCTCGTACGAGACGCTGCTGAAGATCTTCTGGGAGTCCCACAACCCGACCCAGGGCTTCCGCCAGGGCAACGACGTGGGCACGCAGTACCGTTCGGCGATCCACACCCACTCCCCCGGGCAGGCCGCCGCGGCGAAGGCGTCCCGCGACGCGTACCAGAAGGTCCTGACCGGCTCGGGCTACGGCACGATCACCACGGAGATCCTTCCGGCGGCCGACCGCCCGTTCTACCCGGCGGAGGCGTACCACCAGCAGTACCTCGACAAGAACCCGGCGGGCTACTGCGGCATCGGCGGCACGGGGGTCTCGTGCCCGATCGGGGTGGCGAAGGCGCCCGGAGAGTGACCGCACCGTCGGCCGACCCCGCACATGAGCGTTTGACCAGGCTCTGGCAGGACCGCACACCTGCCGGGCCGCTGCTCCCCTCTACCTGAAGACGGCGTACGCCGACCGTTGGGTGCGCTTTCACAGCCTGCCGGCGTCGAAGCGCTACTCGGAGAACGAAGCGGAGTACGCCGTCCTCCTCGACTGCTACAACACGGTCCTGGACGAGCTGTTCGCGGGCGGCGAGGTGTACATGGTGACGACCGACTGGTCCCATCCCTCCGAGCCGACGCACTGGTCGGACCACCGCCGTGCCCTTCATCCGCAGGGCACGCTGTGGACCACGTTGGACGACACCGACGATCCGGATCCGGACTTCCACACACGCTGGTACTTCTACGCCGACCGCCGCCCCTGGCAGCGCGGCTGCCTCGACGAGCTGCTCCGCGCCGCCGCGGACGAGGCTCTCCCGGGCATCTTCGTCGCGGACACCGAGCTCACTCGTATCCACCATCCGTACGACGGAGGCGCGGACGTCGTCCTCGCCACCTCGGAGGAACGGCAACGGATGCGCGACCGGCACTCCGCCTGGCTGTCCGACCACCCCTCGGGGTACTGATCAGGGCGGTCGCCCGCTGCGCGTCCGGGTGGAGCTCGTACGGTCCGAAGGAGTCCGGACCGGCAGGACAAGCGAACCGACACCGGCCGGGCGACGGCACCGCTCCTGTTCCCACCGAGGACGGCCGGTCTGCGGGTGTTGCCGGGCGGGGGTCGCCGGGACAATGGAAGGGCCGGGAACGTACACCGTCACAGGGAACGAGGGCCCCATGCTGTTCGCCAGAGGCCGGGATCTGCGTCTGCCCACGCCCGAGGAGGCCCCGCCGGGGCGCCCGGAGCTCGCGTACGAGGTGCCGGAGCGCCATGCCGTGCTGGGGACTCCGCTGCAGGGGCCCTGGCCGGCGGGGCTGGAGGTCGCCGAGTTCGCCCTCGGCTGCTTCTGGGGCGCGGAGCGCCGGTTCTGGCAGACGTTCGGCGTCTGGACCACCGTGACCGGCTTCCAGGGCGGGCACACCCCGAACCCGGTGGACGACGAGATCCGGACCGGGCTGACCGGGCACGCGGAGACCGTCCGCGTGGTGTTCGACCCGGCGAAGGTGTCGTACGACGATCTGCTCAGGCTGTTCTGGGAGTCGCACGATCCCACGCAGGGTTTCCGCCAGGGCAACGACATCGGCACCTACGTCAGGTCGCTCCTCTTCACCCGCACCCCGGCCCAGGCCGCCGCCGCAGAGGCGTCCCGCGACGCGTACCAGAAGGCCCTGTCCGCCTCCGGGTACGGGCCGATCACGACGGAGATCCTGCCGTCCGGGGAGCACCCGTTCTATCCGGCACGGGCGTACCACCAGCAGTATCTGGACCGGAATCCGGCGGGCTACTGCGGCGCCGGCGGCACGGGGGTCTCGTGCCCGGCCTGGGCCGTGAGGACCGGCTGAGGCGGGCCCGCGGCGTCAGGCGACGGCGCGGCCGGTGAGCGGTTCGCCCGGGGTCAGGCACCAGGTCAGGACGGACGGCCAGGCACCGTATCCGGCTTCGAGGTCGAGGTGCGCGCCGCCCGGGACGACGTCGGTGTCGAGGCCGAGGGGGCGGCCGAAGTGCCGCTCCGCGCCGCCCGGGCAGTAGGGGTCGTCGTCCCCGGCCACGAGCCGTGTGACCGCGGCGGCCGCCCGGACCCGCTCCCCTGCGACCTGGAGGCGGGCGAAACCGGCGACCTCCGGGTGCCCCGCGATCACGTCGAGGGACGGCGGTGCGACGAGCAGGACCCGGTCGGCGCGTACGCCGCCGCGCGCGGCCGCGTGCAGCCACAGCAGCACGGCGAGGCTGTGGCAGACGACGACCCGCTCCCGGCCGGCGCCCTCCGGTTCCGCGCCGAGGAGGGTGTGCAGGCGCTCCAGCCAGACCTCCAGGTCCGGGCTGTCCGGGTCCGGCAGTTGCGGGTAGCCGACGGCGTGGCCGCGGGCGGTCAGTTCACCGGCCAGCCAGTACTGCCAGTGCCCCGGCGGCCTGCGGTTCTGCCAGCCGTGGAGGATCAGGAACGACGACGGCGCGGAGGTGGCTGCAGAGGCGGCGGATGACGAGGTCATGCCGTGATCGTCGGTGACCGGGGCCGCCCCGGTCCACCCCGTTCCGGACGGTGGACATGGCACACTGGGCGGCATGGGTTCCCATCTGCACTACTTCTTTCTCTGATTCCGGGCGCGGACGCGGCGTGCGAGTCGTAGGACTCCGCTGACGTCCCTCTTTTCCGCCCGTCCGACAGAACCCCGGCCCCGTTCCGGCGTGCCCGCAGGCGCAGTGGTGCGCCCGCACGCCCTGGGCGGGTCCGCAGTCCTCAGGGAAAGAACATGCGTGAACGCGCCCCATCGGCCATGGCCCAACTGACCATGAAGGACGTATCGAAGGCGTATCAGGGCCGTGCGGTCCTCGAACAGGTGTCGCTGACCGTGCGGCCCGGTGAGCGTGCCGGTGTCATCGGCGAGAACGGCTCGGGGAAGTCGACGCTGCTGCGGCTGATCGCCGGCGAGACGCCCGACACCGGCGAGATCACCGTCGCCGCTCCCGGCGGCACCGGGCATCTCGCCCAGACCCTGGACCGGACGTTCGGGCTCGGCCCCGAGCACACGGTGCAGGACGTCGTCGACGCCGCGCTCGCCGAACTGCGCGGAATCGAACGGCGGTTGCGGCAGGCGGAGGCACGGCTCGCCGACGCGGACGACGACGGCCTCGCCGCGTACGGCGAACTGCTCACGGCCTTCGAGGAACGCGGCGGCTACGAGGCCGACGCCCGCGTCGACGCCACCCTGCACGGTCTCGGCCTCGCCGGGATCGGACGGTGGCGAAGCCTGCGTACGCTCTCCGGCGGTGAGCAGTCGCGGCTGGCCCTGGCGGGCGTGCTGGCCGCCTCACCGGAGCTGCTGCTGCTCGACGAGCCGACGAACCATCTCGACCGGCAGGCCGCCGAGTGGCTGGAGGACCGGCTGCGCGGCCACCGCGGCACGGTGGTGGCCGTCACCCACGACCGGGCGTTCCTCGAACGGGTCGCGACCACCGTCCTGGAGGTCGACCACGACACCCGTACGGTGCGCCGGCACAACGACGGCTGGGCGGGCCACCGTGCGGCGCACGCCGCGGCGCGCCGCCGCCGGGAGCAGCGGTACGAGGAGTGGCTCGGCGAACTCGCCCGTACCCGCGAGCTGGTGGAGTCGTCGGGTCAGCGGCTCACGGCCACGGGGAAGGACCCGCGGCAGGGCTTCGGCAAGCACCGCCGCTCCCACGAGGCGAAGCTGTCGGGCCGGATCAGGGCGGCGCGACAGCGTCTGGAACGCCTGGAACGTGAGCCGGTCGCCGCGCCCGCCCCGCCGCTGCGGTTCGCCGCACGGCCGGTCACGGCGGGCCGTGCGGGGCTGCTCGCCGAGCTGACGGACGTCGCCGTGGGCGAGCGGCTGCGGCTGGACTCCCTGCGCGTGGAGTCGGGGCAGCGGCTGCTGGTGACCGGTCCCAACGGGGCGGGCAAGACGACGCTGTTGCGCGTACTCGCCGGTGAACTGCGCCCCGACGCGGGGACGGTGCGCCACCAGGAACGGCTCAGGATCGGGTATCTGGCGCAGGAGCTGCCGGCCGGGCGGCCGCGCGGACCGCTGCTGTCGGCGTACGCGGCGGGCCGCCGCGGCCTGCCGGAGGAGTACGCGGACGAGCTGCTCGGACTCGGGCTGTTCCGTGCGGAGGACCTCGACGTGCCGGTGGCCGATCTGTCCGTCGGGCAGCAGCGGCGTCTGGAGCTGGCGCGTCTGGTGTCCGCGCCGGCCGATCTGCTCGTCCTCGACGAGCCGACCAACCACATGGCGCCCGGTCTGATGGAGGAGGTGGAGCAGGCGCTGGAGGCGTACGGGGGCGCGGTGGTCGTCGTCTCGCACGACCGGCGCCTGTGCGGCCGTTTCACGGGCGAGCGGCTGGAGCTGCGCGCGGGCGGGCCGACCGTCTGAGCAGGGCCTCTGCCCGTAGCGAATCTGCTGCGGGCAGAGGTTTCTGACAGAGCGGCAGCGGCGGCCGGACAGTGTGAGGACCGCGGCGGGCCGTCGTCGCGGACCACCACGAGGAGGCCCCGATGCCACCGCTCGCCCCGCATCCGTACGAGCCGTTCCCGCGGGCCGCCGACGAGGACACGCCCCCGTCGCGGTTCGACGACCATCTGGCCGCCCAGCTGCTGGCGCAGCGGATCGTGTTCCTCGGGACGCAGGTCGACGAGGTGTCCGCGAACCGGGTCTGCGCACAGTTGCTGCTGCTGTCGGCCGAGGACCCGAGGAGCGACATCAGCCTCTACATCAACAGCCCCGGCGGCTCGGTGACGGCCGGGCTGGCGATCTACGACACGATGCGGCTGATCCCGAACGACGTGTCGACGCTCGCGATGGGCTTCGCCGCGAGCATGGGGCAGTTCCTGCTCACCGTCGGCACGGCGGGCAAGCGCTTCGCGCTCCCGAACGCGCGGATCATGATGCACCAGCCGTCCGCCGGTATCGGTGGCACGGCCGCGGACATCGCGATCCAGGCCGAGAACCTGGAGTTCACGAAGAAGGCCGTCGAGCGGATCACCGCGGAGCACACCGGCCGGAGCGAGGAGACGATCTCCCGCGACGGCGACCGCGACCGGTGGTTCACGGCCGCGCAGGCGAAGGAGTACGGCATGGTCGACCACGTCGTCGAGTCGCTGGCGGACGTGCGGCCGGCCGGACCGGCCCGGCGTATCGGGCTGGGAAGCTGACATGGGCCAGTACACGATCCCGAACGTCGTCGAGCGCACCCCGCAGGGCGAACGGTCCTACGACGTCTTCAGCCGGCTGCTGTCCGAGCGGATCATCTTTCTGGGCACGGAGATCGACGACGGTGTGGCGAACGTCGTCATCGCCCAGCTGCTCCACCTGGAGTCGTCGAGCCCGGACACGGAGATCGCGATCTACCTCAACTCGCCCGGCGGCTCGTTCACTTCGCTGATGGCGATCTACGACACGATGTCGTTCGTGCGTGCGCCGATCTCGACCTTCTGCGTCGGCCAGGCGGCCTCGACGGCGGCGGTGCTGCTGGCCGGCGGGGACCCGGGACGGCGGTTCGTCCTCGAGCACGCGCGGGTGCTGCTCGGGCAGCCGGTGAGCGCCGGCCGCCAGGGCACGGTCTCCGACCTCAGCCTGCAGGCCAAGGAGATGCTGCGGATCCGCTCCCAGGTGGAGGAGGTGCTGTCCCGGCACACGCACCACGAGGTGGCGGCCCTGCGTGCCGACATGGACCGGGACAAGGTGTTCACGGCCCACGAGGCCGTGGCGTACGGCCTCGCGGACGAGGTCCTGAGCCGCCGGGCCCCGGGCCCGGCCTGACCCGCCGTCACGCCGCGAGACGCACGTCCCCCGGCAGCGCGGCCGAACGGACGGTCGTGGAGCGGACCGTGGTGGAACGGACCGTGGTGGAACGGACCGTGGTGACGCGGGCCGGGCGGACGAGCTCGCGATGGGTCAGGGCGAGCAGGTCGGCGAGCCCGTAGCCGAGCGCGTGCGCGGCCGCGGCGAGGACCTCGGAGGAGGCCTCCTTGCGGCCGCGTTCAAGCTCGGAGAGGTACGGGACGGAGATCCGGGCGGCGTCGGCCACGTCCTTGAGCGTGCGCTCCTGCGCCAGCCGCTCCCGCCGCAGCACACCCCCGACGACGTGCCGCCACAACGGCTCCCTGCCGCCGCGGCCCGCCGCGGGCGCCACGGCCGGGCGCAGGGGAACGACACGGTCTCGGTTCGCCTCGTCACTGCTCATCGCCCCAGCCTAGAAGCGCCCGGCCCACCCGGGCAGCACCCCCGGTTGCGCCGGGGGCGAAACGACCGCCGGGCGACGGTCACCGGGCCTCACAGCGTCGCGTGGAAGTAGCCGATGCCGCGCTCGCGCACATAGCCCAGCCGGTCGTTGACGGCGAGCATGGGGCCGTTCTCGGCGGCGACGGTCGTGGCGATCTGCCGGACGTCGGGACACCGGTCGGTCAGCACGGATGTCATGTGGCGTTTGACGGCCAGGCCGAGGCCGCGGCCGCGATGGGCGGGGAGCACGACCGTGTCGTACTGGAGGGCGCGGACGTCGGAGGGGTCGCGCAGGACCAGTTCGGTGTAGGCGGCGACGGTGTCGGCGCCGGCCGCGGTGTGGAGGACCGCCGCGGAGAGCAGGACGCCGCCGCGGTCACCGATCACGCGGGCCGCTGCCCGTACCCGGGCGGCGTCCCACCTGGGGGCGCTCAGGGCCACGTCGCCCGTCGGCGCGTCCTCCATGGCGTTGTGGGCCTCGGCGAACGCGTCGGCGAGCGTGTCCGGGACGACGCCGGTCCAGTGGGCGTAGGCGTATCCGTCGGGCAGCGCGGGGTGGGCGGCGGGCGCGGCGGGGACGTCCTGGACGTACCAGGCCGGCGGCAGGGCGTTCGCGAAGCCGTGGCGGGCGGCGAACGCCTCGCCCGGGCCACCGAGTTCGACGGCTGTGGAGACCGATGTGCGGCCGTCCGCGGCGAGTCCGGCGCGCAGGGCCTCCCAGAGCCGGGTGCCGGTGCCGCGCCGTCTGGCCCGTGGGTGGACGGCCAGTCGGTCGAGGAAGGCGGCGTGCCGGTTGTTCTCGTCGGTGAACAGCACGGCCGTCGCCACGCCGTCGTACGAGCCGTCGGCGGCCACGGCCACCCGGTGCAGGGCCCGGGAGTTCACGGACGGCGTCCGCAGCCTCCCCTCGGTCTCGACGCGGCCGGGCGGGGGCACGTGCGCGGGCAGGTCGTGGGCGTGCGAGGCACGGACCACGGCGTGCCAGGCGTCGACGGCGGGCCCCGCAAGGGGCGTAGGGAGGCTGGTGACGGTCATACGGGGACGCTACGAGCCCGGAGGCCGCGGCCGCTCGGAATTTACGCGGGCCCGAGCGGGGGCGGGAAGACCGCGGTGGCGGCACCCTTCGCGGGTGCCGCCACCGTACGTACGGGGAGCGGGTCAGACGGCCGAGCCGGCCTTCCACTGCGCCCAGTCCATGTTCCAGCCGTTCAGGCCGTTGTCCGGCTTGATCGTGGTGTCCTTGGAGTTCTTGACGATGACGACGTCGCCGATGAGCGAGTTGTTGTAGAACCAGGCGGCGGGCTGGTTCTTGTCGCCGGCGCCCTTGACGTCGTTCAGGCCGACACAGCCGTGGCTGGTGTTGGCGCTGCCGAAGACCGAGTCCGGGCCCCAGTAGTTGCCGTGGATGAAGGTGCCGGACGTGGACAGCCGCATGGCGTGCGGCACGTCCTTGATGTCGTACTCACCCTTGCCGTCGTCGTCGGTGAAGCCGACCGTCGCGCCGTTCATCCGGGTCTCCTTGAACTTCTCGGAGATCACCATCTGACCGTTGTACGTCGGGTTCTCCGGGGAGCCGGCGGAGATCGGGATGGTCTTGACCGTCTGGCCGTCCTGCGTGATCGTCATCATCTTCGTGGACGCGTCGACGGTCGAGACCTGGTTGCGGCCGATCTTGAAGGTGACCGTCTTCTGCTGCACACCGAAGACGCCGTCGGCGCCCTCGACGCCGTCCAGCGCGAGCTTGAGCGTGACGGTGGAGTCCTCGGCCCAGTACTGGTCGGGGCGGAAGTCCAGGCGCTGGCTGTTGAACCAGTGGCCGACGACCTCCTGGCCGCTGCTGGAGGTCACGGTGATCCCGGACTGGACGGCCTTGCGGTCCGTGATCGCCTTGTTGAAGTTGATCGAGACCGGCATGCCGACGCCGACGGTGGAACCGTCCTCCGGCGTGAAGTTGCCGATGAAGCTGTTGTCGGGCGAGACGGTGGTGAACGACGCGTTCTCGTGCGCCTCCAGGCCGGCCGCGTCCTTCGCCGTGACGGCGATCTTGTAGGTGGTGGAGCGCTCGAGCTGGGCGTCCGGCTTCCAGCTCGTGCCGTCCTCCGCGAGCGTCCCCTCGACCGGGGTGCCGTCCTTGGTGGTCATCGTGACCTCGGTCAGGGTGCCGTCGGCGACGGTGACCTTGGCCGCGTTGTTGATGCTCGCGTTCGTCGCGCCGTTCTCGGGCTCGATCGCTATTCGCGCCTTCGAGACCTCCTTGGCGGCCGCCTCGTCGATCTGCGCCTGTGACGTCTTGTTGTTCTCGGCAGCCGGGTCCTTGCCGTCTTCCCCGCCGCTGCAGGCCGACAGGACCAGCACGCCCCCGAGCACCGCGGATGCGACCTTGAGGCCGCTGCGCCGCTTGCTGTCCGTCATCACACGCTTCTCCATCGCTGCCGAGTCCCCTGACCAACCTCTACGGACAACCCCATTTCAGGGCATCCGGTTCCACATCCGTGAAAGATGTGGGGAACAACACGTCGAGTACGTCCGCGGACACCCGGTCCGCCGGACACACTTCCCCACCACACTGATCGACGCTCCAACCGCCTCATCGGTTGCACGGCGACCTGTCCGGGTTTCACTTCTTCGATTGTCGCCCCCGCTCCTACGGCACGGAAGGGAGCGGGCCCCGGTTCGCCTTCCCGGCCGGCGGAGGCCCGAAGCCTGCCGCATGCCGCCGCTTTGTGCGATCTGCGGCACATGCGCCGCGTCAGGCTCGCGGGCCGTCCTCGTCGGTGTCGGTTCCGGTGTCGAGCAGCGGGTAACCGTCGGGGCCGTCTCCGTAACCGTCCACCACCTCGCCGTCGTCATCGTCGTCGTCGTCGGCGTCGAGCTGCCAGTCGTCGGAGTCCGGGTCGTACTCGATCTCCTCGCTGCTCCAGGACGCCTGGGCCAGCTCGATCCCGGGGACCGCGCTGATCAGGTCGAACGGGTCCACGAGATAGGCCAGGGCCTCCGCGTCGTCCTCCCGCACCGCGGACTGCGCATGTGTCCGCTCCGCGTCGGGCATGAATTCGTCGGCGGCGATCCGCTCGAGCGCCGCACCGGTCAGCGCACCGGAGTCGTCGACCTCGATCACCAATTCCACTCGTAGCCGCACATACCGTGATGTCTCAGAGACGGTCATACGACGGAGCGTATGGCCGGCGACCCGCGGCTTTCCCACGACCCGCTGCGTTCACTAGCATCTGCCCACCGGCCAATCCCAGGATGCCTCAAGGGGGACCGACTCCGTGTCCGTCGCACGTCGACCGCTGCTCACCGCCATCGCCGCAGGGACGGTGCTGTGCGCGCTGTGGTTCGTTCCCTCGGCGAACGCCACTGCCGAGGATCCGGAACGGCCGGCGGGGGTCTCCTCCGGCGCGGTGACGCAGCAGGCCGGCCAGGAACCGCTGCTGCTGGCCGAGACGGGCAGCGTGGACACCACTCCGTACGTGATCGGCGGCTCGGCGTTCCTCGCCGTCGGAGCCGGCTTCATCGCCTTCTCGATGCGCGGCGGCGCGTCCAGCGCCGCCTGAAGCCCCCGGCAGCACACAGGCCGCCGAGGGGGAGGCGCGTCAGGCCAGCGGGCCGGTCACCGGCTCGACGGCGGCGACGAGGAGCCCGTCCCGTACGAACGCGTCCGCCGCCTCCAGGTCGGGCGCGAGGAAGCGGTCCGGGCCGGGGCCCTGGACGCCTGCCGCGCGCAGCGCCTCGATGGCGGCCTGCGACGCCGGGGCCGGGGTGAGGTGGCGGCGCAGCTCGATGGCGCGGGTCGCCGCGTACAGCTCGACGGCGATGATCCGGCTCAGGTTGCCGACGGCGGTACGCAGCTTCCGGGCGGCGGACCAGCCCATGGAGACATGGTCCTCCTGCATGGCGGAGGACGGGATGGAGTCGGCGGACGCCGGGACGGCGAGCCGCTTCAGCTCGCTGACCAGCGCGGCCTGGGTGTACTGGGCGATCATCAGCCCGGAGTCGACGCCCGCGTCGTCCGCCAGGAACGGCGGCAGGCCGTGGCTGCGGTTCTTGTCGAGCAGCCGGTCGGTGCGGCGCTCGGCGATGGAGCCGAGGTCGGCGGCGGCGATGGCGAGGAAGTCCAGTACGTAGGCGACCGGAGCGCCGTGGAAGTTGCCGTTGGACTCGACACGGCCGTCGGGCAGGATCACGGGGTTGTCGACGGCGGAGGCGAGCTCGCGCTCGGCGACCAGCCGGGCGTGGGCCATGGTGTCGCGTCCGGCGCCGGCGACCTGCGGGGCGCAGCGCACCGAGTAGGCGTCCTGGACACGGGGCGCCGCCTCCTCCTGGAAGTGGCCGGTGAGCCCGGAGCCCTTCAGGACGGCGAGCATGTTCGCCGCGGAGGCGCCCTGCCCGGGGTGGGGGCGGATGGCGTGCAGTTCCGGTGCGAGGACCTTCTCGGTGCCGAGCAGGGCCTCCAGCGTCAGGGCCGCGGTGATGTCGGCCGACTTGTAGAGGCGCTCCAGGTCGGCGAGGGCCATGACCAGCATGCCGAGCATGCCGTCGGTGCCGTTGAGGAGGGCCAGGCCCTCCTTCTCGCGCAGCTCGACCGGGGCGATGCCGTGCTCCGCGAGCAGCTCGTCCGCGGGGCGCACGGTGCCGTCGGGGCCCTCGGCGTCGCCCTCGCCCATGAGCGCGAGCGCACAGTGGGACAGCGGGGCGAGGTCGCCGGAGCAGCCGAGGGAGCCGTACTCGTGGACGACGGGCGTGATGCCCGCGTTGAGCACGTCGGCCATGGTCTGCGCGACCTCGGGGCGTACGCCGGTGCGGCCGGAGCAGACGGTCTTCAGGCGGAGGAACATCAGCGCGCGGACGACCTCGCGCTCTACGCGCGGTCCCATGCCGGCGGCGTGCGAGCGCACGATGTTGCGCTGGAGCTGGGCGCGGAGTTCGGGGCTGATGTGGCGGGTGGCGAGGGCGCCGAATCCGGTGGAGACGCCGTACACGGGCTCGGGCCTGGCGGCCAGCGCGTCCACGACGGCGCGGGCCTCGGCGAGGGCGGCGAGGGCCTCGCCGGAGAGCTCGATACGGGCGCCGTGGCGGGCCACGGCGATGACGTCATCGGCGGTGGTACCGGACGTCCCCACCACGACTGTTTGCATATCCATATTCAGCAGCGTACGGATTGAATCCAAACCTGTCACCACCGGCGGGCATGTTGGCCCCTTACCGGCCGGTACCGGGCCACGGGGCCGTCAGGGCTCGCTCCACGGCTCCTCCTGCACCTCCTCCGGGCGGGCGTCCCGGAAGCGGCGGCGGTCCTGCGGGGACCGCGGCGGCGAGTCGGCGAGCCGCATCACCGTGCCGTCCCGGCCGGCCACCACCGGCTGCGGGGAGCGTGCCGCCTTGGCCCGGTACTGGGCCGCGTCCGCCAGCCGGAAGAGCCGCCGGGCCGAGCGCACCTCGCCGATCGGGTCGCCCGTCGACGCGACGCCGCAGGCGACGCCCTCCCCCAGCTCCAAGTCCTTCGCCCGGACGCACAGTTGCCCGGCGACGTCGACCACCTCGTCGGCCGAAGGGCCCACCGTGACCAGACAGAACTCGTCACCGCCGAGCCGGGCCGCCAGCGTGCCCGGCAGCATCGCCCCGCACAGCGACAGGACGGAGCCGAACCGCTCCAGCAGCCGGTCGCCGACCGCGTGCCCCTGGGTGTCGTTCACCCGCTTCAGCCCGTTGACGTCGCAGACCACCAGGCCGACGACCGCGCCGTCCGCCCGGTGCCGCTCCAGCGCCTCGTCGAGCCGGGTGTCGACCGCGCGGCGGTTGGCGAGGCCGGTGAGGGGGTCGGTGAACGCGAGCCTGCGGACCTCCTCGAGCCGCTCGGTCTGCGCGATACCGGCCGCCACGACGGACGCCAGCACGGTCGCGAAGTCGGCGTCCTCCCGGTCGAACACCGCCGCCGACTCCGGCCGGGCCACGTACAGCTCCCCCCACGCCCTGCCGTGCAGCACGATCGGCGCGACGACGCAGCAGCCCCGGCCGCGGCGGCGCAGCGCGGCGACCCTCCCCCACAGGACTGCGTCCGTGGGAGGTACCCCCTGGCGGCAGTAGCCGTGCCCGGGCGTCGCGGGGCCCGCCGCCGTCTCCACCCAGGCCTCCGGCTCACCGCCGCCGGCCCAGCGTTCGTGGAGGAACTCGGTGATCTCGGGGAAACGATTCACCGGGTACGCCTCCGACTCGGGGAACTCCTCTTCCTCCGGCGCGCGTTCGCCCGCGTTCACCAGCACCCGCAGCCGTCCGCGCTCCCGTTCCCACACGGACAGCGCCGCGAACGACCCGGCGAGCGCGCCGCAGGCCCCGACGGCCGCCGCCCGCCAGGACTCACGCGGCGTCTGAGCCGCGGCCATCGCCTGCGCCAGCGCCACCACGGCTCGCAACCGCCCATCCACAGCCATCCACCCAGCTTAGGGAGGTTTCCACCGATTTGATCAGTTGAAGGGGCCCGGGTCGCGGACCCGGGCCGCCGCCGTCGCCGTGGACTCGCTCACTCGCTCACTCGCCGGGCCACTGCGGCTTCCGCTTCTCGTTGAACGCGGCGACGCCCTCCGCCCGGTCCCCGGAGAACGCCGTCGCCCGCCATGCCGCGTCCTCGACCTCCAGCCCGGCGCGCAGGTCCAGCCCGTGCCCGAGCCGCATGGCCTTCTTCGCGTTCCGCAGCCCCACCGGCGAGTTCGCGGCCATCCGGGCGGCGAGCGCGAGCGCCTCGGTACGGGCGTCCTCCGCGAGTACGTCGACCAGCCCCAACTCCCTTGCCTCCGCGGCCTCCACGCGCCGCGCCGTGAAGACGAGCTCCGCGGCGCGGGCGGCCCCGACCCTGCGCGGCAGCAGCTGCGTGCCGCCGCCGCCGGGGATCACGCCGACGGACACCTCGGGCAGACCGACGACCGCGGTCGCGTCGGCGACGATCACGTCGCACGACAGCGCCAGCTCGAAGCCCCCGCCGAGCGCGAAGCCGTGCACGGCGGCGACGGTCGGCATCGGCAGCTCCAGCACCCCGGTGTACGCACCGCGGGTGGTCGGCCGCTGGCGCGACAGGTCGGCGTCCGTGAAGGAGTTGCGCTCCTTCAGGTCGGCGCCGACGCAGAAGGCCCGCTCACTGGTGGAACTGAGCACCCCCACCCGCACCTCCGGGTCCGCCGCGAGCGCGTCACAGGCGGCCCGGATGGAGCGCGCCATCTCCGTGGAGACGGCGTTCATGGCCTTGGGGCGGTCGAGGACGAGCTCGGCGACGTGGCCGTGGGCGTGCTTGCGGATGGCGACGAATTCTCCGAACCGCTGCTCGGACTCCGACATGAGACACCCTCCCGGTTAACGATGGTTCACGGGATCATATGCGGGGTGGCGGAAACGGGTACGGGTGCCGCTGCGCGGGGCTGTTCCCCTACCCTCCCCTTCCCGAACCGGGGCAGGCCCCGGACCCCGGAACCGGGCAACTCAAGCCTCGCCGGCGTTTGAGGCGCGGGGTTCGGGGCGGAGCCCCGACGAGACCGGCCACACCCAGCCCCGTCGGCGTTTGAGGCGCGGGTCCGGGCAGAGCCCAGTTACGGGAAGGTGGGGGTCCCCCCGCGGCCGCCAGGCCGCAGGGGAGGGTAGGGGAACAAGCCCGCCGCAGGCGCGACCGCACGCGCTCAGGACGGTCGCCGCGTCAGGAGCCACGGCTCCACCACGCCAAGCCCCCGCACCGGCCGCTGCCACATCGGCTGGAGCGCGAAGCGGTACGTCGGCACCTCGCGGCCCTCCTTCTCCGCCTTGGCCGCTTCCTCCGCCGCCTCCGCCTCGGAGGCCGGCGCGTCGCCGGTGCGGATCAGTTCCTCGGCGAACGCCCCGTCCACCAGGAGCGCGTCCTTCGGCGCTATCGACGTCAGCCGGCTCGCCAGGTTCACCGTCGTACCGAAGACGTCGCCCATCCGGGTCGTGACCGTCCCGAAGGCGATCCCCACCCGCAGGGCGGGCATCGTCTCGTCGTCGGTCATCGTCTCGATGAGCCGGAGCGCGATCTCCGCCGCCGTGCCGGCGTCGTCCGCCGCGTACAGGACCTCGTCGCCGAGGGTCTTGATCAGCCGGCCGCTGTGCGCGGCGACCAGGTCCGCGCAGGTGGTCTCGAAGGACTCGACGAGCTCGCCGAGCTCCTCCTCCTCCAGCCGGCGGGTCAGCCGGGTGAAGCCGACGAGGTCGGCGAAGGCGACGGCGAGGCGGCGGTCGACCATTTCCTCGTCGTCCGCGGCCTGCACGACCCGGCCGGTCGCGGCCGCGAGCTGCCGCCGCCAGACGTAGACCAGGAACTCCTCGAGTTCGGGCAGCAGCAGCTCGACCAGCGGATAGGTGACCTCGGTGCGGGTCATGCCGGGCTCCGGCGGTTCGGTCAGCCCTTCCAGGAAGGAGTCGATCTGCCAGTCGGCGAGCCGGGCGGTGGTCTGCCCGGTGGAGCGGGCGACCTGGACGGCCATCGGCTCACTGAGCAGGCCCGCCTCCACCAGACCGGCCAGCCGCCGCAGGGCGAGCACGTCCGCCTCGGTGAGGGCCTTCGCCTGCCCGATGTCGGCGAAGCCCATGGCCCGCCAGAAGCGGGCGGCGAGCTCCATGGAGACGCCGGCGGTACGGGCGGCCTGGAAGGCGGTGTAGCGGCGCTCGGCGCCGAGGATCAGCTGTTCGAGGCGGATGGCCAGCGGGTCGTCGGACGGCTCCGCCGTGTGGTCGACCTCGTGGTGGGGCGTCGGATGCACCGCCCCGGAAGACCCGCCGGACCCCGAGCCGGAGCCAAAGCCCGAAGCGCCCTGCCCCGACGAAGCGGCGGACGCGCCGGAAGAGCCGTCCGACGGCGGCTGCGCGCCCGCGCCGGAAGTGGTGTCGTCGACGGTCACCAGCCGCCTCCTGCCCGTTCCCTGCGCAATGCCCTGCCGATCTGTCGCGCGATCGCCTCAACGATACGGCAGGTGTGCCCCAGCTCACGTCCCGGCGGCGAAGGAGGTTCGAGTCCGCGTACGCCCGGCGTCCGTCAGCCCGCCGGCCGCAGGTGAACGATGTCGCCCGCGCTCACGGGCTGCCGTTCCCCGCTCTCGGTGACCAGCACCAGCCTGCCGTCGCCGTCCAGCGCGACCGCCTCGCCGGTCACGGCCGTGCCGCCGGGCAGTTCGGCACGCACCCGGCGGCCCAGGGTGGCGCAGCCCGCCACGTACGCCTCCTGGAGTCCGCAGGCCGACGGGTCGCCGACGACGGTGCGCCAGTCGGTGTACCACTTCTCCAGCGAGCGCAGCACGGCCCGCAGCAGCGGGTCCCGGTCGGTGGACACGGCGTTCGCTAGGCCCAGCGATCCCGCCCCGGGGACGGGCAGCTCGTCGGCGCGCAGCGACACATTGATGCCGAGGCCGAGCACCACCGCGTCGTCCCCGGCACGCTCCAGCAGGATGCCGCCGGTCTTGCGTTCCTCACCGTCCACGGTCACCAGCAGGTCGTTGGGCCATTTGAGGGACATGTCGACGCCGGCGGCCCGTGCGAGTCCGCTCGCGGCGGCGACGCCGGCGAGCAGCGGCAGCCAGCCCCAGCGGGTCACGGGCACGTCGGGGCCGGGCCGCAGGAGTACGGAGAAGAAGAGGCCGGAGCGGGCGGGCGCGGTCCAGGCGCGGTCCAGCCGGCCCCGCCCCGAGGTCTGCTCCTCGGCGATCAGCACGGCTCCCTCGGGCAGGGAGGCGGCCCGTGCCGCCAGGTCGGAGTTGGTGGAACCGGTGGCCGTCACCACGTCCAGGGAGGTCCACAGACCACCGGGCACGACGACGCCGCGGCGCAGGGCGGCGATGTTCAGAGGCGGCCGGTCGAGGTCGGACCAGCGGCTCTCGGGCGCATTCGGAGGCGTCATGCAAGCCAGCGTAGGTGTGGCAAACGCCGCACTGCCGAACCGTATCGGCGCCGATACGCTACGAGCCAGTAGCAAACGATCGTCAACCGTCCCCTTGAGTCCAGTCCCCGTTAGCCGTCCCCGTGACCAGCCAGGGAGCCGCATCCCGATGTCCGAGCCGGAAACCGCCCTCTCGCAGAACCCGAGCAGCCACACCACCGCGGGAAAGATCGCGGATCTTCAGCGCCGTATCGAAGAGGCGACGCACGCCGGCTCCGCGCGGGCAGTGGAAAAGCAGCACGCCAAAGGCAAGTTGACGGCCCGGGAGCGCATCGCGCTGCTCCTGGACGAGGACTCGTTCGTCGAACTCGACGAGTTCGCCAGGCACCGTTCGACCAACTTCGGGCTGGAGAAGACGCGCCCGTACGGGGACGGTGTCGTCACCGGCTACGGCACGGTCGACGGCCGCCCGGTCGCCGTCTTCTCGCAGGACTTCACCGTCTTCGGCGGCGCTCTCGGCGAGGTATTCGGACAGAAGATCATCAAGGTGATGGACTTCGCGCTGAAGACGGGCTGCCCGGTCATCGGCATCAACGACTCCGGCGGCGCACGTATCCAGGAAGGCGTCAGCGCGCTGGGCATGTACGGCGAGATCTTCCGCCGCAACACCCACGCCTCCGGCGTCATCCCGCAGATCTCGCTGGTCGTCGGCCCGTGCGCGGGCGGCGCGGTGTACTCCCCCGCGATCACCGACTTCACGGTGATGGTCGACCAGACCTCGCACATGTTCATCACGGGCCCCGACGTCATCAAGACCGTCACCGGCGAGGACGTCGGCTTCGAGGAGCTGGGCGGCGCCCGCACGCACAACACCACCTCCGGTGTCGCGCATCACATGTCGGGCGACGAGAAGGACGCCATCGAGTACGTCAAGTCCCTGCTGTCGTACCTGCCGTCCAACAACCTCTCCGAGCCGCCGTCCTTCCCCGAGGAGGCGGACATCGCGGTCAGCGACGAGGACCGCGAGCTGGACACGCTCATCCCGGACTCGGCGAACCAGCCGTACGACATCCGCACCGTCATCGAGCACGTCCTCGACGAGGGCGAGTTCCTCGAGACGCAGGCGCTGTTCGCGCCGAACATCGTCACCGGCTTCGGCCGCGTAGAGGGCTACCCGGTCGGCATCGTCGCCAACCAGCCGATGCAGTTCGCCGGCTGCCTGGACATCAACGCCTCCGAGAAGGCCGCGCGCTTCGTCCGCACCTGCGACGCGTTCAACGTCCCCGTGCTGACCTTCGTCGACGTCCCCGGCTTCCTGCCGGGCGTCGACCAGGAGTACGGCGGCATCATCCGCCGCGGCGCCAAGCTGATCTACGCCTACGCCGAGGCGACGGTCCCGCTGATCACCGTCATCACCCGCAAGGCGTTCGGCGGCGCGTACGACGTCATGGGCTCCAAGCACCTCGGCGCCGACCTGAACCTGGCCTGGCCGACCGCTCAGATCGCGGTCATGGGCGCGCAGGGCGCGGTGAACATCCTGCACCGCCGCACCATCGCCGCCGTCGAGGGCGCGGAGGAGCAGGAGGCGACGCGGGCCCGGCTCATCCAGGAGTACGAGGACGCCCTGCTCAACCCGTACACGGCGGCCGAGCGCGGCTACATCGACGCGGTGATCATGCCGTCCGAGACCCGCGCCCAGCTGGTGAAGGGCCTGCGGCAGCTCCGCACCAAGCGCGAGAGTCTGCCGCCGAAGAAGCACGGGAACATCCCCCTGTAGAGCTCCTACGCACGAGGAAGGGCCAGACGATGATCAAGGTCGTACGAGGAAACCCGACCCCCGAGGAGCTGGCCGCCGCCCTGGCAGTGGTCCAGGCCCGCGCGGCGGCGATCGAGGGCAGCGCGACGGACGGCCCCCACCCGCCCGAGGGCTGGTCCGACCCGGCCCGCATCGCCCGCACCACGCGCCCCCTCCCGGGCCCCCGGGCATGGGCCCGCAGCTACTGGCCGGTCTGACACCGCCACCGCGCGGAGCGCGGTACGGGTCCGGGCAACGCCGGCCCGGCCTGGGGGCACCTCCCACGGCCGCCAGACCGTAGATTGAGGCCAGCGCGCGGAGCGCGGTACCGGGCCCGGGCTTCGCCCGGGCCCGCCCACCCAGCGGCACGGGACCTGGGGCGGAGCCACGGACTCACCGCCCGGAGGGCGGCACCGGGTCCGGGGCTGCGCCCCGTCACGCGGCGGAGCCGCACATCCGGTACGGCGGGAAGGGGCGGGGGCGGGGAGGGGAACAGTCCCCGCCCCGCCCCCGCGTCACCGCAACCCCGCCGCGAACATCGCCACCACCATCGCCAGCGCCAGCAACAGCCCCGCGCGCCGCAGCATCGTCTGCATGTCGCGGAGTTCCTTCGGCGGCTCGTTCTCCGGGTCGGACCACAGCATGCCTTCGATGGTGCTGGCGCACGGCCCCGCGCGCCTGAGTACGCGTACTCAAAAAGGGGCCCGGGGGCCAGAAAACTCGGCGGCGGAAGGCGCCCGTTTACGATGGGCCGCATGACTCGTCTCGTGCTCGCCTCCGCCTCCCCCGCCCGGCTGAACCTGCTGCGGCAGGCCGGTCTCGCACCCGAGGTGATCGTCAGCGGCGTCGACGAGGACGCTCTCACCGCGCCCACGCCCTCCGAGCTCGCGCTCGTCCTCGCGGAGGCGAAGGCCGCGGCGGTCGCCGCCCGTCCGGAGGCCGCCGGTGCGCTGCTGATCGGGTGCGACTCCGTACTGGAGCTCGACGGCGAGGCGCTCGGCAAGCCCGCCGACGCCGAGGAGGCGACCGCCCGTTGGAAGGCGATGCGCGGCAGGGCGGGCGTCCTGCAGACCGGGCACTGTGTGATCGACACGGCGACCGGCCGCCGCGCGTCGGCGACCGCGTCGACGACGGTGCGGTTCGGCGAGCCGTCGGACGCCGAGGTCGCCGCGTACGTCGCGAGCGGCGAACCTCTGCACGTCGCGGGCGCGTTCACCCTCGACGGGCGCTCCGCGCCGTTCATCGACGGCATCGACGGCGACCCCGGCAACGTCATCGGCCTGTCGCTGCCGCTGCTGCGCCGGCTCCTGGCGGAGCTGGGCTTCTCGATCACCGACCTCTGGGCCGAGCAGGAGGCGTAAGACGCCTCACGCGGGCGACGCCACCCCGCCCACAGCCGGACCGGCAGGATCGGCCGGACCCGCCGGCGCCTCCGGCTCGTCCGCCGGCCGCTCCCTGCCGTACACGATCAGCGACGCCACCAGCAGCCCCAGCACCACCATCATGAACGCGAAGGCGTTCCAGCCGACCAGACCCACCGTCAGCGCGCCGAGCACGCCGTGCACGACGGCGAGGCCGATGAGCAGGACCCGGGTGAAGCGGCCGGGCGCCCGGTCCCGTACCGCCACGACCAGCAGCAGCACGCCGGCGAGGGCGAGCAGCAGCCCGGTCCCTATGCCCAGCCCCCAGGTCGCGGTCACCATGACATCCGTGTCGAGGCCGTCGAGCGACATCCGCTGGGCGTCCACGAACGTGGCCATGATGCCGTTGAGCACGACGATGCCGACGGCCTCCGCCAGCAGGACAAGCGCAGCCACCACGGCCACCGGTCTGCGCACCACGGCGCCCCCAACCCTGTGTGTACCGGAAGTACGTACGACAGCGGCGAGGCTACTGACCGGTAAACGCGGGGGCAAGGGATTGGGCACGCCCGGTCGGCCGGCAAAGAATCATTGGGCCATTCGTAGGGACTCCACAAAGAAACGCTCTGGCCCGCTGCGTTCAAAGACAGAGACCTTGACCACACCAGAGGGCTACTGTGCGGGAGAGGAACCCGTCGTACCGTGGTGCGACAAGGGATTTCGCGCTCGAGCGAGCCTCGAATCACGCTCCGTGTGGGCAAGCTCACCAATGGGGACGGGTCGAAAGGCCGTGTCGGCAGTCCCTAAACTCAGCTTGTTTCAAGGAGGGAGCCATCGTGCGCAAGGTGCTCATCGCCAACCGTGGCGAAATCGCTGTCCGCGTTGCCCGTGCCTGCCGGGACGCCGGGATCGCGAGCGTA